>CAIWDF010000174.1 GCA_903911435.1 uncultured Bacteroidota bacterium
CTATGCCTACAAAAAAGAGGTAGAACAAATAGATGATATTTTGATATTTGGGGTGAGGGTGTAGTTGATCTTTTTTTTGAGAATGAATACTTTTTGAGTATCTTAGCCAACGATTTTGAACGTTCACCATAATTATTCAAACTTTTAACTCTTAAAAATATTATGAAAAAAATTCTACTCACTCTGCTCAATGCGTCTTTCTTACTTTTTTCATTAAACTTATTTTCAGGAAATGTTCCTGCACCTTCCACCACAAAAGGTAGAAGTAATGTCGAACGAAATGCTCACCATATCGTTGGTGGTTGGGGTTTCTCTGTAGAAATACGAAATGGAGAAATCTGGTCGTGGGGAAAAAACTCCGATGGAGAATTAGGAAACGGTACTTATAGTGATAGTAATATCCCTGTGCGTGAAGCGACCAACGCAAGTGATTGGGTCGACATCAACACTGGTTCAACACACGTAATAGCACTAAAATCAGATGGTACTATTTGGGCATGGGGTCTCAACGACTTTGGTCAATTAGGTATTCCTTCGGTAACAGGTAGTTCCAATGTTCCTCAACAGATAGGAAGTGCTAATGATTGGGTAAGCATTGGTTGTGGAACCAAACAAACCTATGTTATTAAAGCCAATGGTTCTCTTTGGTCGTGTGGTGCCAACACGAGTGGTGCATTGGGTATCAACTCATCACAAAATGAAAACCTATTGACAATGGTTGGTAATAATACCAACTGGAGAATCGTTTCAGGAGGTAACAATCACGTTGCCGCGATACAAATGAATGGTACCCTTTGGACATGGGGGAGCAACAGCAGTGGACAACTTGGAAATAGTTTGCAAACTTCTCAAGAGCTTTCACCTATTCAAATAGGTAGTTCTACCAATTGGATAAGTGTGGAAACAGGTGATGATGATGTAATGGCTCTGCAAAACAATGGTAGACTCTATGCATGGGGAAACAATCAATCTGGACAATTAGGAAATGGTAACACCACCAATCAAAGTGTACCTGTTCAAATAGGCGGTACAAACTTTTGGGTAGGTATGGCAAGCGGTCAAACAGGTAATAGTAGTAATGTGACGCAAACATTAGCAGTAACTGCCGATGGTAAAGTGTTTTCTTGGGGAAACAATGAATACGGACAACTTGGAAACACTGGTAACCACGATAGCAGTCCCCACTCAACACCAACACAAGTTTCTACATTAACTAATATTATTAATGTGGAATGTGGTTACGGCAGTTCATATGCCTTAGCTGCTGATGGAAAATTATACACATGGGGATATAACAACAAAGGACAATTAGGAAATGGAAACAATACAGATATCTATTCTCCAATCCATGTAAGCATTGAACCATTAGGTTGGTCGAAAGTTACAGGTGGTGATATATTTACTGCTGCACTCAAATCGGATGGAACGTTGTGGGCATGGGGTGATAATGGTTTCGGACAATTAGGAAACGGTATTGCTATGAATTTAACTCCAATACAAATGCAAGTATCGGGAAGTAATTTCACTCGTTTTGCTTGTGGACAAAGTCATTGTTTAGCAATAAAAGCAAATGGTACACTATGGGCCTGGGGTAACAATACTGCAGGACAATTAGGTATAGGTAGTGTCGACAATTCAGAGCACGATACTCCTATTAATATTGGTGTGGGTAGCGCATGGATTGCAGTGTCGTGTGGCGACAATTACTCCATGGCAATTCAAGCAAATGGAACGTTGTGGGCTTGGGGGAATAATTCGTTTGGTCAATTAGGAAATGGGAATAGTGGTGGAACACCTAACACAACACCTATTCAAATAGGTAGTTTAGATTCGTGGGTAGATGTAGAATGTGGTGCAAATTTCACATTGGCTATAAAAGCAGACGGTACTTTATGGTCATGGGGAAATAATAACAGTGGTCAATTGGGTCTTGGATCTACTTCAACTGAGTTTACTAGTCCTCAACAAGTAACCGCTGTGGCTGCAAACAATTGGATTTCGGTAGCTGCTGCAGGTGGTGGAGCACATGCCTTGGGTGTTACTTCAAACGGAGTAATTTATTCTTGGGGAGATAATAGTCACCGCCAATTAGGTGATGGTACAACCAACTCGCACAATTCACCAATTCCTATTAGTTATTTTTCTACATCAGGTATAAAAGGATTGACCGTGTATTGCGGTAGTTATCATAGTTTCGCTATTGTAAACAATGGCGACATCTATGCTTGGGGTGAAAACGCAAATGGTCAATTAGGGTTGGGTGACAATACCTTTCGTTCGACTCCTACTCATGTTACTTCTCAATCGAACATCATAGGCATGGGCTGTGGCTTCAATCATTCTTGTGTGATACATGTTGACCGTTTATTACTTTGTGTAACTGGGTTAAATAACTTCGGACAAATTGGTAATGGAACTACAATCAATACCAATACTTTCCAGTGTATTGCTATAACACCTTGCTCTGCTCCTACTGCTCCTATCATCTCATCACCTACTCCAGCTATTTGTGGAGCAGGAACAGTTACACTAAACATTGTTGGTGGTGCATTAAACGATGATACCAGTTGGCAATGGTATACCAATAGTTGTGGCGGCACTCCCATTGGTTCTGGAACATCAATATCAGTTAGTCCAAGCACCACAACAGCTTATTATGCAAGAGCAGAAGGCGGATGTGTAGCAGCAGGACCTTGCTCAAATATTTCAATCACTATGAATTTAGTACCTAGTATTTCCATCACAGGAACAGGTTCGGTATGTGCTGGTTCCTCAACTACACTTTCTGCTAGTGGCGGTAGTTCTTATTCTTGGAGTAATGGAGAAACTACTTCTACAATAATTGTAAGTCCTTCGACATCTACTTCCTATTCTGTAACCGGCACAAATGCAACATCAGGTTGTACTAGCACAGCAAGTCAAACGGTTACTGTAAATGCATTACCTAGTGTAAGTACTTCTTCTCCTACTCTTGCAGTTTGCGAAGGTTGGCCTGCTATACTTTATGGTTTAGGTGCCAACAGTTATTCATGGAGCGGAGGAATAAGTGATGGAATTGCATTTTATCCAAGCTCGAGCTCCACATACACCTTAACCGGAACAGATGCGAATGGATGTAGCAATACAGCTACATCTGTAGTTACTGTAAATACTTCACCTATTATTTCTTGTCCTAGCGACCAAACTGCTTCAACAGCTTCAGGAAGCACAACCATTTTTTATACAGCTAGTTACAGCGGCACTCCTGCCCCTTCTATCTCTTACTCCTTATCAGGTGCTACCACAGGAGGAGGTATAGGAACGGGAAGTGGTTCGTCATTCAATGTTGGAACAACCACGGTTACCCTCACTGCAACTAACTCGTGTGGTACCGCAACTTGTTCGTTCAATGTTGTGATTACTTCATCAGGTGGTGGAGGTTGTACTTCAGCTCCTGTGTCTCCTATTATTGGTGGTCCGAATGCAGTATGTGGCATGTCTACAGGTGTCTACACTGCGACAAGCGCTAGCGCTGTTTCGTATACATGGACTGTTCCTACAGGTATTTCAATTACTTCTGGTCAAGGTACATCGTCCATTCATACTTCTTACCTTGCTGGAACCATCAATGGAAACATCACTGCTTCTGCAACTAATGCTTGTGGTACTTCAGCGGTTACATCTTATTTGATTACGAAAAAACCTCAAACACCTTCGGCTATTAGCGGACCGACTTCGTTGTGTGGATTAACTACTGCTAATTATTCAGCTACATCGTTTGGCGCTACATCTTATAACTGGACACTTCCTGCTGGTATCACAATAACTAGTGGAACGGGTACAAGTAGTATCAATGTGGCTATTTCAAGTAATTTCACAGCTGGCAACATATCAGTTATCGCTGTAAATGCTTGTGGTAGCTTAGCAGGCACAGCCATCACTGTTGTAGGAAGTGTTCCTGCTGTTTCAACAAGTATAGCAGGGCTATTAAGTGTATGCGGATTATCAACGATTACTTATACCGCAACAGGAATACCAGGTGCTTCGAGCTATAGTTGGACATTGCCAGCTGGATTTAGTCAATTAACGGCTTCTGGAAATAGCATCACCCTTCTGAACTCTGGATTTACTGTTGGAAGCATCTCTGTAAGAGGAGTGAATGGCTGCGGTATTGGTGCAGTTAAATCATTGGCATTAACATCAGCTACTGCAACTCCAGGATTGATTACCGGACCGACAGTAACTTGTGGTGTGTCCTCAGCTGCTTATTCGGTGGCTCCAGTGTCTGGTGCCATTTCGTACTCATGGACTTTACCACTTGGTGCTACTGTTAGCTTCGGACAAGGCACCAATAGTATTGTGGCTACCTTTACCAATCCAATGGTTGGTAATGTAAGTGTGAGTGCTTTCAATGGTTGTACCTACAGTGCTTTGCGCTCATTAGCTGTAAATAAAACACCTGCTGCACCAACTGCCATCACAGGTTCGTTGATTGTTTGTCCTTTGAGTTCATATACATATAGCGTAAGCCCTGTGGCGGGTGCTACTAGTTACCTTTGGGTATTGCCTAGTGGAGTTACCTTCGCTACTGGACAAGGCACTTCTACTATCACAGTGGTGATAAGTTCTCCAAGTTTTGTCTCTGGCCAACTAAGGGTATATGCTCAAAATGCTTGTGGAAACAGTGCTTACAAAGCCATTACACTTTCGGCTTGTGCCGCTCCGAATAGCTTAGATGACAAAACATCATTCAGCATTTATCCAAACCCTGCGTATACAACATTCACATTGATGGTGGATGATGAGCAAGTAAGTTCATCGAATTTGAAATGCGAAGTATATGATGTGTTGGGCAACTGTGTCATCAATACCACGTTGAACAATACTACTTCTACTATCAATATCGAAACACTTAACAAAGGTCTGTACTTTGTAAGACTGATTGATGCGGAAGGACGAGTGGTGTACACCGAAAAATTAGTCGTTAGTCATTAATTTAAATAGCCTTCGACAATAAACAAAAAGCCCCTCGCATATTCTGCAAGGGGTTTTTTGCATTTAATCAAACCCAATTGTAAAGGAGAATACTGACTGTTTTGAATTTATAGTTCTTTCGCTTTATTTTCTTTTCGAATAACAAAGAGATACAAACTTTCCACTTTTTCTCGAGCCCAAGGCGTTTTACGTAAAAACGTCAAACTTGATTTGATGCTTGGGTCTTTTATAAAACAATTAATTTTTATTTGCTCACCCAAATAGTCCCACCCTTTGGTTTGTACCAAATAATTTAATACCTGTTCTAGTGTGATACCATGGAGTGGATTGTTTTTTTGTGCTGTCATTAGTGCTTTAGTTATTGGCTTCTGAGTGTTTGTTGATGGACAAATCGTGAAGAATAATTAGTTTGATTAA
>CAIWDF010000175.1 GCA_903911435.1 uncultured Bacteroidota bacterium
AAATTCTTCGTTTCATCATTTTTCGAATACTTATTTTCATTAAATTTGTAGTCAAATAATCATTTGTTTTATGTTCGAATAATTAACTGAATAATACTTTGTTTTTGTAATTCTAGTTTTTCAAAAACAATTTTAACCTTCTAATACTTCATCAACTATGAAAAAAGAAATTGAATGCCTCGTGAGTATAAACGGAAAACAAGCATCGTTTATCGAGCCAATAGAAATGGATAGTACTAACGAGGACTATCTTGTTTTTATCAAATTGAATAAAACTTTATGTGAAGCAGTGTTTGAGAATAGCAACCTAATAGTGTTCGATATTACGAACCATTTCATAAGAGGCCCGCTAGCATTGAAACTAATGATGGAGAAAAAAATTGAATTGAAAGGCCAACAAAAAAGCAGGAAGGTAGGTGCTTGGGAAATCACACATATCACCGGAAATGGGTCGTATTGCCTTGTTCATTTTAAAGACAAAACAAGCTTCATGTTGTCGAAAAATTTGAGCGAGGCAGAAAAACTGCTCCACTCAGATTTGTTTTTCCGAATAAACCGCTTAACTATCGTTTCGATACTTTACATGGACCTCGAACTCGACCCAACCTGCCTCAAAATGATACAGCTTGATAACGAAAACCATAGAATTTCAGACGAATTAAAACCTCATTTCGTCAAATGGTATAATCTTCTTTCATTCATCGTTCGTAAACAATTTTGAGTTTCGTAAACAATTTCTTGTTTTTACCTCCTTCCTGTTTTTCCTTTGTACCCTCTTTTATAGTTGGTTCTATTTTTTAGTGAAAGCGTGGATCTTTTTTTCCATTCCTCCCTCCTTTTGGGTTAAACCTTGGAAGGTTTTTATCAGAGTTCGGTAACTTTTTGCCAAACCTTGGAACATTTTCGCCAAACCTTGGAAGGTTTTGTCAAAACTTCGGAACATTTGATGCAATGTTCGGAACAATTGATTCAAAGTTCGGAAAGTGTACACCAAAGTTCGGAAGAATTGGCCTGAAGTTCGGAACTTTAAGCAAAACATTAGGAACTTTGATGAAAAAGCAGGGAACTTTGATGAAAAAGCAGGGAACTTTGATGAAAACTTAGGGAACTCTGATAAAAATTTTTTGAGGAATACCCTAAAACAAGGTAGGTATTGGACAAAAACGAGAAACGCTAAACGAAAAGGATGAATCACTCTATAATAATAGGGGTAATTTAAAACAACAATTAGTATAAATCTAAAAAACTTAAAAAAATGAAAGAAATGATTAATTGCCTTCAAGAGTTTGAAGGCCTAAAAGAAGCAGAACGTAGTCCTTATTTGTACACACATGGCGATGCGATAACAGATAATGCATTGGTTTTCCCATTAATTCCACACAATGGAGTGGCAGTGCTAGCGTCCTCGGTGCAGCTTGGAAAAGATTTTGCACTTCGCCATAAAAGCGATGCCAACATGAACACTTACGAAACCACATTGGCTGATTGTATTAAAATGATGAATGAAAATTATGATTACATTGATTTGGTTGCACAAGGCGATGGAAGCATAGTGGCAAAAGCAGGAGTAAGAGGCACAAGCGTTAACACTTCTCGTACCAGTCCTCCATTTAAACCTGCAAATGCTCATTTTGAATTTGCAACGAATGCAGGTGAAATCCATATCTGTCGTGATGCTGATAAACTAGCATTAGTTTCTGTCGCCATCACTTATAGTAATTCCAAAATTGCCGTTGTGAAAAGTGGAAACAATCAAATAAAAATAACAACAGCCGATGGCGATAGCATTTTTGTTGACCTTGCTACTACTATCAAATCAACCATTCAAAATCAAAAAGAAGGAACTAAACTAATAACAGCACTGGGTTTGTTCAACCCGAATGGCCTTTCGCCATTGGCAAGTCCTGAATCGGTAGTAGTTCCGAGGTAATTGAAAAAACTGAAGAACACTTGTTCCATCACTCATGCATCCATCCTAAGAGAGCCGAGCAGCAATGCAAAGCTCTCTTTTTATTTTGTAAAAAAAAGAGCAAACACAACCACATTCGACATCAATAAAAAGCATCGAACATGATATTCGAAAATATGAATTCCAAATTAAATAATAAACCTTACTTTTGTCGATATGCAATCCATCATTCAATTAAAAAATATTGCCAAGGCCTATAAAATAGGCACCGAAACGATACATGCCCTTCGGGATGTGTCGTTGGAGATATACAAAAACGAATTTGTTGCTTTGATGGGCCCATCAGGCAGCGGAAAATCGACATTGATGAACATGCTTGGATGCCTTGATAGTCCTACGAGTGGAGAATATATATTGAATGGAATTGCGGTATCGCAAATGCTCGACAATCAATTGGCCGAAGTGCGAAACAAAGAAATTGGTTTCGTGTTTCAATCGTTTAACCTTTTGCCGCGCTCAACAGCACTCGATAATGTAATGCTTCCATTGGTTTATGCAGGGTTCAACAAAGCCGACCGATTGCAAAGAGGAAAAGAAGTAATGGAACAAGTAGGATTGAAAGACCGAATGCTGCACAAACCCAACGAACTATCGGGAGGTCAACGCCAACGGGTAGCTATAGCTAGGGCTTTGGTCAATCACCCTGCCATTATACTGGCCGATGAACCAACCGGAAACCTCGATTCGAAAACTTCTATCGAAATCATGGCACTGCTCGAAGAGATACATAAACAAGGAAACACCATCATCCTTGTTACGCACGAAGAAGACATCGCTCAGCATGCACACCGCATCGTTAGGCTCAAAGATGGTATAGTAGAACGAGATTATCAAAACGAAAACATCATTTCGGTGGGCAACCGAATGGTGAAATAGGAGTAAAACCAAAATTTCCGTAAACAAATCATGTCATTTAAAATATATACAAAAACAGGCGACAAAGGCGAAACCTCTTTACTCGGAGGAACACGTGTGATGAAACACCATATCCGCATTGAGTCGTACGGAACGGTTGATGAACTCAACTCCTACCTTGGTTTAATTCGCGATCAAGACATCAAGCAAGAGGTAAAAGATAGTTTGATAGAAATTCAAGACCGTTTGTTCACCATTGGCGCATCATTGGCCTCCGACCCTGAAGTAAGTAAGGTAAAAATCCCTGATTTGAAAGAAGAAGACATCGAATACCTCGAAAAAGAAATGGACAAAATGGACGAAAAGCTACCGGTGATGAAGTCGTTTGTTCTACCAGGCGGACATACTACCGTTTCTTATTGCCATATCGCTCGTTGTGTTTGCCGCAGGGCCGAACGCATCACCACTCAACTCTCCGAAACCAGTTATGTGTCCGATTTGGTTATCAAATACCTCAATCGATTGAGCGATTATCTTTTTGTGCTCTCTCGCAAACTCGCTGTGGATTTGGAAGCCAACGAAATTCCTTGGAAACCGAGAATGTAAATCTCTGTTTTCGGTTTGCTCATCACTATTTTTTTAAAAAAATAAAATACTT
>CAIWDF010000176.1 GCA_903911435.1 uncultured Bacteroidota bacterium
AGAAAGCCAGCCCAAGGATAGTTTGTATTCCCCTCGTATCAATCAATTTGATCAGTCATTTGTTCTTGAAAATGTTAATTGGTCTAACTCAATATTTACCGAAGTTAATGCAAACAAGGCATTTGAAGGTGTTGCTTTTGTTAATAGAAATAGTATCAACTATTTACTTGGTCTTGTTGAAGGAACGGGTACAATTGTGGTAATGCAACTTATAGGGGAGACATGGGTAGGGGTATCAGAATTCAATATTCCTGTTAAGTTTCGTGATTATTCAGATATAACCATTTTTTACGACCGAATTGCAGTTACCTCACAGGAAGATGCTAAATTATATATTGGGCTTCTTAGCCCATCAGCTTGGAAGACTGTTGGCAATAGTATTGTTTATAATTTCCCGAAAGGCGACAAAAATGGAATTGTTGGCTCGGGTAATCTACTCATCTATGCTAATATTGAAGGTGTCTCTTTTATTGATGAAAACACCATTGTAACATCTACCGACCGAGCTAACGAGCATCAACCAAAATTCCACAAACACAAAGACCAATCCATTCAAATTTTTAAGCTTAACTAGTTTTCGTAGGAATTAGGGAAATTTCTTCATGTTTATACTCCTGAAAGCAAGGAGAATTTCAAAAAAAATTAGATTTGTTTCATCAACATGAATTGTATGTCGTATAATAAAGTTTTACTTGGTTGAGAAAAATTTTTCCAATGCAAACATTTCGTCACGGAGTCGAGCAGCCTCAACAAAATCGAAAGCCTTTGCAGCAAAGTCCATTGCTTTACGAGTTTTAGTAATAGCTTTTTGAAGTTCGTCCTTGCTCATGTATTGAAGCACTGGGTCTGCAGCATAGTTGATAGTATCGTTCTCAACGTATGGTCTCACTAAGTTGCCTTTAGCATCCACAATCACTGTGGTTTGTCCAAGAATGGAAGCGCGCGATTTATTAAGAGCTGTCGGTACGAGTCCGTTGTCGAAGTTATAAGCTATTTGTTTTTTTCGTCTCCTTTCTGTTTCATCAATAGTTCGTTGCATTGAATCAGTGATTTTGTCGGCATACATGATTACTTTACCATTAATGTTCCGTGCGGCTCGACCTGCTGTTTGTGTAAGTGCTCTATCTGAACGAAGAAAGCCTTCTTTATCAGCATCAAGTATAGCAACCAACGAAACTTCTGGTAAATCCAGACCCTCTCGAAGTAAATTTATTCCTATCAGGACATCGAACTTTCCTAAGCGGAGATCACGTAAAATTTCAACGCGCTCAAGAGTGTCAACATCCGAATGGATATATCGGCAACGAATGCCAACATTGAGCATGTATTTTTGTAGTTCTTCACTCATTCGTTTAGTAAGTGTGGTAACAAGGATTCTTTCGTCACGCTTTGCAACTTTATCAATCTCTTCAAGCAAATCATCTATTTGATTAACACTTGGGCGGACTTCGATGATTGGGTCAAGAAGTCCAGTAGGGCGAATCACTTGTTCTGCAACTATACCTTCGCTTTTTGCAAGTTCGTAATCTGCCGGAGTAGCACTCACATAGATAGTTTGATTAATCATCGTTTCGAACTCTTCAAACTTTAATGGGCGATTATCAAGGGCTGCTGGTAAACGAAATCCATAGTCAACTAAATTCACCTTTCGTGAACGATCTCCGCCATACATGGCTCTAATCTGAGGCAATGTAACATGGCTTTCGTCAATGACCATTAGGAAATCATTTGGGAAATAATCTATTAAGCAAAATGGTCTTGAGCCTGGCGAACGTTTATCGAAATATCTCGAATAATTCTCGATGCCAGAACAATAGCCAAGTTCGCGCATCATTTCTAAGTCGTATGTAACCCTATCTTCGAGGCGTTTAGCCTCGAGATGTTTACCCAGTTCCTGGAGATAGTCCACTTGTTTTACCATATCTTCCTGAATTTGAAAAATAGCTGACAGCATAGTTGCTGGGCTTGTTACAAAGATATTCGCGGGGTAAATTATTACATTGTCTAGCTTTTCGAATGCTTTCCCTGTGCTAGTTTCGAAATACTCAAGTTCCTCTATCTCATCGTCAAAGAAAGTAACACGTAAGGAATAGTCAGCATAAGCTAAATTGATGTCAACGGTGTCTCCTTTTACTCTGAAATTACCTCGAAGAAAATCTCCGGTGGTTCTGGAATAAAGGCCTTCAACCAATTGATGTAAGAATTTGTTTCGCGAAATGATTTCTCCTTTACGAAAAGTTTTTACGTTTTCCCTGAACTCAATGGGGTTTCCAATACCGTAAATACAAGAAACAGAAGAAACCACAATCACATCTCTACGTCCGGAAAGCAGGGCTGAAGTTGTACTTAAACGCAGTTTCTCAATTTCGTCATTAATGGATAAATCCTTTTCGATATAAGTATTTGAGCTGGGAATGAATGCTTCAGGTTGATAATAGTCGTAATACGAAACGAAATATTCAACTGAATTTTCAGGAAAAAACTGCTTAAACTCACCGTATAATTGAGCAGCAAGGGTTTTGTTGTGCGAAAGAATGAGGGTTGGCTTCTTGGTTTCTGCAATAACATTGGCTATAGTAAACGTTTTTCCTGAACCGGTCACTCCAAGCAATGTTTGCGAAGGCATATTGGTATTTACACCTTCGACCAACTGTTTAATAGCTGTTGGTTGATCACCTGTAGGTTGAAAATCGGATATTAATTTAAACTCCATATGAGACGAAGTAGCAGAAATTAAAATGTTTGTAAACGAGAGAAAAGGAAAATTCTGGCCAATTGTAAGAAAGCAACTGGCCAGAAAATGAAGTTGATAAGGGTAAAACTATATTAAGGTTGCTTTAACACTGATACTTGCATTAAATAGTTTAGATATTGGACAATTTAATTTAGCATCAGCCACAAGTTCGTTAAGTTTTTCTAATGTCAAACCTGCCGCTTTCACAATGGTTTCAAGTTGAATTTCAGGTATTGCGCCATTTTCCAAAACAACGACTGCTTTTGTGTCAATGGTATCAGCAATGAAATTTTCAGCTTGAAGATTAAATGCAAGTTTCATGCTAAAACAACCTGAATGGGCTGCTGCTATTAATTCTTCTGGGTTAGTGCCGATACCATCTTCAAATCTTGATTTGAAACCGTATTGAGCCTCACTTAATACTCCGCTTGCTGAGCTAAGCGTTCCTTTTCCATCTTTTCCTGAGCCTGCCCAATGAGCAGTTGCTGATCTTTTTATTTGCATTGTAATTTATTTTTAGTTCGAAACAAAGGTAACTAATACTTACGAAACTAAATCAACACTTTTACAAATTAATTGAATAATTAATTTAAAATAAATCTATATTTACCCTATCATATTTCGAGATATTTAGGAATGACAAAATTTAAATTGACTATTTTTTCTTTAACTGTTTTGGCGATGCATGCTACGGCACAGTTTCCGGCAAATAGTTATCAAACAAAAGAAAATAAATACTATTGGAAAAATCGTAAACCCTTCGAAGGTTATTGGCAACAAGATGTCTATTATAAACTAATCGCATCACTTGATGATAAGACTGATGTCATAAATGGTTCCGAAGAACTAATCTATTATAATAATTCTCCAGATGATTTACTATATGTTTATTTTCACCTTTATAGTAATGCTCAAGCAAAAGGTTCCTATTTAGCTGATTTGTATAAAAACAATGGTAATAAACTCACCTTCGGAAAATATTCAGAACAAGGATTAGGGACAAATGTTTCAAAAATTTCAAGTAACGGAGTTGAATTGAAAATGGAACAAGATAACACCATTTTGAAAGTATTGCTTGCTCAACCATTGAAGGTAGGTGAGAGTGTGAGTTTTAGAATTGATTTCAAAACATATTTTAATGGAGGAACACTGCGTAATAGAATGAAACAATTCAACTCATGGGGAAACAAACATTTCGATGTTGTGCATTGGTATCCTCGGATTTCTGTATACGACCGCAAACAAGGTTGGGACACTGATCAACATATGGATCATGAATTTTATGGCGACTTTGGAACATATGATGTAGCCTTTACTTTTCCTAATAATTATATTGTGGATGCTACCGGGACTCTACTTAACACAAAAGAGATGATGCCTGACGATTTGCGTACTAAATTAGATATCCGAAATTTTGCTAAAAAGCCTTGGGGTGAACCACCATCTTTTATCATCAAGCCTGATGGGACCACTAAAACATGGAATTTTCATGCGGAGAATGTACATGATTTTGCCCTTACCGCAGACCCTACATATCGTATTGGAGAGGTAGAATGGAATGGTATCAAATGTGTTTCATTGGCTCAGGAACCTCATGCAGCTCGTTGGCAAAATGCAGCCGAATACGCTGCCAAAGTGATAAAGGTAAACTCCGAAAGTTGGGGTTTGTATGGCTATCCCAAAATGATAGTAGCAGATGCCCAAGATGGAATGGAATATCCTATGCTAACTTTGGATGGAGGCATGGATCCTGATTATAGAGATTTACTTGCGCACGAAATTAGTCATAACTGGTTTTTTGGAATGGTAGGAAGTAATGAAACATACCGTGCAGCTCTAGACGAGGGGTTCACCCAGTTCTTAACCAATTGGGATTACGAACTCATCGATGGAAAGGAACGAATTAAGCTTCCTCCTAAAAATAAATATGTAAATTATTTTCTTGAACCTGATGTGATGCGAAACTCACGTGTTTACAATGGTTATATGAATGATGTATGCCGAGACAATGATGCGTATATGTGTGTGCATTCGGATATGTATAATGGCGCTGTGGCTAAAGGAGGAGGTTATAGACAGG
>CAIWDF010000177.1 GCA_903911435.1 uncultured Bacteroidota bacterium
ACTTTTCTTGGATTCAATCCTTCTACTTCGAAAACGGTAGAATTCATTTTCACTACTTCATCATCAAAATATCCTCTTGCTTTTGCAGCAAGGTAACGGTCGATAGAAAGTTTTGCAAAAGTATTTGCATCTTCTTTTGTTATTCCATGTTTGGCAGCTACGTTTTCGGCAGTGCAACCCATCGGCACAGCAGCGGTGTCGTTAAGCGCTTCCCAAAGCATATCCTGAAAATTTATTTTACCCAATGCATATCCGTTACGATTTCCAAAACTAACGGTTGGTGACAAGGTCATGTTTTCAGTACCTCCACACATGGCGGTATTGGCTTTGCCTAGTGTTATTTGCTCCGCTCCCGAAATAATGGTTTCGAAACCCGAACCGCAAATACGCTGCAACATGATAGCCGGAATTTCTTGTGGAATGCCCGAATACAAAGCAATGTGACGCGGAAGGAAATACGTATCGGCCGAACTCTGACCAATATTGGCATACATCACCTGGTCGATGTCATCGCCTGTAACACCTGATTACTTTAATGCTTCGCGCGAAGCGTAAATTCCTAAATCGGTTGGCGAAACATTACCCAATGTGCCGCATAGCTTGCCAAATGGTGTTCTGGCTCCATTTATTAAATAAATATCGTCATACGTTATGGCTATTCCTTTTTTCTTGTCGTGAAATCCTTTCATCTTTTTATTTGTTAATAGTTATTTGTTACTCGTTATTTGTTTCTTTATTTTGTTTTGCATAGTTCTGTTGAGCCAACACTGCAGCACCATACGACACGGCATGTTGAGGGCTGTCGATAATCAGAATATCTTTCTTAAACATTTCGTTGAGCAATACCTGAAGGTAAGGATGGTGAGCTATCACTCCGCCTATCATATAGGTTGGAATGCCCGGATCGAGGCGCATTTTGGCTACTTTGTTGGCTATCGAAATATAAATTCCTTTCGAAATATCTTCGTTTGTCATTCCGTCAAAAATCCAATTCATGATTTCTGTTTTGGCAAACACCGTACAGAAACTGTTCAATTCTTTATCGTATTTCGACAGCGAAGCCATGCTGCTCATTTCGGCAATGTTGATGTTGGCGCGCTCTGCTATCTCGGCCAAAAAAGAGCCGGTGCCGGCAGCGCATTTATCGTTCATGTAAAAATTAAGCACATTGTTGTCCTTGTCGCAACGAATTATTTTGATGTCTTCGCCTCCTATATCAATAATATTTTTTTCGCCCGGATGCAGATACGACACTGCTGCTGCCGCACAACTTATTTCGGTTTTTATAATATCCGTATCGGCAAAGTGCTTGCGGCCGTAGCCTGTAGCGCAACTCGATTTGATATTAAAATTAGTGGCAATCGTTGTCATCACATTTTTCAAAGCTTGTTTGTCGTTGCTCAACGATGGCAGGAAATAGCGAAACACCGCAATTCCATTGGCATCCATCACACAGAATTTAGTGAAAGCCGAACCCAAATCTATTCCCAAAAAACAATCGATGTTCTTAAAAGCCGCCACACCGGCTGCTTTGTTGGCAAGTCCTTTTTCCAATATCCGTTTGTTCACTTCGCCTGCCGCACCGGGCACACGCGATATGATGTTTTTATTGGTCATCGCTTTCACCATGTTGGTAAACGACAAGTTGAGCGATGTGCGGATGTAGTGCTTCCTTCCGTACTCCACTATTTTTCCGTTCAGGTAATCTATTTCCGTTGGCCGGTTGTTTATCAAATCCACCGCCAGCGAAGGGAAATGGTCTCCACCGTTTTTCAAATACTTCAAACAGGTACGGGTAAAATTATCGGGGAAATATATTTTTTCGGCATCCGCCACTTGTATTCCTTCGCGAATAATCTGCTCCACCAGTTCCACCGTATCAGGGTCGCTCATGGCTTCCAGCATCGTTAGCCTCCCCACTCCGCATAGCGGACTCAAGGCGGCATTCAATATCGTTTTTTCCCAGCTTCGTTTTACAATCTCAAACGAATCCACCGCTTTGGTCTCCAAACCTACCGAAGTCAGCACATCGGCTATCTTTTTGGCTTGCTCCGCGCGGGCATCGTTTATCGAACCTATGTAATTGGGCGGATTAAAAAACGTAACCTTAGTTATGTTTGGCGTACTGCTGTTTCCGGCATAGTTTATAATCATCCGCAATGTTTTCGATTCGCCAAAACCTGCTGCCACCAGCTCTTCCACCTCTATTCCGTTCTGAGCACTCACCACAGTTAGTTTCTCCGTATTCAATGCCATCGCCTGTTTCACCGCTCCGGCCGTATGGGTGCTTTTTAATGCAAAAAACAAATAGTCCGCATCCCAGCCCTCAAACTGCGATATCGAAGTAAACACATTCTCAAACTGTGCTGTGGCAGCCATCATGTTTTCCAGCACCAGCCCGTCCGATTTTATTTTTTTTGCCTTCGTTTCGTTCACCTCACACAAGGCCACATCGCAGCCTGCTTCGTGCAGTTTCACTGCCAGTATCATCCCCACCGGCCCCAGGCCTATCACTCCCACTTTTAACTTATTGTTCTTTTTCATTTCAATAGTTTTTCTACTCGTTCTTTTAACGGTGCAAAACTATTCAGACCCCACTCGTCAAACTATGATAATAATCATGCTTTGGGGTGTATGATTGGGGATTTCGGAATTAGGATTGGGAGATTTGGGATTGACTTTACGAAATACGAATGATACGAATGTACGAATGTGGAAGCTTCATGAAATAAGCCCTTCGACAAGCTCAGGGAGACAGTAGGAATTTACGCATGAGGGGAAAATGTAGAATTCACAATTAAGAATTGGGGATTAACAAAGGGAGAAATGGAATTGACAAAGATAAAAGTGGGCTCAACATGTTTAGAAGAGGTTTCAACAAGTTCAGAAGTTGGCTTAACAAGTTCCGAAACCGTTTCAACAATTTCCGAAAGAGTTTCAACATGTTTAGAAATCGATTCAACACGCTTAGAAGGAGTCTCAACACGTTCCGAAGCCGTCTCAACATGTTCCGAAGTCGTTTCAACAATTCCCGAAGCCGGTTCAACACGTTTAGAAGCCGGCTAAACATTTCATTTTGTGAGAAATAGTGTTTTTTAAGGAAAAAGTAAGACCTCACCCCTTAATCCCCCTCTCCGAGGAGAGGGGGTGGAAGTTGACGGATAGGGTGAGAATTGTAATTTTCTTGTTTATTAAATGAAATTAGGCCGGAACCATAAGGAATTTGAGGCGAGACATGTTGTGAACGGTGATTTCTTTGGTGATGAATTGTGTTTGATAGCCTCGTAATGAAACGTTGATGGTGTATGTGCCGCTGGCAAGGATTTGTTTGAATTTACCTTTGGCATCGGCTGTGAGTGAGATGGCAGGGCTTCCGTCCATTTTGGCAATGATGGCTACCTGAAGAGGCAGTGATGAAACGCTGTCTTTGGTAGAGCCAGTGAATCCTTGTTCGTGAGGGTCGATGGAGGTGAGTACATTTTCCCAAGCGTATTGAGGATTGTCAGGAAAAAGAATGGCGGCATCGTTGAGCATGTTACGGGCAGTGGCGAAACAGGCGTTGTTAGCAGTGAGTTTGGCATCGGTGGCATCGGATGTGCGAAGAGCGGCTTTGTAGGCGTTGTATTTAGAAACAAAGTTATCATTGTCGGTACCAACAGAGGTGATGAAAGTAGTTGGCATGTTGTCGTTAGCGATGAGAAGAGGCTTTTTGACTGCATCGGAAATAAAGGTAAGCATGGATTCACCAAGGGCTTTTACTTCTTCCCAATCGTGTTGAGAAGCTTTACGGTAATGGGTTTCGCCTGCCTGCATGTAATTGGCGTGTTGATATTCGGGAGCGAAAGCGGTGTTGATGTAGCCTTTGGTTTTGCGATAGTTGGTAAGGACGATTTCGGATAATTTTTTGACATCGACTCCAATTTCTTCGGCAGCGGCTTTGTTGACAGCGGCTTCGGGTAGTGCTTCCGCAGCATCGACCGCATCCATGGCATCGGTGGCGGTGGTGGCTGTGTAGGCGGCTTTGTAAGTATGGAATGTATCCACATCATCGGTGAATAGTGCCCAAACGATTTCGAGGGCACTGTAGAGTACGCTTTGAGCGCAGTTGTAAATTGCTGTGACTGTTGACATAATAAGATAGTTAAAAGTTAATAGTAAATAGTTAATAGTAATTTTTGTGGGGTAAAAGTATTGTGGATTTAATTTGGATTTTTGGATTTCAAACACAAGGGGAATTTTCCGAGGAAATGCTTGTAAATAAAGCAACGCAGGGAACAAAAAAAGCAGTGTTTTTTGGCGTGTTTGTGAAAATCGCGGAGGAAGGCTTTTTGACTTTTGGAATTGATGGGAAATAATTGGGAGGGAGACATGAGTGCTGCCCAATCGGAACCGTTGGTGTAATCGCAGATGTAAGCGAGATTGAGGATGGCGAATTTGTGATATCGTCCGAAAAAGCCAGCGGGGAGGAGTTTGGAGTAATGTGTGAGGCAATAGGAGCCGGGGATTCGGGTGTTATTACGGAGATGGATGATGGATGCGTTTCCATTGCCCTGAATATAGCGAATGTGGATGAAGGGGATGCGATGAAGGCGGCCATGTGCCCGCACGAGAAGATGTGCTTTGAGGTATTCTTCTTCGGACATTTTTATGCCCATTTTCCATTGTTGTTTGGAGTATTTGGCCATGGGAAGTTTGGTTTTAACGGTTTCTACTTATATATATGTATGGTTAATGTTTGACTAATGTTTTAATGCTAGACCCATCTCATTTTTGTTTTGAAATTTATGGATGGGGAAATTGTAATTCAAAATTAAATAATTTTTGGGAAATGGGGAGGGGTTGGGGGAGATTTATTTAACCTCTCCCCTTTATCCCCTCTCCACAAGAGAGGGGGAAAAGCGTGAGGGTTGGGGTAAGACCTCACCCCCGGCACTTGCCCAAGGAGAGGGTAAGATTGTTATTAGAATTATTAAAAATTATTAAAAAAACGTATGTGTGAATAAAATTCACTTACCTTTGTGAGCGAACACTTACTTACAATCTATACATAGCAGCAATTGATTACAACTTCAATATGGAAAAATATAAATTTACAGACCGTCAAATAGAAATAATGGAAGCGGCAACGCTACGGATTGACAAATCAGGAATACAAGAATTAACGATTAAGAATTTAGCCTCTGATTTAAACCTGTCGGAAGCGGCATTGTATCGGCATTTTAAGAGCAAGAATGAAATATTGCTTGGGCTGTTAACTTACTTCATTTTTGAAATGAAAGAACGAATAGCAGCCATAATGGCCAAAGAGGATAAAACACCAACAGAGCAATTAAAAGAAATATTTGCCTCTCAGCTAAAAACATTTATTAAGAAACCTTCTATTGTAAGCGTAATATTTGCAGAAGGTATTTTCCAGTTTAATAAAGAACTTAGTGAGAAAGTTTCAACAATGATGGAACTGATGCACACTCATATAAGTTCTATTATAAAGAAAGGGCAGAAGGATGGTAGTTACCGTGAATTAATAGGTGCAGCTACTATTTCAACTATTATTATGGGCAGTATGCGAATGACGGTATTAAAATGGAA
>CAIWDF010000178.1 GCA_903911435.1 uncultured Bacteroidota bacterium
AAGATACGATGCTCCAGCACTCAACTCCCAAGCCCAAGCTTTACCAAATCTTCCTTTATACTTAAACAAAACAGGAATATCGAGGATTGTGAATGAAAGGTTTTCAGAAAGACTTTCCACCTTAACCCTCCTTGTATAAGTATTGTCTGAAACAGCTGACTTAAAGTAATAATCTGCCCCATTTAAATCATAGCCTGCCTTATAGTTAATTACTGAAACTCCTAGAGAAATTCCTTTATTTCTACTCTGTCTATTTTTTCCAATATAATATGCAATATTCGCGTTCAAGGCAAAACCTGGTTGGTATTTAGGATTAATAATTTCACCTAATGATGATTTAAACTTGTTTATCTGATTATAACCTAAATCATCAGGATTCGTACTCATGGTAATCTTATTTTTATTCAACTGATAACCCGCAGAACCTGAAAACACAAATCTATATGAAAAGGTTGAACCAGGACAGCCATCGTTTGAAGAAGGTCCCGCTAAATCAGGACAAGCATCACTTTTATCTGCGATTCCATCATCGTCCTTATCAGGACATCCAGCTAGAGCAACTTTTCCAAATTCTTTAGGGCAATCATCTTTCTCATTAATCACCCCATCAAAATCATCGTCATTAAGCACTTTTATGTGGCTGCCTATCGCTTCCACTTTGTTTATTTTTACCGATTTATCTTTTGAGACTATGATACTTAATAGTAAAGTATCGTTATTCATCAGTTTGTAACCCTTATAGCTTGTTCCTTCTATCTGTCGCTCCAAAGCTACCTTAATAATTCCTTCCTCAAAATTATTATAACTGATGTTGATTTTCTTGTTATTAATCACAAAACCTAATTCAAATTCATCAACCAAACCATCAAAATAATCGATACGCGATTTTGTCTCTAATTTGTATGGAATTTCTTTTGTTTTACCAGCTTGATAATCCTTCGCTGCCTGTTGATCAAAATTAGCATTCATGTCATCAAATATTCGGGCATCATTTGAAAACAAGCCTTTATATTCTTTAAACATTTTCTCGTTACGCTTTTTCAATCCTGGCATTTCGCTTAATGCACTTTTTTGCATGTACTTCTGTAACAAAGTATCTATTTTTCCACTAATAAGAGCCTTTTCGGAATTACTAAAATTTTGAGCCACAACAAAAATGGGGCTAATAATTACTATAAACAATACAATATACTTTTTCATAACAATACGCTTTAAAATTATTTAGTAATAATTACTTTTGATAATATCCTTTCTTCAAACATACCATCAATTTCGAGCATGTAAACACCTTTGTTAAGGTCATTTAATTCCATTGAGTAGTTTTCTATTCCCAGAACCTTTTCAACATTTTTTTGGAATATCACTTGACCAAGGGTGTTAAACAATTTTATTTGTACTGTTCCAAAGATATTCCCCTTGATTGAGATTTCGAATGTTCCATTGTTTGGATTTGGTAAAATATCTACAGACATCACGTCCGGAACAAAATCATATTTCACAAATTGTTTTGGTCTATAAGGTCCGTTATAGTATATTTTACTCTCGCAACTTCCTTTATACACTTGAACCCAATACCAATAATGAGTTGTGTCAAGATAAGTTAGTGAGGGATTTGACCCTGCTGTTGTATCTAAGAATCTTTCAGTAGGTACAAAAACTTGATAAACTTGACCATCTATAAAATGTGGTTTCCTATCAAGTTTTGAATCATATCCCCACTTATAACCATCCACGGAATTATCCTGATACCAAAGTAGACTACCAGGCTCCATTGGAGTTATGGTTTTTTCGTCTATTCCGTCACCTGGGTTAACTGTGATTTTAAAAGTTGCAGGAGTACTTGCGCAATGACCAAATAACCCTGGTGTTGTAGTTGTGACAGAAACTCTTGCTGTATCAAAAGTAGGGGAAGAACCAAAAGTAACGACAGTATTTGAAGAACTTGGATTAAGCACGGAATCCAAAGGTGTTGGTGTTACAGTCCATTGATATGTATTATTTGGAACCGAATCAACATTGAAACTTATATTGGTACTTCCACCACATATAGTTACCTGAACCAAACTATCAATAGATGTTAAATTGCTTACAATAGGCTGCGCTGGGTTTGGAAAAACTGTATCCACTATGGTAAAAACAGGACCCGTACATCCTCCCTCTGATGCACCTGCTGTTGGGATAACCATGTAAGTCGCCCAATATGTAGTAGTGGTTGTTAAATTAGTCAGCGTTTGTGTGAAAGTTGACTGTGCGTTTCCGACATTTCCATTTATTAAATTTGTTGTAACACCTCCCGCACCAGCATAAGTTGGAATCGCCCAAGAATAGGTTGTTCCAGCAGGAACAATTGTCGTTGAAGATGGCGAACCGTGTATTGGACTAATTGAAAATTGAACACCACTGCATTGTGAAGAAGTATCGTTATTTGGTATTATTTTAGGAGTTGGATGCACTGTAACATTTATTGTAAAATTGGCTCCTGGACACCCACCCACAGCGCCCCCGGCAGTTGGATAAACAGTATAAATTTCGCTTTGATTTAAATTTGTAAGATTAATCAAAGAATCACTAACATAATTTTGCCCAGTTTGTGCAGTTCCTCCTGATACGCCACCAGTAGGAGCTGACCAAGTATAAGTTGTACCAAATGGAACAATGGTGGATGGTTGAGCATTGATTGGGTTCACAATGAATATAGAATCTCCACATATAGCCGAAGTTTGAGGAGGAACGACTGGTGTCGGATTAACCGTTATAACCGCTGTAAAAGCAGCTCCCACACATCCACTTGATGCACCAGATGTTGGCGTGATTGTGTAGGTAGCCGTTTGAGTTGTGTTCGTTGGATTGTTAAGGGTGTCATTAATCTGAGATTGTAGCGCATCGTTGGTTCCGCCAACAATACCTCCTGAAACAGATGGAATACTCCATGAATAGGTGGTTGAAACAGGAATGATTGTTGTTGGTTGAGCGTTGATAGGTAGAATTGTAAATGAATTTAAACTACAAATCGTTGCGGTTTGAATTGGAACTACAGGTGTAGGATCAACAGTCACCAATAAGGTAAACGTTGTACCAAGACAACTTCCTGCTGCACCTGAAGTGGGAATAACGGAATACGTAGCAGTTTGAGTTACATTTGTTGGATTATCCATAAAATCACTAATTTGGGATTGGCTAGATTGAGCGCTTCCGCCAGTTATTCCTCCCGTAACACTAGGAATATTCCATGAATAAACAGTACCTGACGGAATTATTGTCGTTGGTTGAGCATCCAAAGGAAGTATATTGAACGATGTCAAGCTGCAAATGGTAGTAGTTTGTGTTGGAACAACAGGAGTAGGATGCACTGTAACTGTTGTCACAAAGGATGAACCAACACAACTGCCAGCAGAACCGGAAGTTGGAGTCACTGTATATGTTGCCGTTTGAGTTAAATTAGTAGGATTGTTAAGGTACTCGCTTATTTGAGATTGAGAGACTTGAGCACTTCCCCCTATAATCCCTCCTGTAACAGAAGGAGCGCTCCAAGTATAAGTAGTGTTTGGTGGAATTATTGTTGTTGGTTGGGAATTGGGTGGAGAAACAGTAAACGCATTTAAACTACAAATCGTGGAAGTCTGAGCAGGAACAACAGGTGTTGCATCAACAGTAACAACCAAAGAGAACGCTGCACCAATACACGAACCTGCATCTCCAGAAGTTGGCACCACTGTGTATGTGGCTGTCTGACTTAGGTTCGTTGGATTGTCCAACACATCGCTTATTTGAGGCAGTCCTGTTTGTGCACTTCCTCCTAAGATACCTCCTGTAACCGTAGGATTTATCCAAGCATATGTGGTGTTTAGTGGAATTATTGTTGTAGGTTGGGAATTGGGTGGAGAAACAGTAAACGCATTTAAACTACAAATTGTTGATGTTTGGGTAGGAACAACTGGAGTTGGATTTATGGTCACAGTAGTAACAAAAGTAGATCCAACACAACTTCCCGCTACTCCTGATGTTGGAGTGACGGTATAAGTTGCGGTCTGTATACTATTAGTGGGGTTGTTCAACAATTCATGAACCGAAGTTTGCCCAGAAAGTGTTGTGGCTCCAGTAATTCCACCTGTGACTGTTGCATCTGGCCAAGTATAAGTGGTATTCAAAGGAATAATCGTTGTTGGTTGCGAATTAATCGGGTTAACACTAAAAGAAGTCAAACTACAAATAGTTGATGTTTGATTTGGAACTACAGGTGTTGGGTTCACCGTAACTGTGGTAACGAAAGTAGAACCAACACAACTTCCGGCAGCTCCTGAAGTTGGAGTAACCGTATAAGTAGCAGTTTGTGATGTATTATTTGGGTTATTCAACAAATCTGAAACTTGACTAGCACCAGCAGTTGAAGTTCCTCCGGTGATGCCACCAGTGACATTTGGAATTGTCCAAGAGTATGTAGTGTTTATAGGAATGATGGTGGATGGTTGAGCATTTATTGGATTAACGGTAAATGAAGTCAAACTACAAATAGTAGATGTTTGGTTTGGCACAACAGGTGTTGGGTTCACTGTAACTGTTGTCACGAAGGTTGAACCAACACAGCTACCTGCCGCTCCAGAAGTTGGAGTAACGGTGTAAGTTGCTGTCTGTGCTGTGTTCGTTGGGTTATTAAGCAAATCAGAAACTTGTATTGCTCCAAAAGTCGCGGTGCCTCCTGTGATTCCGCCTGTAACATTTGGTGAGGTCCATGAATACGTTGTTCCAGAAGGTACAATCGTAGCTACTGTTGGAGACCCATTTGTTGGCTGAACATTAAATGCAGTTAAACTACAGATTGTTGTTGGAACAGCTTGGATAACAGGTGTAGGATTGACAGTAACTACTAAAGAATAAGTTGAACCAACACAGCTACCTGCTGCACCTGAAGTTGGGGTGACTGTGTAAGTTACTGTTTGTGCTGAAATGGAAGGATTACTTAAGACCTGACTAACAGATGCTTGACCAGATACCTGTGCACTACCACCTGTTATTCCACCTGTAACAATCGGTGTGGTCCAAGTATATGTAGTTCCTACAGGAACTATAGTTGCTGCAGTTGGGGAACCATTTGTAGGCTGAACACTGAATGCTGTCAAACTACAAATAGTTCTAGTTTGAGCGGGAATGACTGGTGTAGGGTTTACAGTAACCACTAATGTAAATGTATTACCTGCACATCCTGCATTCGGGGTTACAGTATAAGTCACATTATGAGGGATATTAGTTGGATTTGTTAACGATTGACTAATTGTAGATTGACCAGTTGTTTGAGCACTTCCTCCAGTTACACCTCCTGTAACATTTGGAGTTGTCCATGTATACGTGGTTCCTGCTGGAACTATCGTAATTCCACCATTTACAGGAGCTACGTTGAATGCTAATCCACTGCAAATGGTTGAAACTTGAGCAGGAACCGAAGGCTTTGGATTGATGGTAACAACAACTGTAAAAGTGGAACCAGCACAACCTGAATTAGGTGTGATAGTATAAGTAGCCGTTTGAGATACATTTGACGAACTTGATAATGTTTGGCTAATTGAAGTTTGCCCAGATCCTTGTGCACTACCTCCTGTTACTACCCCTACTCCTCCAGTGACTATTGGTGAGGTCCAAGTATAAGTGGTTCCTGAAGGAACAACCGTGGTTCCTCCATTAGTAGGAGTAACAGAGAATGTGGCTCCACTACAAATAGTTGAAGTTTGAGCAGGAATCGAAGGCGTTGGATTTACCGTTACAACTATTGTAAACGTTGAACCTAGACAAGCACCTGCTGCACCAGATGTAGGTGTAACTGTATATGTTGCTGTTTGAGCAACATTAGTTGGATTAATTAATGTTTGACTGATTGAACTTTGAGCAGTACCTTGAGCACTGCCACCTGTGATGCCACCTGTGACGGTTGGAGCTGACCATATATATGTTGTTCCTGAAGGCACCACCGTACTTCCTACATTTGTTGGAGTAACTGTGAAGGTAGCTCCTGTGCATATCGTTGTCGTTTGCGCAGGAATCACAGGGGTTGGGTTTACAGTAACAATCGTGGTGAATGTAGAACCAACACAACTTCCTGCGGCTCCTGATGTTGGAGTAACAGTGTATGTAGCTGTGCGAACAATATCTGTTGGGTTGACAAGCGTTTGGCTAATCGATGATTGAGTTGATAATGCTCCACCTCCGGTAATACCTCCTGAAACCGTTGGATTCGTCCAACTGTATGTGGTTCCTGTTGGGACAATAATACTTCCACCGTTTGAAGGACTTACTGTAAAAGCATTTCCGCTACAAATGGTTGAAGTTTGAGGGGTGATAGAAGGAACTGGATTAACAGTTACTGTAGTAGTAAAAGTTGAACCGACACAACTTCCAGCTGCGCCCGAAGTAGGAGTAACTGTATAGGTTGCAGTTTGAGTTGCATTTGTTGGATTAATCAATGTTTGACTAATTGAGTTTTGCCCCGATAATGCGCTTCCTCCTGTGATACCTCCAGTTACATTCGGACTTGTCCAAGAGTAAGTAGTACCAGAAGGAACAATAACGGCACCTGCACTTGCAGGAGAAACAGTAAACGTAGAGCCACTACAAATAGCTGATGTTTGAGCTGGAATTACCGGTATTGGATTCACCTGCACCACAGTGGTAAATGTTGAACCAACACAAGCACCTGTTGCTCCTGATATAGGTGTTACAGTATAAGTTGCTGACTGAACGGTATTTTGAGGATTGGATAAAGTTTGACCAATTGATGATGCACCAGATTGAACACTACCTCCTGTTATTCCTCCAGTGACATTGGGTGCTGTCCAACTGTAGGTTGTAGAAGCAGGAAGGATTATACTTCCACCATTGACAGGGCTTACTGAGAATGACGATCCGCTGCATATCGTTGCTGTTTGAGCTGCCAAACTAGGCGTAGGATTTACATTTATTGTATAAATCGCAGTAGAAGTAGCTGAATTTGCGGTTGCTGTTATAGAATAGGTGACCGAACCAGCTACGTTGTTTGAATTATTAATAGTTTGAGCAGGAATAGTAGAAGAACCGCTTGCGGTGAATCCCGAAATACCAGAAGAGTTGGAAGAAACAACCCAACTAAAAGTAGCACCAGCCACACCAGATGTTAAAGTTACCGCTGATGAAGTAGAACCAGAACAAATAGTTTGTGAAAGCGGACTATTCGTAATAGTTGGTGTAGGGTTTACTGTTACTGTAAGTGTAAAGGTGTTACCAACACAACTACCGGCTGTTCCGGATGTTGGGGTCACTGTATAGGTTGCGGTTTGAGCAGTATTCGTAGGATTAGTTAATGTTTGACTAATTGATGTTTGGCCAGTTGCTTGGACACTACCTCCTGTTACTCCCCCTGTAACCAATGGAGCTGTCCAAGTATAGGTGGTACCTGTAGGAACTATTGAACTACCCCCATTGGAAGGAGCGAAAGAAAATGCACTACCACTCGCAACGGAAGTTGTTTGTGCAGGAATGGCTGGTGTTGGATTCACGAAAACAGTTACCGTGAATGTGGAACCTACACAATTTCCAGATGCTCCAGATGTTGGTGTAACTGTATAAGTTGCTGTTTGGATTGTATTTGTTGGGTTATGTAATGTTTGACTGATGGAGTTTTGCCCTGACAATGCGCTTCCTCCTGTAATAGCTCCTGTTACACTCGGATTTGTCCAAGAGTAAGTAGTACCTGAAGGAACAATAACGGCACCTGCACTTGCAGGTGAAACAGTAAACGTAGAGCCACTACAAATAGTTGATGTTTGAGCTGGAATTACTGGTATTGGATTTACTTGAACCACAGTGGTAAATGTTGAACCAACACAAGCACCTGTTGCTCCTGATGTAGGAGTTACAGTATAAGTTGCTGACTGAACAGTATTTTGAGGATTGGATAAAGTTTGACTGATTGATGACTGAGCAGATAATGCGCTACCTCCTGTTATTCCTCCAGTGACATTTGGTGCTGTCCAACTGTAGGTTGTAGAAGTAGGAAGTATAATACTTCCTCCATTGACAGGGCTTACTGAGAATGCTGAGCCGCTACAAGCAGAGGTTGATTGAATTGTCAGTACTGGTGTTGGATTAACAGAGATAACATAATTTGCAGTAGCCGTACATGTATTAGCGATAGAAGTAATGGCATAAGTAACATTCCCTGAAGTATTTTGACTACTGTTAATCGTTTGAGCAGGGATGCTTGTTGTCCCACTTGCGGTGAAACCAGAAACTCCAGCTGAAGGAGTTGCTAACCAAGTGAAATTCGCTCCTACCACCCCAGAAGTAATGGTAATTGCAGTGGATGTACCTCCAGAACAAACTGATTGAGTGAGAGGATTGTTAGTTATTGTTGGAAGCGGAATGGATGTAACTCCTGCCGTAAAAGTGCTACCCACGCAAGTTCCGGCTGCACCTGAAGTTGGGGTGATGGTATAGGTTGCTGTTTGATTCGCTGCTGTTGGGTTATTTAATGTTTGACTGATTGAAGCTTGACCTGTTGATTGAGCACTTCCTCCTGTCACCCCTCCTGTAACTGTAGGGCTTGTCCATGTATAAGTCGTTCCAGTTGGGATAATAATTCCACCACCATTTGTTGGAGTGAAACTAAAAGCAGTACCACTACAAACTGAAGCCGTTTGTGTTGGAACGCTTGGTACAGGGTTCACCGAAACTGTGCCTGTAAATGTTGACCCAGTACAAGTTCCCGCAGTAGGAGTTATTGTATAAGATGCAGTTTGAACGGAATTGGTTGGATTGATTAATGTCTGACTGATTGAACTTTGTGGAACAGCTTGGTTGGTTGCACCTGTTATTCCTCCTCCTGGTATAGGGTTCGACCAAGTATAGGTTGTACCTGATGGCACTACAGTAGCACCGCCATTGACAGGACTAATGGTGAAAGCATTACCACTACAAGCCGATGCGGTTTGAGCTGGAATGGAAGGTGTTGGATTTACTGTTACAACAATACCACTTGAAGTAACAGAACAAGTTCCATTTGTGATGACCACATCATAGGTACCAGCATCAGCAACTAGGGCATTGGTTATTGTTAAGGTAGCTGTGCCTTGTCCTGTGATGATTGCATTATTCGATACTGCCACTCCACCTTTTCTCCAGCTATAGGTGCCTGCGTTAGTCGCTACAACACTAAATGTTTGAGTTCCTGAACCTGAACATGTAGAGGGTTGCACTGTTGGTTGAGTATTTATAACAGGCAATGCATCCACATTGATAGTCCTAATACTTGTGGCAGCAGCACATCCAGAACCCGCATTCGAAGTTAATGTTAGCGAAACAGCACCCGTATAGTTAGCTGCAGGAGTATAGGTAACTGATGAATAAGACCCTGTCTGAGCAGTTGTACTTAAACTTCCACCTCCTGAGTTGATTGACCAAGCACCGGTTGTTGCACTTCCTCCAACACTTGCACCAGATAATGTTAGGGCACTTGGTGTAGCCGATTGACAAACACTATTAGGTCCACCAGCTGTTGCCGTTGGAATTGCATTCACATTAATGGTTCGAGTTGCTGTTACTGCACTGCATCCCGCGGTAGCGTTTGAAGTTAGCAAAAGTGAAACGGTACCTGAAAAATTTGCAGCTGGGGTATATGTTACCGTTGCAGGCGAAGCAGATTGTGCGGTAGAACTTAAACTTCCACCTCCTGATGTGATTGACCATGCACCAGTTGTTGCTCCTCCTCCTATACTTGCACCCGCTAAAGTTATTGCGCCTGGAGTAGCTGATTGACAAACATTATCAGGTCCGCCTGATGCAGCTGTTGAGCTTGCATTCACATTAACTGTTCGTGTTGCAGTTGCCGCTGTACAGCCAGTACCGGCATTTGTAGTTAATAATAATGAAACAGGGCCCGAATAGTTTGCAGCTGGAGTATAAGTAACCGTAGCAGGAGAAACTGTTTGAGCGGTAGAACTTAAACTTCCTCCTCCTGAAGTGATTGACCATGTACCTGTTGTTGCTCCTCCACCTACACTTGCTCCTGATAAAGCAATTGCACTTGGAGTAGCCGATTGACATACATTATTAGGTCCGCCTGATGTTGCAGTTGGGATTGCGTTAACAGTAACATTAACTGCTGATGAAGTGATTGTACACCCTGCAGCATTTCCAATTACTACATCATACGAACCAGCATCAGAAGCTGTAGGGCCAGTTAATAATAAACTTGCCGTTCCTTGGCCAGAAACAACTCCTCCATTGGAAACTGCAGCACCACCCTGTCTCCACGAAAAAGTGGTACCATTTGTAGCCACTGTAATGGTTTGTGTACCAGAACCCGAACAGGTGGCTGTTGGAGCGGTCGGTTGCGTATTGATGGTTGGCAGGCTATTTACTGTTACCGCTTGCGTACGATTGGAACTCGTTCCACAACTATTCGAGGCATTCACTGTAATATTTCCATTTTGCCCTGCATTTCCTGTCGTTACAGTGATGGAAGTGGTACCCGCACCAGCAGTAATACTCCATCCAGTAGGAACAGTCCAATTATACGAAGTAGCGTTGGCAACAGCTGCAATACTATAGATTTGTGATGTTAGATTTGGGCACTGAGAAGTGGTTCCTGTTATTGCAATAGGAGTTGTAGGAGCAGTTGTTGAAATAGTTACTGAAATATTACCTGAACAAGGTGTACAAGTGACACCATTAGCTCCATTCACACGAACATTATAAGTACCAGCCGAAGTTGCTAAAGGAATGGTAATTACATCAATTCGTGTTAGACCTGAATTACTGTTAGTGTGATTATAGTTACCTAACGCAGTCGCTACAGTCGTGAACGAACCTGTATTATCGCTTAATTGCGAATAAAAAGTGCTTTGGCCAGAATTTGTTGAACAGATATAAGAATACTTTATTGAGACAGTATCACCCGCACATAGTGAAGTAGTTCGAAGATTAATTATTGTAATAGAAGTGATTTGCCCATATCCCTTCTCCACAAATCCTCCGCAAAGACCGATAATTAAAGAAACTAAAACAGCATAGTAATATTTTTTCATGGGTGTATTATTAATGGTTATCGAAAAATAATGACGCAAATTTATAAATATTAATATACGAATTGCAAATATTTTTGTTAATTCATGATTATTTTATGAATATTAATAGATATATCAAGGTGGTTTGTTGAGTCAATTTTCTTCTTTTTGAGTTCCATTTAACCAACAATGCAAGCTGTTCAACTATACAAATATTCTTACTTTCACCTTGCTCCAAATGTTTGAGTGAATAAAATTATTTATAAATTTGCTTCCGCAATTCAATGGTTGAAGATTGCCGAAGAGTAGAAAGCTATTACCAAAAGGTAATATAGAAATAGAAGTGTACGTTCTTTATTTGCTATGGAATGATGAAGGAACTCTAAGCAACCGCAAAGAAAGGTTAAGCAGTAACATCACATTGCTGCTGACTATCGGCTTAGAATTCCTGACTATCGTTATAGAATCGCTGACTATCATGCTAGTTTTCCTGACTATCGGAACAGTGTTGCTGACTATCGTTATGGATTTCTTGACTACTTGGATAATAGTCAGGAATTACGGGCTGGACTCCCTGACTATCGAGACGATGCTCTTGACTATCAAGCAGGCATTCCTGACTATCGCCCTGATAGTACGCTGTAATAGTTCTTTTTTCCTTAGCCGAATTGAAGTGTAAGATTGAAATAAGTAATTAATCAATAGTACTAAATTGGTACTATTATAATAATGTAAATTGTGAAGTAGTAAAAACAAATTAAAACTCAAAATCATGGATAGGTCAAGAATCCCTCTTACGCATGCGAACTTTATCGACTTTGTAAAACAAACTAATGCTTACTTGCAAGCAGCCATAACTCCCACACATGGCGAAAGACTTGGGCTAAGCACAAGCGAAGTATCGAAATGGAATACCAAATCGTTATCGCTCATCAATCTTTACGAAAAGAAAAACGACCCCAATACTCGAACAAGTCCTTTAGTAAATCAGTTTAAGACCGATATGAAGGGTTTTAGGAATTTTGCCCAACCAGTAATAAACAGGATAGCTGCAAGCACAAATGCAAACGATGCGGATGCTGCTACGTTCCACATCACGCTTCATCCTAAAACACGAACCATACGAAGTACTATTATAAAAGAATTGTGTTACGCAATCATTGTTATGATTGGCGGATGTAAGGCAATCTGCAAATGCCGTAGTATTTTGAGTGGCAAACGGGCTTCCTTGTTGCCCGATTGTGATATGGTGGAAGTGGCTTATATCATTGGCGATAAAGAAACAAAAGTTCCTAATGCAGATTCGATTGATAAACGAATGCGTTTTTCAAAAGCTACTTTTATGTTGGATTTAGGTACTATTAATGCAGGGAAAATACTCTACATCTACTTCCGCTGGACCATCTCTACACATCCCGATTTGGCTGGCCCTTGGAGCAAGGTATATAGAGTAATCATTGCTTAGTTCTTTAAGCATCTTTAGCAAAAAAGAGGCTGTCTCTATATCGAGACAGCCTCTTTTTTTATGTAGTAATCTAATTTGTAATTTCTAAAGTTGTTCAATAAAAAACTATTTGTGGTTGAGTAATCAAACACAACAATTTATTTCCCAAGCAACGCTTTGAACTTATCGTTCTTTTTTAAGTTCTTGAAAAACTTTTCGCTCTTTACATCGTCTGCAGTAAATCGTTTGCTCGCCATAGCTTTTTCGAGTTGCACCAAAGCTTCAGCTTCGTTGTTACCATTAGCACATTGGCAAGCCAATACATAATGCAACATTCCATTGTTTTCGTCAGCTACTTGAGCAATGGCAATACTTTCAGCCGCTTTCACATTATCTCCCGAACAAAGATAAGCATAACCTAAATACGATGCGCCTTCAGAAGTATCGGTATTAGGATGCGCCAAATAAGCTACCAACGAACGAATGGCCTCTGGATATTTAGTCACATCGTGTTTCTTGATAATACAAATACCCGAACGAAGACTTGCAGTATCATTATACTCAAGCGTTCCGGCTAATTGATTATATGCAGTGGCCGCTTTTTCATAACTTTCGGTCATTTCCAAAGCTTGTGCATAAGCAAAGTTTAGGTCATCATTCTTTGCTACCATGGTTTTTGCCGTTTCATACTCTCTAACAGCATTACTATATTTTTTTTGGTCGTAATAAGCCTTTCCACAGATATAATAAACAGAGAATCGTTTGGTATCTAATTTACGAGCCAACTGTGTTTTCGCTATGGCTACTTCATAATTTTTTAAATTATAGTTTGCCAAAGCCGAATAGTAATCTGATGAATCGGTAGGAATAATGGTAGCTGCAGCATCAAAACTCTTGGCTGCATTAGCATAATCTTTTTGTTTCAATTCACATTGTCCTTTATAATATAATGCATAAGGATTCACTTTATTTGTTGCCAACTCTTGTCCAAAACAAGTTAACGCATCAGCATATTTTTCTTTATTCGTCAAAGCTATACCTTTGTTCGCATATACGTTCGGGAACTTAGGATTGATAACTATTAGAGCATTACAATCAATAATAGCCGAATCGTTTACGTTCAATCTGATGTAATTAAGTCCTCGGTTGTACAATCCTTGTTCACTGCTATCAACTAATATTGCTTTGGTAAACTCTGTTACTGCCGCTGGATAATGTAAAAACTGATAGTTGGTAATTCCTTTGGTAACATATTCGTCAGAAACAGTTCTAATTCTTGCCTTTTCGGCAGGCGGTATTCCTATTTTCTTTGCCATTCTGAAATCACTTCCAGCTAATGCAAAATTATTAATTTCGCGATTAGCAAACCCACGGTAATAGTATAACAAACCAGCAGGGAATTTAAAATTGACTATACCATCTGTAGCAGTTTTCACTACATCGAAGTACTTCGCTTTGCTGTATTCCAATCTTGCTTTGTTTATATATGCTTTCATGTCATCGGTATGAAAAGAGATGGCAGAGCCGTAATCTTCAATAGCACGGTCAGGGAAATTATTGTTATCAAAGATGGAGGCTCTAAACACAAAGTTGGCAGGATTCCTCGAATCGTTTTCTATGATATGAGTAGCATCTTGTATCGCATCCGATATTTTAGTAGTTTTCACAAACATGCTAGCACGAGCCTTTAATGCCGCTTGATGATGTTCATTCGAAAACAAAATTGCATAATTCAAATAGTCGAAAATGTGGCTCTCCTTGTCATCATTCGCAATCGACACCATAGCACCTTGATAGTTGAACTCAGAAATACTGATACTATCTTTCTTAGTTTTTGCCTTTTTTATCTCCGCATCGCATTTATCAAGTGCTTCCGAATAATTTTTACTTGCTAATGCTATTTCAATACCACTCAACGATGAGTTAATGCTCACCATCTTCTCTGTGAGTTTTACAATGTCAGCATCTGTAACACCAAAATCCTTAATTAGCGAATCGCAAAGGGTTTTAGCTGCTTTAAAATTGTAATTATCCTTTTCTTTTCGAGCATTTATCTTCATCAGCGCAATGTGCTTTTGGCGCTCAATTTCTAATAATTCCAGACGCTTTTTCTCAGCAATCGCTTTTCTAGTTTTGTTTACACTTTCAATAGTTTCGCGATCACTTGGGTTTATCATAAATGCCTCATGATATTTCGATAGGGCCACATCAAATTTCTTTTCTTCAAAAGCATTGTCGCCATCAAATAAAAAGCCTTTTATCTTCTTTTCTTCCTCACGCTTCTTAGCTTGTTTTTCATCATTCACGGCCTTCAGTATTCGCTCCAAATCACCATTCGACTCAACTATACCACGATATACGTTTGTGGTATCAAAGTCTTTTTCTTTATCAGCCGGAAAACGAATAGCCCCAATGTATAAGTGCCATTTACCATCCTTCACAACAACCATCTCAGCAACGCGATTGAACTTATCATATTTTTTTCCTGAGGTGGTGGTCCCACCGAAATCGCTTTCGAACTGCACATTGTAATAGTAATAATCTTTCTTTTTCAAGGAAGAAATTCTGCCAACAGTGAAATTAATGTTTGGCACATCCGTCTTAGTGTAACCTGTGTAAAAATTCCTAAGGTATTGAGTCACTTCCAAATCACCACGCAACAGTTTGTCCTTAGCTGCTCCTGGAGCTAAATCGTTTTCGATGATTACCTTATCGTTGTAAAACAATTTGGTTTCCTTACTCCCATTCACATTATTTTCTATCATTTTATCAATCTCATTCTGATTCATATCAGGATAAGCTATCATCAATAATAGATTTTTGTAGTTAGGAATAATGGTGTTTTTGATTTGATAGTTCAATTCTATCGTATCTCTGGTAAAAATCGTATCATTCTGACCAAACGCAAGACTTGCATTCAAAGCCAATAGGAGCAACAGTGTAGAGTAGCGCATTACTTATTATTTTTTTGCAATATTAAGGTTTTTTAATTTGTAAATATCTTTTTCTTTGTTATTTACTTTTATAAGTTGACTAATAAGCCAGCCTGAATTGTAGTCGTTTCTGTTGAAATAATCAATCTTCATAATCCATCCATCCACCTGAAATAGGTAGTAGGCTATATCGTCTATCTGTCCAAATTTTACCTTCGATTGTTTGGCTAGTGAAATGAGTTTACAAAGCTCAAAAGTTCGAGGACCTTTGTAAATGTAATCATTTATGTGGGCCTTGTTGAGAAAAACATTGTCAACATTAGTAAAATCTATTCCATGGCTTATTGGAGTCAAAAAATAAGTCGCGCTTTTTGCTTTAGCCGACACACAACACGAATCTCTGTTTTTAAGTAAAACACTATCTGCCTTTGTCGCTTTGAATTTCAGGAAGTCTGCTTTAGCAGATACAATGGTCCAACTATACATATTGTTTTTTTCGCTTTCAACTTTCATTATAAGCGTCATTTTTTTAGGTTTCCCGAGATAGGTAACACTGCATGAAAGTTCGGCAAACCAACTCGTATCGCTATAACTCAAAAACTTAGGATTAATAGAATCGATTACCTGAGTGACAAATTTATTCTTATCCTCTTCGGCAATCGTTACACCTTTTTGATTGAATAAAAGAGGAACAAAATTCTTTCGTGTGTAGTGAAGTTGAGGATACTCTTTATTTATGTAATTCCTAAAGGATGTATTCTCTCTGAAATTAAACCGATCGAAAAAATCGTCAATCGTTTTCACCTGCAAGGCAAACTCCTTGGTAAATTCCGATTTACTTATTTGAGAAACTGACTGATGTTGAAACAGAATGATGAAACCTACACAGAGTAGAAACCGCATAGATTATTATTTAGTCTCCGTTTGTACCACACTAATATCACCTAGAAACACATCCCATTGCTCAGTAACCTGACCTTGTTCTGCTTTTTCATACATCTTCAAAATGATTTCAATTTTCTTAGTGGTAACATCTGAATACACTTTTTGGTTATCCAAAGCAGTGGCATTAAATCGTTGTTGAAATATAATGTACCCATAGTAATTGCCATCTAGGCCTTTTATAAAGTCCGATGCATACTGGAATTCGGCCCATTCGATTTTTACATCCGAATAATTTAACATCATAAGTTTGGTCAGATAAGTTCGAATTTTCATTTTGGGTTTTTCGGAATTATTGGCCGATGACACCTGTACGGTTTTTTCCTCATTGTCAAACAGTTTCACCGCACTAGCTATCGATTGCGTCTTCAAAGAAAGGGGAGTAGTTTTACTACCTATCTGCGCAACAAAAGTTTCCAATTGCTTTACCTTTTGCATTCCTTTATCTTGGAAGTCCTGTCTATCCTTGTCTGTAAATTTTATTTCTCCTCCATTATTCTTGGTTGGTGAATTAGCCGTTTCGTTGTTTTCCACAGGTGTTTCTATAGGCTGCGCAACGGTTTCTGTCTTCTCGCTAGAAATCGGGCTCACATTGTTTGCTTCACTCACTGAAGGAGTTTCTTTTACTGGTAATATTTCTTCTTTAGCAGACACAACCTCCTCTTTAGCAGGAGCAGTCTCTTGCGTTACTTCAACTTTAGTTTCCACCATGGGAGGAGCCTCTGCTTTGGTTTCCACCTCTTTTGATGTAGTAACTTCTTTTTCTGTCTTAACAGGCTCACTCACAACAACTGGGGTTGGTGCGATTTCCTTTTCAGCAACAAGAGTTGATTTTACTACCGTTGGTTCCTCTGATTGAATCTTGCTCTCCGTTATAGAGGGTTGTTCCGAAACGTTTTCTTTAACCTCAGCAAGATACCTTTTAATTCTACGCTGAATCACATCAATGTATGCATTTGCAGTATAGTCGCCATGAGAAGCAATACTATCAGCAGCCATTGCCGTATTCAATGTTTGTAGAGCCTCAGTGTATTTCTTCTGATTCAGTTCATTACATGCTTTATCCAATAGGCCATTCCATTCCTTGTTATCGTTATGTTGATTAGAGAATTTCTCTGAAAAACAAACAGGAGTAATCTGTGCGTTTATTTCTGCGCTTTTGAACAAAAGCAAAAAGGCTATACCTAGTATTAATCGTAATTTTAATTTCATAGTCGATGAGTTTTGTACTTTAAATCCCCAATTTAGTAATACTAATATTTAAAACAGAGGTCAAATGTATTAATATTATTTTAATGTATCAGTTACTAAAGTGCAACTAGTACCCATTTTAATATAAAAGTACCATTTTTTAGACGAGGATTCAACAAAAAGATTCAAGATTTGTTTTTTGAAAGTAAATTTTACATATATTTGCCAACTTTTAAAACCAATAGCAAGACAACTGAGCAGTTTGGTTATAATATTAAGTAAGTAAAAATTAATATCAAAATAAACAAAAATGGCAAATCACAAATCGGCTATCAAGAGAATTCGTTCGAACGATGCTAAGAGACTAAGAAATCGTTATCAAGCTAAAACCATGCGTAATGCAATGAAGGATTTAAGAGATGATGCAGTTAAATCTTCCGCTGCAACAAAACTTCCTAAGGTTATTGCAATGGTTGATAAATTAGCTAAGAAAAGCGTAATTCATAAAAACAAAGCCGCAAATTTAAAATCGAAATTGACAAAACGAGTAAATGCTCTAAAAGCATAATTTGTTTTCCTTTTTCAAAATAAAAAGCTCTGCATTTTTGCAGAGCTTTTTTTATGTAATTTTGTTTTCTCTAAAACCCGTTTTGAAATGGAGAATTACAAACAATCACTCGGTATAAAATACTGGGCGGAAGAAGACAGACCTCGCGAGAAGCTTTTGGAAAAAGGACGACAAGTTCTAACCGAAGCCGAACTCATTGCTATTTTGATTGGTTCTGGAAGCAAAGATGAAACAGCAGTTGAATTGGCCAAACGAATTTTATCCGGTTCTAGCAATAATCTGAACGAACTAGGTAAATTATCCGTTCAAGATCTAATGAAATTCAAAGGAATAGGTGAAGCAAAAGCCATTAGTATCATTGCTGCACTTGAACTAGGCAGAAGGAGAAAAGAAACTGAATATGTAAGGCGAGACAAAGTGATTTCTAGTAAAGATGTTTTCGAAATCATGAAACCATCCATGCTAGATTTACCACACGAAGAATTTTGGCTTTTGATTTTGAACAGATCAAACACAATTGTAAAAAAGGAATTAATTAGCCGGGGTGGTGTTGCAGGTACAGTTGTTGATACAAAAATAATATTCAAAGCTGCAATTGAAAATTATGCTAGTTCCATCATTGTATGCCACAACCACCCTTCTGGAAATCTAAAACCAAGTGAAGCAGACATTAAAATAACAAAAAGCATAAAAGAAGCAGGACGCATAATGGAAATCACTTTATCAGACCATTTAATTTTGACGGATGAGGGGTATTATAGTTTTGCTGATGAAGGAATAATTTGATGTATATTCGCCCTTTTTGCTTAGCTTTTTTAGTATAAAATTTATGAGTCAAATAAAAATACTTACAATAATTGGTGCACGTCCGCAAATCATTAAAGCTGCTGCCTTAAGCAGAGCCATTCGCACTAGTTATTCTGATAAAATAATAGAAGTTATTGTTCATACTGGACAGCATTATGATGACAACATGTCGAAGGTGTTCTTTGAAGAATTGGAAATTCCTGAACCAAATTACAATTTAAATGTGGGTTCAGGAAACCATGGCAGTCAAACTGCAGCCATGCTCGTTGGAATTGAGGAAATATTAGTTAACGAAAAACCTAATTGTATTGTGCTATATGGTGATACTAATTCCACACTTGCTGGAGCCATTGCAGCATCGAAAATACATATCCCTGTTGTTCATATCGAAGCGGGGTTGAGATCATTTAACAAATCAATGCCTGAAGAAATTAACCGCATTATTTGCGATCATATTTCAACTATTTTATTTACCCCGACACTTGCGGGTCTTGAAAATTTAAAAAAAGAAGGATTTCGAACAAATAATCTCCCTCCATATTCTTGTGATAATCCTGTAGTATATCATTGTGGAGATGTGATGCTAGACAACAGTTTATATTTTGCAACAGTCGCAGAGCAAAGGACAACGATTCTTAAAGACCTACAACTTGAACAAGGAAATTATGTTTTGACAACGATTCACAGAAATAACAATACAGATGATTCGATTCGATTAAATTCATTGTTTGGTGCTCTCAACAAGATTTCAAAAGAAAACGATACGACTATTGTAATTCCATTACATCCAAGAACATCTAAATTACTACCCAAAAACCTTTCTATTAGCCTATTTGATGAAATAAAGAGAAATAAGAAAATTAAGATTATCTCGCCCGTTTCATTCTTAGAAATGATAGTACTTGAAAAGAATTCAAAACTAATAATGACTGACAGTGGAGGAGTTCAAAAAGAAGCCTTCTTCTTCAAAAAGCCGTGTATTATTCTTCGCTCCGAAACAGAATGGGTGGAATTGGTAGCTTGTGGTTCTGCAAGTGTTGTAGATGCTGACGAAATTAAAATACATGATTCATACAACTATTTTTCTCAGAACTTCGACCTAAAATATCCTGAAATATTTGGCAACGGAAGAGCATCGGAATTCATTTGCGAAAAAGTACTTTTACATATCCATTAGTCTATGTTATTAGTATACACACACAAAATAACACATCGAAATAAGTATATTTTTAATCTCATTTTTAAAGATATTCTTCAGATAGATTTCAAACTTAGTTCGGACATTGAAGAATTTAAAAATGAAAATACAGCCAAATTAAGTTATACGCTTAACCCAATAAATGATGAATTGTTTTTTGTATCACGAAGTCTATTATTCGAGACCGGGATAACAGAACAAAATATTTCAGTTTTTGACTTCAAGGAAAACAAAGCTTTTTTTGCAACTGGTAAAGCATCTGCCCTTCCTTTCGATATTTTCGCTGCGAGTTTCTACTTGGTGTCACTTTATGAAGAATATTTGCCACACATCCGCGATGAACATGATAGATTTGAAGCTAAGGACAGTCTAGCATACAATCATGGATTTCTTCAAAAACCTTTAATTAATATTTGGTGTGAATGGATTAAAGAGTTACTTACAGAAAAATATCCTGAAATTGTGTTTCCAAAAAAGAAATTTGAATTCATATCGACCATAGATATTGATAATGCTTATGCATACAGAGAGAAAGGACTTGCACGCAGCATTGGTGGTTATCTTAAATCGATTTCCTTGTTGAATTTCCCTGAAATAAAAGAGAGAACTAGAGTATTACTTGGTAAAGCTAAAGACCCTTATGATACATATGACTATCAATTAGAGATTTTGAAAAAGTATAAATTCAAGTGTATCTATTTTTTCTTACTTGGTGACTATGGGGTAAATGATAAAAACCTACCCATAGAAAGTAAGAAATTTCAGTCGTTAATTAAAACACTTGGCGACTATGCAGAAATTGGAATTCATCCATCATATGGTTCAAACAAAAATCAAGATCAACTAAAAAGGGAAGTAAACCGTTTGTCGAAAGTTTTACATAGAGATGTAACAAAGAGCAGGCAACATTTTCTAAAACTTGTATTACCCGGAACTTACCGAAACTTGATTAGTCTTGACATAACAGACGACTATACAATGGGATTTGCTTCTCAAATAGGATTCAGAGCTAGTATATGTACTGCATTCAATTTTTACGATTTAGATAATGAAGTAGAGACAAAATTGAAAGTTCACCCATTTGCCTTTATGGAAGGCACTTTAAAGTACTATATGAAAGTGCCTCCAGAAGAGGCACTTTTAAAAATAATTCCTCTTATTGACGAAGTAAAAGCCGTTAATGGTGTCTTTATGAGCTTGTGGCACAACGACACTATTAATAATCTTAACCTTTGGAAAGGTTGGCAAGAGGTATATGAAGGTATGGTTAAATATGCAACAAAGGTATAGATAGGTCTCAAATAGATGTTGAAACAATTCGTATTAAAATATGCCCCAGAATTATTACTAAATTTCTTCGTGCGCATCAAAAAAAAGAACCGAAGAAAAACTTTGCTAAAACAAAAAATAAGAAATAAAATTATAACTAAACAACAATTGATTGACGACTTAAGAAAGATTGGCCTAAAATCTGGTGATTCTGTTCTAGTCCATTGTAGTATGAGCAAAATTGGCTACTTACAAGATGGTGCTAACACTATTATTGATGCGCTTTCCGAAACAATTGGAGAAAATGGAACATTACTTTTCCCTTCGTTTCCTGCGAAAGGCAGAAACAAAGACTACCTTGAACAAAACCTTCGATTTGATTGCAAAAACACTCCATCTCGAATGGGAGTTGTAACAGAGTCTTTCAGAACTTCTAACGGAGTATTCCGAAGTCTTCACCCCACTGATTCGGTTTGTGCCAAAGGTCCTCTTGCAGAATATTATACCAATTCTCATCTGGGACAACTAACTCCATATAATGAATTTTCTCCATTTAGAAAACTTTGCAATAAAGGTGGAAAAATTCTAATGTTAGGCACAACATTGAATGGAGCGTGTACCAATCTACACACACTAGAAGATGCTGTAGAATTTAAATTTCCAGTATATGACAAAAAGCTTTATAAAGTTACAATTATTGATTCAGAGGGTCATTTGATCGAAGTTCAAACAAAAGTTCACAACCCTGAATATTCCGCCAAGCGAAATTGTGACGCTCTGAAGCCGATTTTTGAAAAGGAAAACATTTTGGTAGACGGCATTATTGGCGAAGCAAAAAGCATGTTGATTGATGCCAACGCAATGTTAGATACCATGATTAAATATTACAATGAAAAAGGAGTCACAATGTATACACCTCATGGATCATAATCTATCATGAATATTCTGGTAACATTTGATTATGAAATATACTTTGGAGTGAACCATGGGACGGTTGATAAATGCATTATTTATCCAACTTCAGAGCTAATTCGAATAGCAGAAATCCATAAAGTAAATTTTTGCTTTTTCGTTGACAGTGGTTTTATTCTTAAGCTCGCTGAATACAAAAGAACCTTCCCTCAACTAGAAAAAGACTATGCCTCAATAATTGCACAAATCAAGTATTTGTCAGATTCAGGCCATGACATTCAACTTCATATCCATCCTCATTGGGAAGACAGTTATTATGATGGCGAAAGGTGGATAATTAACACTTCACGTTATAAACTTGTAGATTTTAACGATTCAGATATCTCAAGCATTGTAAGGCGATATAAAAACATTTTAGGAGAAATTACTGGTAAGGAAATTTTCGCTTATAGAGCTGGCGGTTGGTGCATGCAACCGTTTAGAAAATTACAGAAAGCGTTCAAGGAAAATCGCATTTCTCTAGACAGTAGTGTTTTTAGAAATGGCGCCTATAGCTCTCTCCAATACGCTTACGATTTCAGAAATTCACCGAATAAGGATATTTATAAATTTGATGATGATCCAATAGTTGAAAACCAAGATGGATATTTTACTGAATTACCAATAAGTTCTATCTTCAATTCTCCTATATTTTTCTGGAAATTATTCTTTCTTGGTAGAAAGAACCCTTATTTACATAAGCCTCTTGGTGATGGAAGAGCAATTCCTGCTCCTGGTCAAAGAAAGAAAATGCTAACACGATACACTAACTGTACAGTCTCAGTCGATGGATACAACGCTCAACTTCTTGAAAAATCCCTTAAAATAACAAAGAAAAAAAAGTTCGACAATTTGGTTATTATTGGCCACCCAAAATCCCTTTCAAGATATTCTATTCTCAAACTAGAAGAGTTTATTAGGAAGAACAAAACGACTCATTCCTTCACCACTTACACAAATAAATTTAAAATAGATAAATGATACAATTTGTTGAATACAAGAATATTGACAAACACAAATGGGATGACTGTATTAGTAAATGTACGCATCCTTCTATATTTGTTTATTCTTGGTACCTAGACATTGTCTCAGAAAGTAATTGGTGTGCATTAATTTCAAATGATTATGAGGCTGTTTTTCCATTTGTTACAAAATCCAAATACGGATATAAATATGTATTCCAACCATTTTTCACGAGGTACTTCGGAGTCTATTCTGTAAAACCATTCAAAGAAAGCCTTGTAAGCGAATTTCTAGACTCCATCCCACCTAAATTTAGGTACATTGAATTCTGTTTGAACGAATCCAACAGCCTAATAAAAAGAAAATCTGAAGAATTGAATGAAAAGAGTTATCAATTTCTTAACCTAAATAATTCTTATGATAATATTCGAAAAGCATATTCGGAAAATGCAAGAAGAGCGATAAAAAAATCATTGAAAAATAATTTTGAAATTAGGGCGAACATTGAACCTGATAAAATTGTTAGTCTTTTTAAGTCAACAAAAGGAGATGATTTAAATATCTTCAAAGATAATGATTACAAAATCCTAATTAATTTGATGAATTATTGTTTAATAAATAAAATAGGAATTTCATACGCAGTTTATGAAGAGAACTTACTCGTTGCAGCAGCATTTTTTATGTTCAATAACCAAACCTACATATACCTAAAAAGCGGTTTGACAGAAAGTGGGAAAACAAAAGGAGCTATGTATCTTTTGATTGATCATTTTATACAAAACCATTCAGAAAAAAATCACTATTTAGACTTTGGCGGATCCTCTGTTGAAAATGTAGCACAATTTTATAAGAAGTTTGGAGCAAAAGATTGTGTATATTTACAAGTGAAAAAAAACGAGTTGCCACTGTTGGCAAGATTAGTAAAAAAATAAAAATAATTATGGTGCATATTGTTGGAGCAACAAACTCTGTATTCAATCAATTCATCTCTGAAATAAGAGATGTAAACATTCAAAATGACAGCATGCGTTTTAGGCGAAATTTAGAAAGAATGGGGGAAATTATAGCTTATGAAATAAGCAAAACTCTTTCATATGAATCGTCTGAAGTAACAACTCCTTTAGGAATTGCGAACATGTCATTATTAAAAGACCAACCAGTAATCGCAACTATTTTGCGCGCAGGTTTACCTCTTCACCAGGGCATTTTAAATTACTTCGACAGAGGTCAAAATGCTTTTATTTCGGCTTATCGCAAACACCACAAAGATGGAAGTTTTGATATTAAAGTAGAATATTTATCTAGCCCCGATTTGAACGACAAGATATTAATTCTTTGTGATCCAATGTTAGCAACAGGAGCATCAATGGTGCTTACTTATAAAACATTGTTGCAACGTGGCAAACCTAGACATACTCACATTGTGTCAGTCATTGCAAGTGTTGAAGGCGTTGAGTACGCAAAAAAACATTTACCAGAAAATGTAACCATTTGGTGTGGTGCAGTGGATGATGAACTAACAGCTCATTCTTATATAGTACCTGGACTTGGTGATGCCGGAGATCTTGCATATGGCACCAAAATTTAACTCGAAATAACTTGAATTCTTGGTGGGAAATATTTGCTGTCTTTATATTAAGTACAGTTAAGTTTGTTTTTGGAGGAGTACCTCTCGCATTAACTTATAATTTCTCATTTTTCGAATCGGTAACAATCACTTCCCTTGGTGGTTTTACTGGAGCGATTTTTTTTGTTTATATAAGCGAAAAATTGATCGTGAATTACAAAAAGAGAATAGAGAAAAAGTTGATTCCGCTTAAGAAAAAAGAAAATAAAAAAATATTTACTCGAAGAAGAAGATTTATCATTCGTGTGAAACGACAATTTGGATTAGCAGGCATTGCTGCACTAACCCCATTAATTCTATCTATTCCATTTGGTTGTTTTTTAGCAGTAAGATATTTCAAAAACAAACAAATGGTGTTAATTTACATTTTCACTTCTATCTTATCCTGGTCTATTGTCTCTTATTATCTCTACAAACCTTTAATTTATGCAATACGAACATATCTTCTTTGATCTCGACAAAACCCTATGGGATATTGATTCAAATTCGTTTGAGACTATCTCGGAACTGTTCGAAAAGTACTCCTTATCTTCAAAAGGCATCGATTCGGTTGAATTCCTAAAAGAATATACGCGAATTAACAATAGGATGTGGAATGAATATCGCAACGGTATTATTGATAAAGAATCTTTAAGATACAATCGTTTTTATGAAACATTTTCGTTGTTCAACATTGATGACTTTCATTTATCGAAAACTTTTGGTGATGACTACGTTAGAATTGCTCCACATAAAACAAATCTATTCCCTCATGCAATTGAGGTATTGAACTACCTTCATAAGAAATATTCACTGCATATCATAACAAATGGATTTGAAGAAGTGCAACATATCAAAATCAAGAATTCTGGATTAAATAAATATTTCCTCAACACCATTACTTCTGAAGCTGCAGGTTTTCAAAAACCCGATATTAGAATTTTTGAATTTGCCTTAAGAACGGCACAAAGCTATGCACAAAAGAGCATTATGATTGGGGACAATATGGAAGCGGATATTTTAGGGGCAAAAAATGCGGGAATACACCAAATCTATTTCAACCCTTCCGAAATAAAACATACAGAGCAAGTGACCTATGAAATAAAAAGTCTAAATGAAGTGTTTGAAATCCTCTAAGCTACTACATACAAACTAATAATCTCTTTTAGAACCAACGTTGTGTAACTTAATTTTCGGCTTAACGATATCATAAAAAGCCCTGTCAATATCTCCTTCTGGACTTTCAGCAGGTATCTGAACAAACTTCCCTTCAGGATTTATTAAAAAGTAAGACGGTATTGCTTTTATTTCATAATTTGTCCGTAATTGTCCTTTTGAATTATCATAAACAAACAACCAATCATACTTTGGATTTTTTACACAGAAATTTTTCAGCTCAGCATTTGAATTAAAGTTTGTGATTGTAACAAATGTGATCCGTTCGCCATATTTTTTTTTAAATGCAGGTATTACTTTCAATTGTTCTAAACATGAAGTACAAGAAGCATCCAAGAACATTAGATAAATATATTTCTTATCCCTTAATTCATCTATACTATGTGTGAGTCCATTTTTATCAGGCAGTTCAAAATAAGGGGCATTACTTCCGGGTTTTAGTTTGGACAATGAATTCAAAATAGAAATCGCTATTAGACGATGTTCACTTATTCTACTGTCCGTGGCAATTTGTTGAAGAATGGCGATAATGCTTTTTTGTTTAAATGATCCATCATAATAACTCTCAAACAAACCTTTCAATAAAACCAATTCGCTGATTGTATCATTTTTCAGAAACGCATCCCTTTTCAGAATATTGATTACACCAGTTAAACTTCCTCTATCGTTTATCTGAAAACTTAAAGGAAAACCTTCTTTCGAAAGTGCAAAATTTTGAATCTTCTGCTTGTAAAACGTATTGAGAAAATTCATGTATTCTGGATTAGAGTACTGAATCGGTTTCCCATCAATATAATTTGAATACAATTTTTTTTCACTTAATTTAGTTTTCTCTTCAAGTGCAGCAATCGTGTAGGTGATATAAGTTTCGAAATAAGAATTGTGTACTTCTGAGTAAAACTTGCGCATAGCTAATTTAAATGAATCAATTTTTGGGTAGGCTTTGCGGCTGTACAATGAAACGAACTCAACATAAGTGAAATAATCAAATTGATTATCATAATCCATTGTGAGTGAATTAATTTCAGTCCTGCTTTTAAGGTTTATTGAAATTTTAACATCATGTTCCAAATTAGGATTTTGATAGGTTGTAGAATCTGGAGGCAATATCTTAATTTCGTAATTAATGTTTGGCTCAACATACATCGAAGCGATGTATTTATTAATTTTTAAGGTGATATACAGGATTTCTTTTGCATTAAATTCTAGAACGAAATTACCCATTGAATCAACCATAGAATAAGTAAGTTCTCGTTGAGAGTTCGAAATATAGTCATTCGTAATCCATACACCAATCTCACTAAATTCGTACGATTTCGCTTCTCCTCTAATTGTTACATTTTGAGCAACGATAAGCAGAGGCAAAATAAAGCATACAAGCAACAGTTTATATTTTAACATATAAAGCAACTAACAATAAGTGTGCATTTATTTAACCGATAAGTTTATTCCTTCTGGAACAAATTGAGACGCATCACCTCCATTGCGAATAATGTCTCTTACAATATTTGAATTTATTGCCGATAATTCGGGAATAGGCAAAATAAAAATAGTTTCCACTTCATCTGCCATGATTTTGTTGTTCTGAGCGATTGCTTTCTCAAATTCGAAATCAGCAGAAGTCCTCAAGCCTCTTATGATATAAGTAGCTTTTTGTTTTTTGCAAAAATCAATAGTCAATCCAGTGTATGTTTCAACACTAACCTTGGGTTCGTCCGCGAAAACTTGCTTTATCCAGTGTTCGCGTTGTTCTAACGAAAAGTAATTTTGTTTGTTGCTATTCTTACCAATCGAAACGATTACCTTGTCGAACAATGGTAAAATTCTTCTTAAAATGTTTTCGTGGCCTTTGGTTATGGGGTCGAATGACCCTGGAAAAATTGCAATACGTGTCATATTTGTCTTTTCGTAAAAATTAAGTTCTTTTTCTGATTACGAAAATACAAATATTTGTGATGGTCAAGTCGATAATAATTAACATTTCTGATGATTAATCGTTTTGTTTGTCATCATAAAACTCTAGACAACACATCCTCCTCAATGATGATTTAACATAGAAACAATCAACCTAATAAAAAGCAAACCAACAAAGAATAAATTATCCTACTTTTACACAAATTTAAAATTTCTAAAAATGAAAAGAACAAGATTCCTAAAACTTATTATTGTATTAACATTTTCTTTAGCAAACATCGGTAATTACTTTGCTCAATCGACCGAAAAAACATACAAATACGAGTCGGTACCTAGCGACCCACTCAACGCTAGAATTTACAAACTTGACAACGGACTTACCGTATACTTAACTGTATATAAAAATGCTCCTCGTATACAAACCTATATAGCAACACGAGCTGGAAGTAAAAACGACCCTGCTGATGCTACAGGATTAGCGCACTATTTAGAGCATATGCTTTTTAAAGGCACCGACATGTATGGTAGCAAAGATTTTGCAAAAGAAAAAGTGGAGCTTGACAAAATCGAGCAGATGTACGAAGTATATCGCAAAACCAAGGGAGATGCCGAACGCAAAAAATTATATCATCAGATTGATAGCGTTTCTGGTTATGCTTCAAAATTTGCCATTGCAAATGAATACGATAAAATGACTGCTTCGATTGGAGCTAAAGGCACAAATGCGTTCACATCACTCGAACAAACGGTTTATGTTAACGACATCCCTTCTAATCAAATTGAAAAATGGGCTACTGTTGAAGCTGAGCGTTTTCGCAGCCCTCAAATGCGTTTATTCCATACCGAACTAGAAGCTGTGTATGAAGAAAAAAATAGAGGTCTTGATAATGACAATGAAAAGGTTTGGGAAGCAATCATGGAAGGCCTCTTCCCTACCAATACATATGGCTCACAAACAACAATTGGTACAATTGAACACCTTAAGAATCCTTCGTTGACAAAAATTAAAGAATATTATAACACTTACTATGTTCCAAATAACATGGCCATTTGTTTATCGGGCGATTTCGATATGGATGCCACTATCAAAATAATTGATGCTAAATTTGGCAGTTGGAAAAGCAAACCTATTCCAACATTCAATCCTATCATTGAAAAACCAATTACTTCACCAGTAGTAAAAAAAGTGGTAGGTCCAGATGCCGAAAACATTAACATTGCTTACCGTTTCGCTGGTGCAGGAAGCAGAGATGCTGACATGATTGTTCTTATTAATAGAATTCTTTCAAACGGTAAAGCTGGATTAATCGATTTAAATTTGAACCAACAACAAAAAGTAATTGATGCAAGTGCCTACGATATGGAATGCAAAGATTATTCTGCTCAAGTTATAGGCGCCTCACCAAAAGAAGGTCAGAAACTGGATGAAGTGAAAGATTTATTGCTTCAACAAATTGAAAAATTAAAAAAAGGCGATTTCCCTGATTGGTTGATTAGTGCCGTTATCACTGATATGAAATACCAACAAACCAAAATGTATGAAAACAATTCCATGCGTGCTAATTCATTTGTTGATGCATTCACCACTGGTCAAAACTGGAAAGAATACACCAGCACCATCGAGCGTTTATCAACCATCACCAAACAACAAGTTATGGAATTCGTAACTAAAAACTACACCAATAATTATGTTGTAGTTTACAAAACTACAGGCGAAGACAAAAGCGTTCAAAAGGTGGAAAAGCCTGCCATTACTCCTGTAGATGTAAACCGAAACGACCAAAGTGATTTCGTAAAAAAATTGGTGAACACTCCCGCTAAAGAAATAGAACCTGTTTTTATTGATTATAACAAAGACATTCAGAAATTGAGCTTATTAAGCGGTATTCCTGTAATGTATAACGAGAACAAAGAGAACAAAACTTTCGACATGTACTATGTGTTGAATATGGGAACACGTAACGATAAAAGACTTTCTGTAGCTGTTAATTACCTTAAATTCCTTGGAACCAAAACTCTTTCAGCAGCAGAAGTGCAACAACAATTTTATCAATTGGGATGTACCTTCGATGTGTTCTCGGGTGACGAACAAATTTGGGTAAGTTTAAAAGGCCTCACCGAAAACATCCAAAAAGCTACTGCCCTTTTCGAAGATTTGTTGGCTAACCCAGTACCGAATGAAGACGCATTAAAAAACTTAATATCAGACATTCTAAAAAAACGCGAGGACGCTAAACTAAACAAAGACGAGATCCTTTATGGTGCTTTAATTTCTTTTGGCAAATACGGCAAAAATTCACCTTATACCAATATACTCACTAAGGACGAATTGCATAAACTTACATCGGCCGAATTAATTGCGCTTATTCATGGGCTAACCTCATTCGAACATCACATCCTATATTATGGCAACAACAACACAAATGAAATAACTGCTATATTAAACAAGCTACACCGCTCTCCCGTTAAGTTCGCACCTATTCCTCCTGCTAAAGAATTCATTAGCCCTGACGCTAACAATAGTGTTTACGTAGTAAATTACGATATGAAGCAAGCAGAAATTATTATGATTGCAAAAGATGGCATTTACGACAGAACCAACCGTCCTGTGGCTCGTTTGTTTAATGAGTATTTCGGTGGAGGAATGTCATCTGTTGTATTCCAAGAAATGCGCGAATCGAAAGCACTTGCATATTCGGTTTATTCAACCTATTCAACTCCTCAAAAGAAAACGGATAACAATTTTGTGTTTTC
>CAIWDF010000179.1 GCA_903911435.1 uncultured Bacteroidota bacterium
AAGCAACCAATCCTCATTCATACAGCTAAACTAACTAAAAATATTCATCCATCTTATTACTAAACACGTTTTTTGTAAAAGGTTGCCTGAAAATTTATAATTTTACGAAATATTATTTTTTTTGTTTTCTCAGGCAACCTTTTTTGAAAATCGAGTTATCTATTAAAACAATCATTAATTATTAACTTTTTAAAATAAAAAAAATGAAAAAGAAACTTACAATTTTGGCAATTGCTTTATTAAGCATTAATCTATTACAGGCACAATGCGTGGCTGTTTTCTCTTCCACTGTTAGTCCAGCAAATGATGGAGTAGTTAGTTTTACTCCAACTTTCCCGTCTAACACGTATTCTTACTTTTGGAGTTTTGGTGATGGTTCGAGTGGCTTTCAACAAAATGCAACACATACCTATAATACAGGTACATTTACGGTATGCCTCACTATTACTGATTCAATAAATAGCTTCACATGTACTTTGTGTGATACCATTAATGTCGTAAATAACACTACGCCAACTTGCGGTGCTGCGTTTCAAGTATACCTTGATTCGGCAGGTGTTGCTCAATTCCTTGATTATTCAACAGGAACCAACTTAACTTATGTGTGGAATTTCGGTGATAATTCAGTAGGAACAACTGCAGGAAATTGCACTCATAATTATAATTCACCAGGATTATATTATGTTTGTTTAACTGTCTCTAATTCTTCCACTGGTTGTTCAGACAACTTCTGCGATTCTCTTTACATACCTTATACATCATCATGCACAGCGTCAATGAGTTTTATTGTAGATTCTACAGGTACTGGTGTTTCATACTCTTCTACTGTTTCAGGTTCAGCTGATACTTATTTTTGGAGTTTCGGTGATGGAACATTTGGTTATACCGCAAATCCTTATCACTTATACGCTAACATAGGTACATACAATGTTTGTTTAACTGCCTCGTCAAGCACCGACTCTACATGTTCATACACTACTTGTCAAACAGTTTCTATTTCTAATCCTACATCAGGTTGTAATGCAAATTTCATCATCATTCAAGATTCGTTGAATCTTTATAACTATTGGGTGTTTAATTATGCTAGTGGAAATGGAAGTGCTATTACTTCTTATTTATGGGACTTTGGTGATGGAACCTCATCCACTTCTGCGTATCCTCAACACACTTACACAGGTACTGGCCCTTATTACATTTGCTTAACCATAGTTTCTGGTAATTTGATGACATGTACTGCTACCTATTGCGATTCTATTTATCCAGGTTTAGCACCTACTCAAAATACTACTATTACTGTTTTGAATCCATTAACTGTAGGAGTACAAAATCAAAACTCAATAGTTGAGTCGCTAGAGAATTATCCCAACCCATTCACAAATTCAACTGTCGTTTCTTATTCTATTAAACAAAATTCAAACATAGAATTGTCGGTTCTTGATTTGTTGGGAAATAAAGTGGCTACACTTGAGAACGGATTGAAATCATCGGGTAATTATAAAACAACTTTTGACGCCTCATCTATTTCTGCTGGTATCTATTTATTGCAGTTAAAAACGGATGGTAAGGTAACTACTAAGAAACTAGTTGTTGAAAAATAATTCATAATTGGTTCACGAAAAAGCGTTCAGTATTTTTACTGAACGCTTTTTTTATGCTATTAAAGATAACGAACCTTTATTAATTACAAATCGAATCAGAAACATTAAAGACACAAAATTATAGTATTAGCAATATAAATTACTTTTACTAACCTAAGGCTATTCCTTTTTTATAAACATCCAACGCTCTTAGTCGAGCGAACGCATGTTCAACGATAGGTTTTGGATAACTTAGTTCATTCAGATCAAGAACCCATTTATGAATGTACTTTAGTTCGGTATCAAATCTTTTGGTTTGTTCATACGGATTAAATATTCTGAAGTAGGGTACAGCATCACAACCCGAGCTTGAAGCCCATTGCCAGCCACCGTTATTTGCTGACAAATCGTAATCGATTAACTTGGATGCAAAATAAGCTTCTCCCCAACGCCAATCAATTAAAAGATGTTTGACCAAGAAGCTTGCAACAATCATTCGAACTCTATTATGCATAAATCCAGTTGCGTTTAGTTCTCGCATTCCTGCGTCTACTATTGGATACCCTGTTTCTCCTTTACACCATTTTTCAAAGTCATTCTCATTATTAATCCATTTAATTGAATCGTATTTCTTCTTAAAAGAGCCTTTCTCCACATGAGGAAAATTAAATAATATCATCATGTAGAACTCTCGCCATATTAATTCGTTCAGCCAAATCTCATTCAATTGGATAGCCTTTTTTACAAGTTCTCTAACACTTACCGTTCCATATCTTATATGAGCACTTAGCCTCGTTGTTCCTTTAATAGAAGGGAAGTTACGTGTGTTGTCATAATGCATGATAATTTTCTCATCTATTTTGGGCAAACTTAAACTAGTATTCTCGTATTCAATACCAAAGTACTCCGATGAATTATTCGATTTGTATAAATTATTTAAATGTACTTCTGAAGGATAGTTTTGAAGAACAGTCTCACTCAGTTTATTTTTCCAAGTTTTCATAAACGGAGTGAATACTGTATAGGGTAGGCCATCTGATTTAGTTATTTCTTTTTTCTCGAAAATCACATGATCTTTGAATGTGAGAAAAGGAATGGAACGAGAACTTAATAAATCCGACACATGTTTGTCTCTAGTTATTGTTGTTGGTTCATATTCATGGTTCGCATAAACCGCCTTAATGTTGTAGGTTTCTATTAATGATTTAAATTGGTCTAAAGGGTTGCCGTGAAAGATTGATAAGCTACTGTTCTGTTTTTGTAACTCAATATTTAAGGACGCAATCGCATTTTTAATAAAGTGGAGTCTTTTACTGTCCTCGTTTTCTTCACTATCATTATTCTCGAAGATGTAAATGGGTAGTACCTTATTGTTTTTTAGTGCATGATATAGCCCTGAATTGTCATTCAACCTTAAATCTCTTCTAAACCAAAAGATGCAAACTTCTTCTTTTTTCATTACTACAACATGTTTATTGATAAGATAAAAAGATTAAACAATAATAATGTTACGATTTATATTCTTTTAGGTCTAACATTAATTTTTTTCTCGCTAAAAATATCCTGCTCTTAACAGTACCTATTGGTAAATTAAGCTCATCAGCTATCTCTTTATATTTGTATCCGTCAAAATAACGGGTAAAAGGAATCTTGTAATCATCTTCTAAAGAATCTATTGCTTTTGCAATATGTTTATGATTTATTTGCGATTCGGCACTTGGTATATTAACATTTGTTGCAGGTTTAACTAGTGTTAGGTCTTCCGAATGAGTAATGATTTTACGAGTTTTAATCGAACGTCTATAGGAATTAATGAAAGTGTTTTTCATAATTGTATAAAGCCAAGCTTTTAAATTAGTGGCGTCTGCGAACTTGTCTTTATAGGTCACTGCTTTTACAAATGTATCTTGTACTAGGTCTTGCGCCTCTTCGACATTAAGTGTCAAGCTATAAGCGAAGTTTTTCAAAGGGCCAGATTGATTGATGAGTTGCTGGTTAAATTCTATTGCTGTCATATTTGTTAAACTTGGTTTATTTTGTGGAACAAAAGTACACAAATATTAAACAGAAAAACAAATATTCGTTTAATGATTAATAGATAACGTTAAACAAAAAGGAATCTCATATAAATCAAATTCAAATAGCAATTAGTAAATAACTAATAGATTGATTCAAATGAAAGGAGGAATTAATTAGGGAATTAGGGTAAGGAAATCTGTTGGTTGCTTGAAAATGGAAATGTTTTTTGGTAAATGCATCTCCTTATCGATAACCTGATATCCAGACAAAAGTATTTGTTGTTTTGGAAATGTTTTAGAAAGTCTTTTTATGTATTCTTCTGGTGAATCTAGTGTTTGAGTGAATACAGAAACTAAATAATCTGGATGTATGATGCCGATAACTTTTTGTAAATCTAACATAGGAACTGACTGACCCAAATAGGTAACAAGATGACCTCTTGATTTTAATAAATAAGTGTAATACAAGAGACTGATTTCATGTAGTTCTAGTTCGGGTAGGAAAAGAACAAAGTTTTTTGATTTCCTGTTTTTTACTGCCATTTGCCCATCGATTGCAACGATTAGTTTCTGGCGAATAAGGTTTGAAATATAATGTTCCTGAGCAGGGTTTACAGAGCCAGTTTGCCACATCATCCCTATTTTTCGCAAGAAGGGGTAAATCACGTTTTCTACGGTTTTTGAAAAGCCATTTTTAAGAATATTGGTGGAAAGGATTTTTTCGAATCGAAGTTCATTCATTTCTACCATTGCAATCACTAAGCCATCTATTTGCTCACACGGAGTAATTTGTGTTTCAACAATTCTAGTTACCTCTTGTATTATTTCATCCTTATTTAAAGCCGCTATTTTAGAAATTTTTAAACCGTTATTATATAACAATGAAATGTTGAGTAGTTGCCTTAGTTCTTCATTATTATATAATCGAATGTTTGTTTCGCTTCGTTTGGGTTTTAATATTCCATAACGTTGTTCCCAAATGCGTAAAGTATGGGCTTTGATACCGGATAATTTCTCTAAATCTTTTATCGAAAACTTTGCTACCATTCTACTATGTTTTTTCTCAAAACAATATAATCGCTTAAATGTTTAAATAACGTTACACTGGAATAACTGAGAAAAATGATTTTTCATTATTATTTTTACTTCTGTTTCATCCACTTTCCTTCCAAGTTCTAAATTTAAGGAAGTAACCGCCTTATCAGCAATACCACAAGGGATGATATTCTTAAAGTAATTCAAATCGGTATTCAAATTAAACGCAAATCCATGCATCGTTACCCAACGGCTAGCTCTAACACCCATAGCGCAAATTTTACGAGCTTTCAAAGGGTTTCCAGCATCAAGCCAAACACCTGTTTCCCCAGCACTTCTTCCTGCCTCAATCCCATATTCAGCCAACGTTAGGATAACCATCTCTTCAAGAAAACGTAAATATTTATGTATGTCAGTAAAAAAATTATCTAAGTCTAAGATAGGGTAACCTACTAATTGTCCTGGACCATGATAGGTTATGTCTCCACCTCGGTTGATTTTATAGTAGGTCGCTTGTTTTTCCTTTAACTCCGATTCATTTACAAGTAGATTTTGCTCGTCACCACTTTTGCCAAGCGTGTAGACATGGGGGTGTTCACAAAAAATTAAATAATTAGACGTGATTTTTTGTTCTGTTGATGGAAGTGCTCTATTCGAAATTTTAGTTTGAACTATTCCATCAAAAAGCTTTTCCTGATCATCCCAAGCTTGTTTATAATCGATAAGTCCCCAATCTAAAAACTTTACAGATTGCATTAAATTTCTGAAAGTTTCGATTTTAAATGATTGATTACATTTATTTCCATCAAATCAGCTCCTCGCAATTCGCCTAATATTATCGAAACCCAATCGCCAAGATGGATAAAATAAATCGCTTTTTCAATCGCAGAATTTCCTTTCGAAAAGACTTCGGTGATATGTGGCGTGTATTTTGTTATTACTTCTTTGTTTATCTCAACTCGTGTCATATTTCTTGAATATTCGTCATGGTCGAGAAATAGGAGTACAGAAAGGTTATCGTTTTTTTGAGTCCAACCTACCAATTCATTGTGATTCATCTCAGGAATGATTTGATGCCAGCACAAGACTTTTGAATTTTCATTCAGCTGTTGTCTGAAACGAATAGCGATTCCTTCGTTGTACGTAGTTGCATAAATTACTGGAATCTTATTTAATATTTTATTTGCAATACTTGTAGCTTCTGCAATAATATTGCTTTCTTCCGAATTTAATAGTTTGATAGACTGCTCTAATTCGTTGATATAATTATTAGAAATGATGTTGTTGAATCCTAAAACAAAAAACAATTGAGTAAGTGAATAACCTAAACAAGCACGTGGAGGCATTCCTCCTGGTACAACAATGCAGTCCAATCCATTCGCTTTCGATAGCTCAGCTACTTTGCCACCTGATGTGATGCTAACAATTTTAGCTTTCCTATTTAATGCAAGTTCAAAACAATTTAATGTTTCTTCCGTATTTCCTGAATAAGAAGAGATGATTACTAAGGTGTTTTCATTTACATACGCTGGAATAAAATATCCTTTGGTAACGTTTATTGGCACATTAGCATTCGCCACTACCAATTCACTTAATATACTTCCTCCAATACCAGAGCCTCCTAGCCCACATACTAAAACGTTCGTAATTTTATTATTTGAGTGTGTAAGTTCAGCGCTTTTGCCAATTTCAATAGCTTCCGACAATTGCTTTGGAAAATTTTCTACTAATGACTTCATCATGGTTTTATTATTTTTTATGGATTGCGAAAATAATGTTTTTATTGCTTCAAATCTCTTTTTTTATCAAGTTGTTGCCATCAATTCTTTATGCAAGAAAGTTAATTTCCCGCATTCTTAATCTTCCAACATGAACAAAGCTTCATTTAATTCGCTTAAGGTTTTCCTATTGTTTTGTGTTTTTGCTATTGCTATTCCTTTTGTATAAGTTGAAATTGCTTTAGCTTTTTCAGAGGTTAGCTCATAATATTTGCCCAATTGGTAATAAGCACCTAAATAGTTTTCGTCTCTTGTGATGAGTGATTCGAGCAATTCAATAGATTTTTGTATTTCTCCCATTTTGCCATATTCCAAAGCCAAGCCATAATTCAGAAACGAATCATTGGGCTCAGTTTCGAGCATGGTTATTAATTGTTGTAATCGAGAAACTGTCAAGAGCAAATTAAATTACCGAGTGGAATTGTTTTAAAAACCGCACATCATTTTCGAAAAACAAACGCAAATCGTCTATTTGATATTTAAGCATTGTGATACGCTCGATACCCATGCCGAATGCAAATCCTGTGTATTTTACCGAATCAATTTTACAATTGTCGAGCACAGCAGGATCAACCATACCACAACCTAATATCTCCACCCAACCTGCACCTTTGCAGATGTTACATCCTTTTCCTTTGCAGAACGGACAAGAGATATCCATCTCTGCGCTTATTTCTGTAAATGGAAAATAAGAAGGACGCAATCGTATTTTTGTTTCTTCGCCAAACATTTCTTTCGAAAAATAAAGCAAGGTTTGTTTAAGATCGGCAAACGACACTTTCTTGTCAATATACAATCCTTCCACCTGATGGAATTGGCAATGTGCGCGTGCTGAAACGGCTTCATTGCGATACACCCTTCCGGGAGAAATAGTGCGTATGGGTGGTGTAGAGCCTTCCATGATGTGCACCTGCACCGATGAAGTTTGTGTGCGCAATACCATATCCGGATTTTCGGAAATATAGAAGGTGTCTTGCATGTCTCGTGCAGGATGATCGTGAGGTGTGTTCAAGGCTGTGAAATTATGCCAATCGTCTTCTATTTCTGGTCCATCAGAAACCGTGAATCCAATACGTGAAAAAATATCTACAATTTGACCTCGTACCAAAGAAAGCGGATGACGCGAACCAATACCTAAACCTTCGGCAGGTAAGGTCAAATCAATTTGATTTTCGTCTGGCTTCACCTCATTCTCAAACGTTTCTTTCAGTTGATTAATTTTATCTTGAGCCTTATTCTTCAACTCATTCAACTGCTGCCCTACTTCCTTTCTCAGTTCAGGTGCCACCAATTTAAAATCATCAAATAGTTGAGTGAGTTTTCCTTTTTTACTTAATATCTTTATACGAAATTCTTCAAGATGCTCTTGACTGCTAGCAGTAAAAGCCTCTATTTCGTTCAACAATTCATCAATTTTATTTTTCATTCTTTATTTAATAATGCTGCAAAGTTAAGGAATAATTGAGACACTGATAATTCGGATGTCGTCAATAGGTCTTGCGTTCTTGTTTGTTCTTTGTTTGGCTATGTCATCCAGCACTTCGAACCCATCGTACATCTCGCCAAACACCGTGTACGAGCCATCAAGATGAGGTGTGCCTCCGGTAGTGGTATAGGTTTTTAGTTGCTCTTCCGAAAATGTAAACGCAGGATATGTTGGTAATTCTAAGTTCAATTGTTTGTTCACCATGTCGTTTACATATTTCACACTGTCCGGAATATTAGCATCCGCAAATCGCTTGTATTGTTCCAACAACGTTTTATTCTGAGGTCGATTGATGATTTCGTTAAACAATTTCATTCGAGTGATTCGTTTTGCCTGTATTTTCAACAACGAATCAGTAAACACACGACCTTGAACAATGTAAAACTGTGAGCCCGAAGAAGCCTGACTAGGGTTTTCCAAATCGCCATCGCGAGCAGCCGCTAACACACCTTTTTTATGAAATAGTTTTGGACTAAACTCCGCAGGGATGGTATAATTTGGTCCTCCATTTCCCAATTCCACATCGGGCAAAGCACGTTTCGAGTCAGGGTCGCCTCCTTGTATCATAAAGTTTTCAATCACCCGATGAAACAATAAACTATCATAATAATGCTCTTTGATGAGCTTCATAAAATTGTCGCGATGCTTGGGCGTTTCATTATAAAGTCTGAATTTCATTTCCCCTTGGGTTGTCAATATTCGTACTTTTATTTGTCCCGAACCTCCATCTATAGGATGAGAAAACGACATCATCATCACAACTACGAGCGGTAGAATGGCAGCAACCAAAAAATATTTTGCTCTAATCATAAAAAAATTATTAAATTTGTTGTCCGTAAAGATAACAAAGACTTAAACTATATTACGTAAAATACTAATTTTAAAATTCAACAATAATATGAAATCGTTTGTTTCTAAATTTTCCATCTTTGCATGTTGCCTTTTGTTTTTCATTGCTTCAGGTAGTATCTCCTCTTGCAAAAAAGACCAAACTTGTCATGGCAAAGTTACCGTTGTCGATTCTAACAATGCTCACGTAGCAGGTGCTACCGTAAGGCTTGATGCCAACAGTGTTGGCGGACAGAAAGTTTATAATGGATTGACAGATGGTTCGGGAGTAGCTGTTTTCGATATTGATTTACCCGCTATCTTCGACATCACCGCCACCAAAGCCACCTATCCAAATCAATATGGAAAAGGTTCGCTAAATGTTGACGAACCTAAAAAGGAATCAGAGGTTACCGTAAAACTTCAATATTAATTCTCGCTTATTAGTTCGTTCGTTTTGAAGTAATCTACTATTGCTTGCTTCATTATCCCTTGTTGCTGATTAGCACTTAAAGGAGGCAATTTCTCGCTTATCTTCCAGTGAGGCCAGCCTTCCGCATCCAAGCCTTCATATTCATAATAGCCATATTGCGCAAGCAAGGTGCAAATAGCAATGTGCATCACATCCAGCTTTTCGTTCTTGCTAAGTGCTATTCGGCCTTTACCCAATTCCTGTATACCTATCAGAAACAACAATGCTTGCAAATCCAGCTCATCACCAAATTTACTCGACATAAATTTCAATACCTCCTCAAACTTATTTTCTATTTCCGAATTCATGCGGCAAAAGTAACTAACTTATTCGGGAGATTTTTATATACTCCCTGTTTTTACCAATTATACTTTTGCGGTATTTAAATAAGTAAATAGAATTCACTATTTAAAGATTGTAATAAAGCCCCCCTAACAACCAACAACTAAATCTCACATCTAATATCTCAAATCTCACATCTATTTGGGGCAGGTAGTTTCTTCCTCTTCGGTTTCTTTCCTCCTGCTTTCCCTTCCAATCTTTTTCTTTGCCCGAAAAGGTCAAAGAAAAAGGATTTCCAGTTCAATCAGGTGCATTTATCAAGCGCATCTCTCTTCGTAATCATCAAGTATACACATACAAAAGCCCCAATTTCTCAGGGCTTCTTGCTTCACTCTTTAATTAACTTTTTACTACTTATCCCCACATCCGTCTGCATTTGCACAAAATACATTCCTTTTGCTAATGATGAAACATCTATTGTTGCAGTATTTTCAGCAAGCGTTTCTTTCAATACAACTTCACCAATCACATTTATCACGCTTAATTCTTTTATTTTCTCTCCCTCTGTACTTACTGTAAGTATTGATGTTACAGGATTCGGATAAATAAGAACACTCATTTCTTCTTTATCCTTAGAAGGAACGAACAAAATAGTACAAAGTGAATTTACTTGTGTTGGCAACATTCTGTTTAAGGTGTCTCCTACACCTAGTTGACCGTCTATATTATATCCCCATGTCCAAAGAGTACCATCCGCTTTCAAAGCCACAGAGTGTGCACTGCCACAAGCAATCGCAATTACACTTGTCAATCCAACCACCTGCAAAGGATGATTGCTCGATGTCAAATTTCCTGTGCCTAATTCACCATATTGATTATTTCCCCAAGCCCAAACAGTACTGTCGCTTTTGATTGCCAGCGAATGACCACCACCAGCACTTATTTTAGTTATATTAGTTAGGTTATATACCTGTACAGGTATCAGACTGGTTGTGTTTGTACCATCTCCAAGCTGCCCTCCCGAATTGCTACCCCAAGCCCATATAGTCCCATCACCCCTTAAAGCAAGAGAATGACTACCACCTGCTGATATTGCCGTAATTCCTGCCAATCCATTTACACTAACAGGGGAATATCTATTAGTTGTTGTGTTGTCTCCGAGTTGACCACTCGCATTAAAACCCCACGCTTTTACGGTTCTGTCATCACAAAGAGCAAGCGAATGCAATAAACCACCTGAAATTTCAATCACTTTAGTTAGATTGATTACTTCAATAGCATTGCTACTACTAACAGTGGTTCCATTACCTAGCTCACCAAACGGATTTGTTCCCCAAGCCCAAACAGTGCTATCGTTTTTTAGTGCCAACGAGTGACCTCCAAAACTAGATATTTTTTTAATTCCTGCAATTCCAGTCACTAAAACAGGCACATCAGAATCTACGTTATTTCCATTTCCTAGTGCTCCACCAAAGTTCCTTCCCCACGACCATATATTTCCATTATTTAATAACGCTAATAGATGATAGTTCCCTCCCGAAACCGATTTCACACCATTAAGTCCAACAATTTGAATTGGTATTGTTGATGTTATCGTACTTCCATTTCCTAGTTGTCCATAAATATTGTTACCCCAATCCTGCACCAAGCTATCACTACATACAATTATAGTATTATTGTATCCCCCGGCAGCAATCACTTGTGCATTTGCTATAGAGGGTAGAAGACACCAAAACAGCAAAAGTTTAACTAATTTAAATTCGAAAAGATATGAATCCATCCTTCTTTATTTCAAGACTATAAATTTTTTCTGACTAACCTTTGTATTCGAAGTCAAAGTTACAAAATAAATCCCATTCGTATAGTTCGATACATCAATGATTGTCTTATGCATTCCTTTTTTCTCATTTGCCAAAGCTTGTGTGTACACCTTCTCACCCAATAAATTTATAATGCTTATACTCGCATTATCCTTTTCTTCCAACCCATATTCAATAACCAACGTTTGATTAGTTGGACTCGGATACACATTCGTAATTTGCATTTCTGGTTTTGGTTTTGGTTTATTTTCGTGTATTGCCAATGTAGTATCACACGGATGCGGAGGCCCCGAACTTGCTGTCGCATTTTTATCATACACATAAATACTATAGGCATAATGCAAATGTGCTGTATCAGTTGGATACCACAAATCAATCCAAGTACTATCATACTTCACTTTAAAATGATATGCATATGAAGAAATTTCAATAGTATTAGCAGTAAATGTACCCGGCTCTATTGCGGTGGTTGTAGTCACATCCAATGTATCTAATAACCAAGGAAACGGTGGTCCTGTCAAATGCATACTACTATGATGTGCCCACCCTTCCGATTTACTATCAAGCGGCCAAGCATCCAACACTTGCATTGAGCTAGAGAAATTACTTAAATAAGACGAATGGTCATACTTTTTTGTGACCTTAAAAATATCTACATAATACATACCATCGGTTACAGTCGTACCGAATACATTAGCATATGGCCCTAAATATCCTGGAGTAAAAGAATGCTCATAAGGTGAACTTAATACTACTAAATTATTAGTATCAGTTTGATTAATAGTTGTACTTATCGGTGATGTATTCACATGTATTATTTGATACTTAGGCTGCTCTATCGCTTTTAAGGCTGCTCCCGCATCCAACCTTCCCGAACCTACCGAATCACTCGATGCAGCTAAAGGTTTTGCGGTTTTTTGCAAAATATATTCCACATCCTCTGGACTTAAATTCTTGTCAGACGGACATGGAGTATTCACTTCACTCATCATCAATGCTACTACTCCAGAGACATGTGGTGCAGCGGCCGAAGTTCCATTAAATTTTCTATACATTGGTTGTCCTGATATATTCGGATTTCCAAGAGTTCTAACTGTAGCCGATGTTCCCGGAGCAATCAAGTCTACATTCTTCCTTGTCATCGATATATAATTATCATAACTATTCGTCCATCCTCCTTCTCCATTTGTCAAACTTTTATATTCTCCATCATATCCACATGCTCCTACATTCAGCACTATTTCGTCCTTTTCACATGAAGGATACACCACATCATATATTGGTGTTGAATAGGTATAGTACCAGTTACCTCTACTAGCAATTAAACTACATCCATTCTTGTAAGCATATTCTGTAACCTCATGGCAAAGATTGCAAGGTACAAATTCGAGAGGCCATTCTGGCACAGTATCGCATCCAATACAATCAGCATAAACCCTTGCACCCCAGCTATGATTCATTAAATTTAATCCCATTCCTTTGTATGTACTTGGTAAATCAACAAAAGAATTCGGTGTGTAAATATTTGAAGCTCCAAGTACTATTCCCTCTGTCGCCCAATCAATGCATAAGAGACCTGCTATATTATCACCAATATCACAATCATAAATTTTACAAGTACTATCACTTGGTATGCCTGTTCCTCCTGCAATACCAGCTATACCTATTGTATTATTTCTTTTAGCAGCAATTATGCCTGCTGTTGCTATTCCATGCGTACCGTAATAGTCAGACCCTTGTCCTGAACCATCGAAATTATCAGAAAAATCCACTCTTTGATACACATCAATATCAGGATGTGCTGGGTTTATTCCTGAATCATACACCCCAACCTTAACATAAGGTTTACCCGTTTCTATTGCCCAAGCAGTATCAACATTTATTCCTGCATTCGGAAATGTGTCTGTCGGTGCTAAAGATGCTTGTTCTCCAAACAATGAATCATCTGGTGCGCTATCAAAATGTCCAATAAAATCAGGATGCGAATAAATCACTCCCGGAAACAATGGTTTCAATAAACCACAAGCTCTCACTTCGTTTATCTTTTCTGGCAAGAAAAATAACATGGTTGCCCAAAAATTCGGAACTCTCAACTTTTCACCACTTCTAGTTATACTTATACTATCGGCTTGAGTCATATTACTAAATATTTTTCGGGTAGTAGTTGTCGCCATTGCTGTATTTCTATCATCAGGCGACCCCGAAAATAATCTTTGCCCCAATTCATAAATCATCGAATCTTTAATAAAAGTACTTGCTTGCGAGCAGTTCAATCCTCTTATATTTATGTTCTCCATCTTCAATACCGATGGGTTTAATCGAACGATTAGAACCCCTTTCAAATGATTAGGCATCCCATATTGATCATTTACTTGCGCTATCGCACTCATATCCGGCACCTTTTTATTTTCAATATACTGTACCGTTTTATATTTATACGAACCCACACCCGTTTCAGTTTGTCCCGTTACTATTATCCTTCCAGCATCATCTATCACCACATTACTCGGATAATCTTTCATATGATTACCATCCGTTCGTATATGCCATAGTTCAGCACCCGTAGCATTATCATATTTTATAGTATAGTAATCCAAATCACTCACTCCACTTGGCGAAAATCCTGTTACACAAATATTCCCATTCGCATCCAAAGCTATTCCTGTCGCTTCACTATCACCATGCAACGAATCCCCATAATCCACCGACCATTGCAACA
>CAIWDF010000180.1 GCA_903911435.1 uncultured Bacteroidota bacterium
TTCAAATCACGCGATTTACCAAGTAATACTTGTTTATCAATTGTCGAATGGTCGGGTGGAGCAATACCGTACGCGCGTAATTTTTCTTTTGCTTCATCGCTTATCCAATCGGTAGTCCAGGCGGGAGAGTACACCAATTCAACTTTTACATTTACTATTCCAATTTCTTTTAACTTGGTTCGTATATCATCTTCAATCACTCGCATAGCCGGGCATCCCGAATAAGTAGGTGTGATGACGATGGTACATAAATCGTCAGTAAGAATAACATCGCGAAGTATACCCAATTCAATAATATTAATTACTGGAATTTCGGGGTCGGGAATTTCGGAAAGGAGTTTGAAAATAGCCTCCACTCCTACTCTACCCTTCGGGGAGAGAAAATCCTTGTTTATTATTTCTTCTTTTGATTTCAATTTCTTTTTATCTCCTCCCCTTCGGAGAAGTTAGGAGGGGCTTCTTTACCACTTAGCTCCGGGATATGCTCTATGAAGATATTGCATTTCGGCAAGCAGAAAACCTAAGTGTTCGGTATGTTTTCCTTCTCTGCTTCCTTTTTGTTTAAAAGTAGTAGTTGGCAATTGAAGTGTAGCTTTTGCAAACACTTCGTTCACTCTTGTTTCCCATTCGGTTTTTATATTGTTCAAATCAGGAGCAACTCCTTCTTTTATGAGCAATGCATCCACTTCGTCCATATCGAAAAGCTCAGCAGTGAACATCCACAAATCGTTTACTGCACTCTGCAATCTGTCGTGACTCTCGGCAGTGCCATCGCCCAAACGATACATCCATTCGCTGGTATGACGCAAGTGATAAGTTATCTCTTTATGCGATTTTGCAGCTATTGCAGCAATGGTTTCATCTTTACTCGCTTTTAATCCTTCGTATAAAAAGAACATGTAAGTATCGAATAAAAACTGACGAGCAATGGTAAATGCAAAATCACCATTCGGTTGTTCGGTAATTAACAAATTACGAAACTCGCGTTCATCGCGCATGTACGCCAACTCGTCTTCGTCTCTTCCTTTGTCTTCTAACTGTCCGGCATATTTCAACAATTCGGAAGTATTGCCCACAAAATCAAGAGCAATATTAATCATTGCCAAATCTTCTTCCAATATCGGCCCGTGCCCACACCATTCCGACAAACGGTGCCCTATAATTAAACTGCTATCGCCCAGACGAAGCAGGTATTCGAATTTTGCTTGTTGTAAGTTCATTTCTTTAGATATGAGATTTGAGTATTGAGATATTAGATTTAAGTTTCGAGATTTTGAAATAAGAGTTGAGAAGCCTTTCTCACATCTCATGTCTCACATCTCAATTCTAATATCTCAATACTCCTTATAAATACTTTACACCTTCCGGAATTTTGTAAAACGTTGGATGACGATAAGGCTTATCATTCGAAGGTTCGAAGAAAGAGCCTTGATCTTCGGGACTTGAAGCGGTAATTGCATTAGCAGGAACCACCCAAATATTCATCCCTTCGCTTCTACGCGAGTATACATCTCTTGCATTTTGTAACGCCATTTCAGCATCAGGCGCATGAACGCTACCTGCATGTTTGTGGGGAATTCCAGGATTAGCCTGAACAAATACTTCCCATACCGGCCATTGTGTGTCTGTCATATTTTTATTGTTGTTAGTTATTAGTTGTCAGTTTTGGTTGTGTGAAGTAACAACCAAAAACAATTTATGCGATTTCTTTTTCTTTAACTCGTTTTGCTGCGTAAGCCACAGCAGCTTCTCTCACCCATTTACCATTCTTATCTGCATCAATGCGATCTTTCAAACGTTTTGCATTGCACGGGCCATTGCCTTTTATTACATCAAAAAACTCATCCCAGTTTATTTTACCATGTGTATAATGACCTGTTTCTTCATCAAATTTCAAGTCTTTATCAGGTACCGTTAAACCAATGAATTCAGCCTGAGGAACTGTTCTGTCAATAAATCGCTCGCGGATTGCATCATTGCTTTCCATCTTTACTTTCCAACGCATCAACTGTTCGCTGTTTGGTGAGTTATCATCGCTTGGGCCAAGCATCATCACTGCAGGCCACCACCAGCGGTTCAATGCATCTTGTGCCATTGCTTTCTGCTCAGGTGTTCCTTGTGCCAGTTGCATCATTATTTCGTACCCCTGACGATTGTGAAAACTTTCTTCTTTGCAGATACGCACCATAGCACGAGAATAAGGACCATAGGACCCACGTGCCAAGGCTGTTTGATTCATAATGGCAGCACCATCTACCAACCAACCGATGGCTCCGATGTCGGCCCAGGTAAGTGTTGGGTAATTAAAGATGCTTGAATATTTTGCTTTGCCGGTATGGAGTTGTTCCAACAATTCTGTACGGTCAACGCCTAAAGTTTCGGCAGCACTGTATAAATACAATCCATGTCCACCTTCGTCCTGAACTTTTGCAAGTAAAATGGCTTTTCTTCGGAGGTTTGGAGCGCGAGTAATCCAGTTTCCTTCGGGTAACATACCTACTATTTCAGAGTGAGCATGCTGACTCATCATTCGTACCAGTTGCTTGCGGTATGCTTCGGGCATCCAATCCTTAGGTTCTATCTTAACTCCCGAATTTATTTTAGCTTCAAAAGCTTCTAATTTTTTAGCGTCTTCCATTTTCTGATTTTTGAGGACACAATATTACAAAATAAAATTCAGAATCAAGATTCGAAAATTTCAGCATGAACCTAAACTAAAGGTTAACTAATAATATTAATGAATTACAGATATCACTTTCTTAAAAGTCCCGTTGGTTGTTTTTAGTTCCATGTTATAAATTCCTGATTCAAAACCAGCGGTAGAAAGAGAAATCTCCTTCGTAAAACTCCCTACTGTTCTGTAAACAGAGCGTCCAAGAAAATCTCTAACAGACAATTCGCTTACTTCATTCGAATTAAGCTGTACATGAACCATGTCGTTTGTTGGATTTGGGAATATGATAATATCATCATCCATTTTATTATTTGTAACTCCGACAGAGTTCAATACAGTTAAGTCTGCGCCTTGAATATTGAAAGGGTGGAAAACTTCCTGATTACCCGACACAGTTGATGAATACATCGTAGTGGAAAGCATTTTGGCTGTAGCATCAATGCCCAAGTGAAACAATCCTGAAACACCATTTAATAATTGGAAGGTAATAGTGCCTATAGCACCATACCCAGTTAACGTTTGAACTTTATCGTACTTCACTACTGCGGCATCTATCTTTCCATTCAAATTATCATTTGAAATTCCAAGTTCATTTGTTGAATTCCCAAGCCAATTACTACTCAAATTAATAAATGCTGAGCCAGGAACAACAAACGCAGGATCGTATAAAATGGAAAATGAATAACCATAAAGATTGTTCGCAGGAATAGATGAAGTACCTAAATAAATGGTCGCAGAGATTGTACTTCCAGCATTCGCAGATGAAGACGAAAACTGAATATACATTGTTGGATCTTGAACAGTGGCCTCGGGCATGGAACTTCTGTTATTATGATTAGTATGATGCATGCCATAGTTTAAATTTACTACAGCTAAATCTAAATTATTGATGGTGCTATCTCCATTACAATCTGCAATCTTTGCATTCGAAAATTTCTGAAGATACATCCAAGAAGTATAATTTGGCCAATCTGAAACCGGTTGTGAAACAAAATTATTATTAGCTGCAGGACGCTCTGGTCCGTGATTATTATAGAACATCCCTATTGGGAAAATATCTTCCGCATTCACTTCACCATCGTCATTGCAATCGCCTGGCCAGCAACCACAATCTACTACATATATGATTTTATAAATCGTATCGACTAATAAACCGTTTGAAATAATTAATTCCACATTATAATTTCCTGTTGACGAAAATAAATGTTTAGGTTGCGCGAGAGAAGACGTGTTATTTATTCCAGTAGTAGGATCATCAAAATTCCATTGATAGCTTGTTATTGTTCCTGAGTATCCAACATTAAATAAGGTTGAATCGTTGAAACAATTCCCCCATATATTCGGATAAATTGTTGCACCTATGCAATTGGAGTTTACGGAAACGATTTGAGAACTGGTGTCGGAAACAGTACCATTAGAGGCGATAAGCGTCACAGTAAAACTACCTGTATTCGAATAAACATGATATGGACTCGAAAGTACTGAAGTGTTATTTACACCCGAGGCGGTATCTCCAAAATTCCAAAGCAAAGATAAACTTGAGATGCTTTGATTAGTGAAATAAATATAACCTCCACCTCCACATATGTAACTAAAATCGGATTGGAAGCAATTGTTACCAATAGTAATTACATTTGTTTGGTAATCGAATTCGGCACCTACGTTTACGAACAACGTTACGTGATAGACACCTGGGGTATTGTAAACGTGAAATGTGGTGGTATCATGATTAATATTAACTTGCGAGGTGCTATCTCCAAAGTCCCAAGTATACACTGCATATTGGTCTGCGGCATAAAACCATACCGTGTCGCCTGCACAAGCATTGGTGTGAGTGAAATTAGCATTACAAGAATTGCCTGATTTCGATAACAACAAAAAAAACAAAAGAAAGGTTGTTGAAGATAATTTTGATAGAAGAGTAGTGAATCTCATAAATATAAGTTGAGTGAATACAAACTCATAGATGTTCAACTAGCTAAAAAGGTTGCATCACTTATTATGTTTTTCCAACAAAAATCGAATGACGATTAAAAACCGCTATATCACTTCCGTTTGCATTCTACTTAAACTGCGGTACAATCCAGATTCTTTCGACATCAATTCTTCGTGTGTGCCACTTTCGAGCACCGAACCTTTGTCAATCACAATTATCTTATCGGCTTTGCGAATGGTAGACAAACGGTGAGCGATTACAAATGAAGTGCGACCTACCATCAACTTGTCTAATGCTTCTTGCACTACTCTCTCCGATTCCGAATCGAGTGAACTAGTGGCTTCGTCCAATATCAAGATGCTAGGGTCTTTGAGTACAGCACGAGCTATGGCTATACGTTGACGTTGGCCACCGGATAATTTCACGCCACGTTCGCCAACAAGTGTCTCAAACTTTTCTGGGAAACTATCTATAAAATCTAATGCATTGGCTTTACGAGCAGCTTCGGCAATTTCAGCAATGGTAGCATCCGGTTTTCCGTATGCGATGTTCTCTTTGATGCTTCCTCCAAATAATAATACATCTTGAGGAACTATGGCCATGTTGTTTCTTAAATCAGTTAATGAATACGACTTGGCATCTTTACCATCGATTAAAATGGTTCCACTCTCTGGGTCGTAAAAGCGAAGTAATAAAGCTACCAACGTAGACTTACCCGAACCCGATGGCCCAACAACAGCTATGGTTTCACCTTTGTTAGCTACTATGGTAACATCTTTCAATACTTGAATTTCTTTTCGCGAAGGGTATGTAAATGCAACATTTTGAAATACCACATTGCCTTCAATGCGATGCTCCAAAAGTTTTTGTTCGTACACCTCCACCACTTCTGGTTTTTCGTCCATTATTTCGAATACACGTTCCACTGCGCCTACTGCTTTTTGTATTTGAGCATACAACTCAGCAATACCACCAATAGAAGCTCCCACAAAGATTGAATACAAAAGAAACTGCATTAATTGTCCAATTGAAATCTCGTTGCGAATGGCCAGTATCACTCCGTACCAAACCACAGAAACGATAGCACCAAACAAACAGAAGATGATGAACGAAGCGAATGCTCCTCGGTATTTTCCACCAAGTATGGCATTCTCGACAATAACTTCGGTACTCCGTTTATATCGTTTATTTTCGAAAAACTCATTGGCAAATGCTTTTACGTTAGCTATGCCTTGCAAGGTTTCTTCTATAATGGTATTCGATTCTGCTATTTTCTCCTGAACAAGTCTTGAGGTTTTTCTAATAAATCGACCAAAAAACACAGCCGATATAGCAACCACAGGAACAATGGCTAACATTAGAATGGTAAGGTGAAGGGAGGTATACGCTAAAAATGCAACTCCTCCGATGATGATGACAAACTGACGCAAGAACTCGGCAATGGTAGTGGTTAAGGTGTCTTGAATTTGAATTAAATCGCTCGACATACGACTATTTAAATCTCCTACTCTGTTCTGAGCGAAGTAAGACATAGGCAATTTTATCAAATGAGAATACACCGCTTGACGAAGATTAGCTAGTGTGTTTTCGGTATAGTTCACAAATAGGTAAACGCGAAAGAACGAAAAAACGGATTGTAATACCAATACCACCAGAAGCACTACGCCAATGTAATTGGCCGCTGGCACATCTAGCTTTTTAGGATCGGCCGTGTCGACCAAAATACCCAATAACTTAGGGAATAATAATGCCGTGGCACTTGTTAGTAATAAGAAGATGAGACCTACATATAATTTCCAGCGGTGTTGACCTGTGTAACTAAATACTCGGAGTGCACTTTTTAATGAAGTTTTGGTGAGCTTTACTTTTGGTAAATCGTCTGCTTGTTTTACTTTTCTTGCCATTCGTTTTTTTAATTTTTAAGGGCGCAAAGGTAATACAATTGTTGTAAGGTAGGTGCTAATACTTATCAGTTTTGAGCTGCCGAATGTGAATAGAATTAGGTATTCGTTTCATCTTGCATGATGGTTTAGGTATACATTATTATAGTGTATCAATTAAGCACTGCGAATTTGCCTTACCAAAATATTGTAAACTGCCATAAAAAAATACTTGGTATCAGTAAAATACGGGTTCCTTGCTTTCTCCATCAAGTAATCACTTTCGGACTGAATTACATTTTCGAGGCTGCCTCCTTTGTTGAGGGCAACGTAAGGAGGAATGCATCCTGGCTTTTGTTTCATCCTCAGTTTTTTCAAATCATCTGGCAGGTCTTGAAAATACCTAGTGGTGATGGGCCTCACACCTACTAGCTTCAGTTCGCCTTTCAATAGGTTGAGCAACTGAGGTAACTCATCCAGCCAATATTTGCGCATAAACTTGCCCCAACTGGTCAACCTAAAATCTTCTGCCGGTTTTCCCGAAGCTGCATATCCATTTTGTTTGAGTACATAATCCTGAAGGTATTCAGAATACGGATGCATGGTGCGCAGTTTGTAAATTCCCACTGTTTTACCGTTTTTACCCATTCGAGGCATTTTGTAAAACGCTCCATAACTTGGGTGCATATCGAAGGTTGGGGCTTTTACTTTTCGTGCCACAAAATACGTAAGTCCCTTGATGGTTTTGCAAGCTATTATCTCGAACCCACAACAAACCAATCGACCTAACGCTTCGGCTTTCGACAACAGTCGGATGCGACCTTGAGTTAAACAATAATAAATCCGCTTGAGGCCAATTGTTTTTGGCAAAACCCTATTGATAAGAAAATCGGTGGTAGAAACCAATCCACCAATTAATGGCATTGTTCCTTGCGGGAGTCGTTCTCTGCGGCTCGACAAAGTTTCGAAACAACCAATATAATAGCCTCCATGGTTGAGCTTGGCATTCACCGCTTCGAAAAATTTGTTGATGTACCTAATATCGTTGGTACGGCTTAGGTTGATAATGATTTTCGGGCTGAGGTTGTTATTCACAATATCGGCCACCTTATTGGTCATCATTACAACGGTTCGTTCGGTTTGAATTTCGATGTGAGTGGAGAAGAAATCGTAAACCTCTACTCCCGATTTTTGGATGATGGAATTTTTCATTTTTCTGGTAAGTTTTAGCTTTTGGGGTAACGACACAAAAGTAGACAGACCATTACGACCCTGAAGTAGACTTAAAAATGAAACTTTTGTAGTACAAAATATTACAAAAGGGAGATTCGGTTTCAAGTCGCCACGGTGTTTGACTATCCGAAATCAAGGATACGTTTTTAGAGAAATACCATTTTACAACTATTGCGAAGTGGTTTCCTGAACAAAATTTGCTAATTGGGACAAATAACAAATATGAACTAGATTTTAAAAATAAAGAAGGGGGGATTTGATTTTATCCGCACCGTTCAGGACATTTGGCAGTCCTCCTTATCTCAAAACAAGCTATTTCACTCAATATAATTGACATAAAAATGCCATCCATGTTTGTGATGATAGGGTTTAGTGACCACGGAGGGGCAGAATTTTTTGTTTGGATGGGGTTAAGTGGTCACGGAGGGGCAGAATTTTTTGTCGGGATGGGGTTAAGTGGTCACGGAAGGGCAGAATTTTTTGTCAGGATAGGGTTAAGTGGTCTATTTACCTTTTGTATTCAATTAGCTCTTTCCATAAATTGGCCGATACGTTTTTGTTAAAATCAAAATATTTACAATTTTAGGCATTACTACTTTTGTGGTTTTTGTTGATAAGGATAATTTAGTCTTTCGAATTTAGCTTCCGTTTTCTCCATCAACTATCCAAAACGAACTACTAACCAAAAAGTACTTACCACAAAGCAATGCGGCTGACATCAATCATGCTAATTTTATCAACAAACGTGTGTTAGCATTCGGGAAAAAGTTGTAATATTGTGCCTCTCTAACAAATAAATAATTTAAAATTAAACTTTAACCAATCATCGCATGAGATTATTAAGATTACTATCTGTTGTACTTTTTACTGTTTTAGGCATAAACAGTTTATCAGCTCAAACCGTAACAGTTACGGCTCCTAACGGAGGAAACACGCTTTATGTATGTCAAACGTACACCATCACGTGGACACAAACCGGTAGTCCGAGCAACTATTGGAACATCGACTATTCGGCCAATGGAGGCGCCACATGGTCGGGCATTACCAGTAGTTTTTTGGTAACCAATGGTCAATTTGTGTGGACCGTACCAAACATTCAAACAACCAATGCACTTATTCGTGTAACCGATGCGCAAAACGCTGCCACTACGGATGTGAGTAACTCGTACTTTACGGTTAACATCCCAATATCGGTAACAGCTCCTAATGGTGGTGAAACGTGGAGTGCACTCACTTCGCACACCATCACTTGGAATGTGCAAGGTACCTCAAACACTTATAATCTTTATTATTCGGTTGATGCAGGTAGCTCGTGGATAAACATTACGAGCAACTATGCCTCGGCCACTGGCACTTATAGTTGGACTGTACCTAACAATCCTTCGGTTCAATGCCGTGTAAAGGTTATGGATTATGTAACCAACTGTATGGTTGATGAAAGTAACAACAACTTTACGATAGATGCCGCCCAGCCGGTATTGCTCACACCAAACGGGGGCGAAACCTTGCAGGTGGGTTGTAGCTATACCATCACTTGGACACCTGCCACTTTCTTCTCTTCGGTGAAACTAGAATATTCTACCAACAATGGTAATGCTTGGAACACCATCACATCGAGCACCACCAACAGTGGTGCGTATAGCTGGACAGTGCCGAATGCGGTTTCAATCAACTGCTTAATACGTGCCAGCAACACTTCCGACTTAACTAGTTACGATGTGAGTAACGCTGTGTTCATCATCGCGCCTCCTGTATTAGTTACCGCTCCAAATGGTGGCGAGACATTAACAGGATGTAGTAACTACAACATTACTTGGGCAAAATCGAACTGTATTTCTACCTATTGGAACATCTACTACTCTACCAATGCAGGTTCTACTTGGAACACTATTGTTTACGCTACCAGCGACAATTACGCTACTTCACAATCTTATACTTGGTATATCCCTAATAATATTTCTTCAACACAATGTTTAATTCGTGTTGAATCGTACAACAATCCAGGAACCTATTACGATTTGAGTAATGCCGTGTTCACCATCAACCCAAGTAATAACATACAAGTAACTGCACCTAACGGTGGAGAGTCGGTACTTGGTTGTTCTACGCTTGCCATCACCTGGACCAAACTAGTAAGTCCTTGCAATACGAGTTATAACCTTTATTATTCAACCAACAACGGTACCAACTATACCTATATCACTTCTGTTTCCGACAATGGAACTAACTTCCAATCTTATTCGTGGACAGTACCTAATGGTATCACCACCACACAAGCTTTAATAAAAGTGGAGTCGGGCAACTGGACCAACATTAGTGATGTGAGCGATGCTGCATTCACCATCAATCCAAGTGCCGACATCACCGTTACAAGTCCTAACGGTGGCGAAACATGGCAAGGATTGAGTTCGCATACCATCACTTGGACCAACTTAGCGGGTGCATCAGGATTGTACACCGTTCAATATTCGATTAACAATGGTACCAACTGGACCACGTTAACAACAAACTACACTGGCAACTCATACGTTTGGAGTTCGCTACCAAACACACCTTCCACTACTTGCTTAATAAAAGTAAGCGATTATCTGAACTCCTGTAAATTTGATGTGAGCAACGCCAACTTTAGCATTACCCCTGCCACACCAATACTTACCGCACCTAATGGTGGCGAAACATTTAGTGTGGCCTGTACAGGATACTACATCACATGGAACACGGCTACTATTTTTTCTACTGTCAATTTATATTATTCAACTAACAACGGTAGTACCTACACGGCTATAGCCACAGGAATAACCAACAATGGTTATTACAACTGGACCGTGCCAAATACCACCTCAACACAATGTTTGGTGAAGATTGCCAATTCCACCGACCTTACCTCTTACGATGTAAGTAATGCGGTATTCACAATTGCTACACCTATCACTGTAACAGCACCTAATGGTGGCGAATCGTGGGTTGGATGTACTACTTATAATATAGGTTGGAGTAAATCCACTTGCTTAGGAGGATATTGGAATATTTACTATTCAACCAACAACGGAAGCACCTGGACCGCAATAGTAAATGCTGTTACCGACAATGGTTTGGCCACACAAACTTACGGATGGCAAGTGCCAAATGGGGTTACTTCTTCACAAGTATTAATAAAAGTAGAAAGTTATTATTACCCTACTTCGTATGTAGATCAAAGTAATACCGCTTTCACCATAGCACCAAGCAACGACATTACAGTAACCGCTCCCAATGGTGGACAAACATTAGCTTCGCAAAGTAGCTACACCATCACTTGGACCAACACGAATGCTGTATCGGGCAACTACACCGTTCAGTTTTCGAGTAACAATGGTTCAACATGGAATACCATAGCGAGCAACGTAACAGGAAACTCTTACATATGGACAGTGCCAAACACTTCTAGTTCGCAATGTTTAATAAGAGTTTATGATTACAACAACGGTTGTAGAATCGACCAAAGTGATGCTACCTTCACAGTAACCCCATCAGGTCCTGTTTTGATTTCACCTAACGGAGGAGAGACCCTTTATATTGGATGCGCTTACACCGTTATTTGGACCTCAAGTACCTTTATCTCTCCAGTTAAGTTAGAGTACTCCACCAACAATGGTTCTACTTGGGTTACTATCATTTCGAGTGCCACCAATAATGGATTCTACAGCTGGACCGTGCCAAACACAGTATCGGCCAATTGTTTGTTAAAAGCATCCAACACTTCCGACTTATCATTATACGATGTAAGTGATGCTGTATTTACTATTGCTCCCGCTGCAACCGTAACTTCACCAAATGGAGGAGAAACCATAACAGGATGTTCGTCAGTAAATATTATCTGGAACAAATCTACCTGTGTGGCTACCTATTGGAACCTTTATTATTCTGTCGACAATGGCGTGAACTGGGTACAAATAGTTTATGCAACACCAAATACAGGAGCCGTCTCGCAAAGTTATACTTGGTATGTGCCTAACAATTTAAACACAACCACAGCACTCATCAGAGTAGAGTCGTACAACAACCCTACTACCTATTTTGATTTGAGTAACGCTAACTTTACCATCAATCCGAATCAAAATATAGTTGTCACTTCACCAAATGGAGGTGAAACCGCTGTAGGATGTTCTCCGCTTAACATTACTTGGACCAAATCCACTTCTCCTTGTAATAGTAATTTTTACATTTATTATTCTCTTGATAATGGTACCACCTATACCTTAATAAATGTTGTAGCTGATAATGGTTTGGCTTCACAAACGTATTCATGGAGCGTACCTAATACTATTTCGAGCACTCAAGCATTAATAAAAGTGGTTTCTTATGACTGGACCAACGTGTATGATGTGAGTAATGCAGTATTTGCAATCAATCCAAGTGCCGACATTACGGTAACAAGTCCTAACGGAGGAGAAACTTGGCAAGGGTTAAGTTCGCATACCATCACTTGGAGCAACTTAGCAGGAGCATCAGGGTTATATTCCATATCCTATTCAACGAATGGAGGAACCAGTTATACTTCCATAGTTACAAACATCACTGGAAACTCTTATACTTGGACAGTACCAAACATACCGTCAACTACATGTTTGATTAAGGTTATCGATTACCTTACACCTTGTAAATTTGATATTAGTAATGCTGTATTTACCATATCAGCAGCCACACCTATTGTATTAACACCAAATGGCGGACAATCATACAACGTTGGTTGTACCACAGGTATTCAGTGGAACACTTCTACCTTCTACTCAACCGTTAACCTTTCCTACTCTATTGATAATGGCGCAACATACACTAGTATAGCTACTAATCAAACAAACAACGGGTACTATACATGGACTATTCCAAATTTCCCTTCTACCAATTGTTTGGTGAAAGTAGCGAACTATGCTAATACAGCCATTTATGACGTGAGTGATGTGGTATTTACCATCCTTACCCCTGTTACAGTTACAGCGCCTAACGGAAACGAAAACTGGTATGGTTGCAGCACCTATAATATTACTTGGAACAAATCAACTTGCGTAACTGCTTATTGGAACATTTTTTATTCTGTAGATAATGGGGCTAACTGGGTTTATATTGCAAATGGGCTAAGTGATAACGGTTCGGCTAATCAAAGTTATGCTTGGACAGTGCCAAATACAATAACCACTACCCAAGCCTTGATAAAGGTTGAATCTTATTACAGCACTGCATATGGAGATGTCAGCAATAGTGTATTCAACATTTCTCCGAGCAATGATATTACTATCACATCTCCTAATGGAGGTCAAACTATTGCTGCGCTTTCTACTTATACCATCACATGGACTAATTTACCAACTGCATCTGGTCAGTACACCTTGGGATATTCAATCAATGGTGGTTCCAGCTGGACAACCATTATTTCGAACATTACAGGTAACTCTTACAACTGGACTGTTCCAACTGGTGCTAGTACCACATGCTTAGTTCGTGTTTATGACTATTTGAACTCTTGTAAAATAGATCAAAGTGATGCTGTGTTCACCATCACACCTCCACAACCTATATTACTTGTTCCTAATGGTGGTGAGTCATTACAAATAGCTTGTTCATATGCTATTACTTGGAACGTTAGTTCGTTCTACTCTCCAGTAAAACTAGAATATTCTACTAACGCAGGGGCCACTTGGTTTTCAATAATAGCAACCACCCCTAATAATGGATTATACAACTGGACCGTTCCTAATACAGTATCATCAAACATTCTGGTAAAAGCTAGTAACACAGCTGATTTATCCTTATACGATGTAAGTGATGCCTTGTTGGCAATTCCTCCTTCAGTAAGTATCACATCTCCTAATGGTGGAGAGAATCTTGTTGGATGTACCAATATCAATATTAATTGGAACAAGTCGAATTGTGTTGGAAATTGGAACATTTATTATTCATTGAATAATGGAACTAACTATACATTGATTGCAAGCAATGTTGCTACTAACGGATTGGTATCTCAGTCTTACACTTGGTATGTACCAAACAACTTAACGACTACACAAGGATTAATAAGGGTTGAATCAGCGTCTTACCCTAGTACCTATTTTGATGTAAGTAACGCCAATTTCTCTATTACTCCGAATCAAAATATCACTGTAACTGCGCCAAATGGAAGCGAAACTTGGGCGGGATGTAATACCTACAATATCACTTGGACAAAATCAGTTTCTCCTTGTAACACCAGTTTCGATTTATATTATTCACTCGACAACGGTACAACTTATACTTATTTTGCAAGTGCCACCGACAACGGAAACACAAGTCAAACCTATGCTTGGACATTACCAAACAATTTAAATAGTACTCAAGCGAGAATAAAAGTTGTTTCTGGAAGTTATAGTAATATAAATGACGCTAGTAACAATGTGTTTACGATATTACCTAGCACTGACATTACGGTTACATCACCTAATGGCGGACAAAGCATTCAAGGGTTAAGTAATTATACTATTACTTGGACCAATTCAATATATGCTTCAGGTTTGTACAATATTTACTATTCTACTAACGGAGGTACCAACTGGACGAATCTAACAACAAACTATTCTGGTAACACCTACTCATGGGCTGTTCCAAATGTTGCTTCAACAACTTGTTTAGTAAGAGTAATAGATTACTTAGCAAATTGTCGTGGCGATCAAAGCGATGCTGTATTTACCATTACTCCCGCCACACCAATATTACTTACACCAAATGGCGGTGAAATTTTATCTACAGGTGCTAGCTACGGAATTACATGGACTACAGCCACACTGTACTCTACAGTCAACCTTTACTATTCTTTAGATAATGGTCTAACATGGACAACGATAGCCACTAATCAAACAAACAATGGTTACTACGCATGGACTGTGCCTAATGCCAACTCTTCAAACTGTTTAGTGCGAGTTGCAAACTATCTTGATGTGAACGTAAAAGATCAATCGGACGCAGTGTTTACAATAAAACCTGCTGTTAAAATTGTGACTCCGAATGGTGGAGAGATGTTAGGTGGATGTACTGTTACCTCTATCACTTTTGAACACTCCCTAACTTACACCAACTTTGCAATTCAGTATTCGATAAACAATGGAACAAGTTGGATCACTATCAATTCAAGTTACACAACATCTGTGAGCCCTGCTACCATCACTTGGACATTACCTAACACAGGAAGTGCTCAAACTTTAGTGAAAGTAATTCCTAATACTGTACCTTCCTATTATGACCTTAGCGATGCTGTGTTCACGATTGTGAAACCTGTTACAATCATTCAACCTAACTATGGTGGTATTTTACAAGTTGGAACAAACTATAACATTACTTGGTCATCAGATGGAATTTCCAACGTTTACGACATTTTCTATTCTACCAATGGAGGAGCTTCGTTTACCAACATCACTACAGCATATAACACTGCAACTAATCAATACGCATGGACTGTACCAAATACACCTTCAACAAACTGTAAAGTATGGGTGAGAGATAATACTTCTAGTTGTAAGAATGACACTTCGGATGTAGCATTCACGATAAGTGCTAGTGCGCCTCCAATTACTGTCTTAACACCAAACGGAGGACAAACACTTACTGGTTGTCAAAGTTATAACATCACTTGGTCCGATTCGCCTGTTACAGGATCTTACGACATCGCTTATTCCTTAAATGGAGGAACTACATTTACCAATATAGTTACTGCCTATGCAACAACAAGTGGTAGTTACACTTGGATTGTTCCTAACGGACTAAATAGTAGTAATGCGCTTATTCGGGTTAAATCATCAATAACACCAACTAGCTTAGATTTAAGTGATGCTGCCCTTACAATCAACACAGGTAGTATTATTGCGACAAACGATACTACAATATGTTCAAGTGTTCCTTTGCAATTGAATTCTTCGGGAGGTGTGAATTATACTTGGACTCCTTCAACAGGCTTAAGTTCAACAACTATTTCAAATCCTATTGCGACTATCTCTTCACCTGTGACTTATACGGTTACATCAACGAATGGAAGTTGTACTTACTCTGATGTTGTTACTGTTAATGTTGTTTCAGGAAACCCTGCTGCCTCTGTTGCAATTTCAGCTTCCCCATCAAATATTATTTGTGCAAGTGCCACAGTAACCTTTACGGCAACACCTACCAATGGAGGTTACAACCCAACTTACCAATGGAAAGTAAATGGTTCGAACGTTGGAACAAATAGTCCAACATATACCACATCTTCTTTAACGAATGGCCAAATTGTTACTTGTTTAATGACTTCTAGTTATGCTTGTGTTTCATCCAACCCTGCAACTTCTAATGCGATAACGATGAGTGTTTCAAATATTGTAACTCCTGCAGTTTCAATAGCTGCTTCTCCATCGTCAACCATATGTGCAGGTAGTTCGGTAACATTCACCGCTACTCCTACCAATGGAGGCACCACACCTTCTTATCAATGGAAGTTAAACGGAAGCCCGGTTGGAACGAATAGTTCAACTTACACAAGTACAACATTAGGCAACGGTGACATCATTGCATGTGTGATGACCACAAATGCACTTTGTTATACTTCGGCTACAGCTACCTCATCAAACATTACGATGACTGTGAATACAGCACCAACAGCCCCGTTGGGTATCAACGGAAATACTTCCATCTGTTCTAACACATCCAACAACTATAGTATAAACCCTGTGGTTGGTGCAACATCATACACTTGGACATTACCAGTCGGCTGGACAGGAAGCTCTACTAGCACAAGTATTTCTACAGTTGCAAATACTGCTGGTGGGTATATTACAGTAACCGCTAACAACACGTGTGGAAGTAGTACCACTCAGAGTATTTCGGTGAATGTAAATTTAGTTCCTACACAACCATTAGCAATCTCAGGAAGTACACCAATTTGTAGTAGTACGACTAATACCTATCAAGTAGCTGCTGTGAGTGGTGCTTCAACTTACACATGGGCTTTACCTACAGGTTGGACAGGCACGTCTGCCACTAACTCTATCAATGCTACTTCTAGTACAACGAGCGGAAACATTACTGTTACAGCTAACAACTCATGTGGTAGTAGCCCTTCTCAATTGCTTGCGGTAACTGTCAATACAGTTCCTACACAACCAGGAACGATTACAGGTACGACACCTATCTGTGCTGGAACAACCAACACCTATTCAATTACTGCCGTTGGTACTGCAAGTTCATATTCATGGACACTACCTAGTGGATGGAGCGGAGCATCAAGCACAACTAGCATTACTGCTCAGGCAAATACTACAAGTGGAAACATCACCGTAATTGCAAACAATAATTGCGGGGCGTCTACCGCACGAACATTCAGTGTTACAGTTACCAACGCACCAACACAACCCGGTACAATATCTGGAAGCACAACGGTTTGCTCTGGAGCTGTTGCGACATACAGTGTAACAGCTGTTAGTGGTGCTACATCCTACAATTGGATTTCACCATTAGGTTGGACAGGTACATCTTCTACAAATACCATCACCGATACGGTGGGCGTTTCAGGAGGCACTATACTTGTTTCTGCTGTCAACTCATGTGGAGTGAGCAGTGCACAAAGTGCAACTATTAATGTGAATTCGATTACCGCGCAACCTGGAGCAATTTCAGGAAATAATGTGGTGTGTAATGGAACATCAAATACATATTCTATATCTGGAGTGAGTGGAGCTACTTCGTACACTTGGACATTACCAAGTGGATGGTCTGGAACTTCCACTACTACTTCGATAACAGCTGTAGCAAATACAAACTCTGGTAACATCACTGTGGTTGCAAATAACTCTTGTGGAGCTAGTCCTTCACAAACATTCGCGGTAACCGCAAATACGGTACCACCTCAACCAGCAGTCATTTCTGGAAGTACACCAATTTGTTTCAATTCCACTAATGTGTATTCAATAAATCCTGTCACTACAGCTACTTCATACACTTGGACATTACCGAGTGGATGGTCAGGAACTTCTACTTCTACTTCAATTAGTGCAACATCCAATACTACAAGTGGAAATATTTCGGTAGTTGCTGTAAACGCTTGTGGAAATAGTACCGCACGCACTTACAGTGTAACTGTTACACCTGCACCAAGTCAACCAGCTGCTGTTAGTGGATTAACCACCATTTGCGCTGCAAACACTACTACTTATTCTATCACTGCCGTATCAGGCGCAACAGGATATACCTGGACTTTACCAAGTGGGTGGTCGGGTAGCAGCACCACAAACAGTATTGCAGCTACTGCAGGCTCTACTAGTGGAACTATTTCGGTTACTGCTGATAATGCATGTGGTTCGAGTACAGCAAGAACATTGGCAATTACAGTAAACCCTTCACCTACCATTATAACTACTGGTGATGCAACAATATGTTCAGGTACTTCAACACCGATTTCTGCAACAGGGGCCACTACCTATAGTTGGTCTCCAACCACAGGATTAAGTTCGGGCACTAGCTCAAGTCCAACTGCGACTCCAGCCACTACAACTACTTATACAGTTACTGGAACAGCCTCGGGTTGTCCGAACACAGGAGTGGTAACAATAACGGTGAATCAAACACCAAGCGTCACTGTTTCAGGAACAAATTCAATTTGTACTGGTGGTAACACTACGATTACCGCAAATGGTGCTACAGCTTACACATGGCTACCAGCGGCAAACTTGAGTGATGCAACAATTGCAAACCCTGTGTCTACACCTGCAGCAACTACAACTTATACTGTTACCGGCACCACTAACAACTGTAGCAATACTGCTGTGTACACGGTTACTGTTAATTCCATACCAACAACGGTTGCAACAGGAAGTACAACCATTTGTGCAGGAACTAGTACACCTATCTCCGCTACAGGAGCTACCACTTACAGCTGGTCGCCTAGTACAGGATTGAGTAACCCATCAATTGCAAATCCTAGTGCTACGGTAAGCTCAACAACAACTTATACCGTTACAGGGACCTCGTTAGGATGTTCATCAACAGCCTCAGTTACAATCACAACAACACCATCTCCTATTGCAAATGCAGGAAGTGATGTTTCTTATTGTACGGGAGGTAGTACCCAATTATCAGCTAGTGGAGGCGGAACTTATTCATGGTTGCCTGCAACTGGATTAAGCGCGACAAATATTGCCAATCCAATCGCTAACCCTACTTCAACCACTACCTATACTGTTTCCGTTTCCAATGGAACTTGTTCAACAACTGACGCGGTTGTAGTTACCGTAAATTCTATTCCGGTAGCAAGTGCCGGTTCTAATGTTAGCATTGTTTGCGGAGGAAGCACCACATTAGGAGCATCAGGAGGAACTACTTATTCTTGGAGTCCTTCTACAGGTTTAAGCAATGCCTCGATTTCAAATCCTGTTGCTTCGCCAACAACAACTACCACCTACACAGTAACTGTTAGTAATGGAAATTGCTCAAGCACAGCTAGTGTAGTAGTAACTGTAAATGCATTAACGGCAAATGCTGGTAGCAACGTAACCATTTGCAGTGGCAACACAACAACATTATCGGGCACCACTAATGGAACAGGTGTTACTTATTCGTGGTCGCCAACTACAGGATTAAGCAATGCTGCTATAGCAAGTCCATTGGCGAATCCGACCTCAACGACAACTTATACGTTGACCGTTTCTCATGGAACTTGTTCAGCAACGGCAAGTGTAACGGTAACCGTTAATCCAGCGCTTACAGTGAGTGCAGGTTCCCCTGTTACCATATGTTCAGGAACTAGCACTACATTAGGAGCTACGGGAGCAACTACTTATTCTTGGTTGCCTACAACAGGATTAAGTGCAACAAACATTGCCAATCCGGTGGCTTCACCTACCACTACTACAACTTATACAGTAAGTGGATCAAATGGTATTTGTACTTCCTCTTCGACAGTAACAATCACTGTTAACGCTTCGCCAACTGCAAGTGCTGGTTCAAATGTAAGCATTGCTTGCGGTGCAACCACAACATTGGGTGCTAGTGGAGGAACAACTTATTCTTGGAGTCCTACTACAGGGTTGACAAGTCCTAATTCAGCTACTACAACTTGTACGCCTCCTTACACTATCACTTATACGGTAACTGTAGGGAATGGAACTTGTTCTTCTACTGCTTCAGTAACTGTAACTACCGGAACTCTTGCTGCAAACGCTGGCAATGATGCAACCATCTGTACAGGTAGTAGTACTACCTTAAATGGAACTGTTACAGGTGGAGGTTCTGGGTCTTTTGTAAACATTCATACAAGCTATAATTTCACACAAAACGTAGGAACTTATACTCCAATAACAGGAGGAACTGTATTATATAACGCTTCAAGTACCTCCATGGATGATCAAATTTCGCCTTCGGTTCCCATTCCTTCTTTTACTTTCAATGGCAACAATTACACGAATATCTATGTGTCAACTAATGGATTTATTGCGTTTGGAACAACAGTTCCTGTCACCACAACTTATCTACCAATATCAGGTGGAGATTTATTTCAAGGTGGTGTATCTGCTTTTGGTCTAGATTTGAATAAATCCACTTTAGGTGGAGGTGTTCCTGAAATCAGATACCAACAAGTAGGAAATGAATTTATTATTCAATGGCAAGATGTTGGTCGTTATTTGGCAGCAGGAACGACAGAGCGTTTCGGATTCCAAATACGATTAAACACTTCTACATATCAAATCAAAACGGTCTACAATGCTCCAATATCATTGGCATCAAGCACAGTTTATCCTGAAATCGGACTTAGAGGAGTGGATGGTACTTTTGCAACGAATGTAAATAATCGTAAAATTATTTCTACTACTGGTGCTTGGGTTAATTCTGCAGCTGCTACATTAAACACTGACAACTGTTTTATCAGTAGTGCTACTCCTACTACGATACCAGCTGCAGGTACTACATTTATTTGGACCATCGCTACAGCTCCGACCACTTATGCTTGGTCTCCTTCAACAGGATTAAGTTCTACTACCATTTTGAACCCTGTTGCTAATCCTACTACAACCACCACTTATACCTTAACCGCTGTTAGTGGTACTTGTTCTGCTGTTGATTATGTAACTGTTACCGTTGGAGGCAGTGCCACCAATGCGGGTACTGATGCTAGTATTTGTTCAGGAAATAGCACCACGTTGAATGCTTCTGGTTCGGCTTCTTATTCTTGGAGTCCTGCTACAGGATTAAGCGCAACTAATATCGCGAATCCTGTGGCTAGTCCTACAACAACTACTTCATACACTGTTACAGGAACAACTGGTTCCTGTACTTCTACCGATGTAGTAGTAGTTACGGTGGTTGCTCAACCTGTCGCTAATGCAGGAAATGATGTGGCCATCTGTTCGGGCAATTCAACTCAATTGACTGCTTCAGGCGGAACCACTTATTCATGGTCGCCTGCTACTGGTTTAAGTAATGCGAACATTGCGAGTCCGATTGCGAATCCAAGTTCAACAACATCCTACACAGTTACAGTAGCAAATGGTTCATGTACTTCTACCGATGTGGTAGTGGTTACCGTAAACCCTTCACCTACTGCAAATGCTGGAGCTGATGCTGCTATCTGTTCAGGAACAAGTACAAACTTATCCGCTTCGGGAGGTACTACATACACATGGTTACCTGCAACTGGATTAAGTGCAACAAACATTGCGAATCCGGTGGCTTCGCCAAGTACAACTATAACGTATACGGTTACTGCATCAAATGGAACTTGTTCTTCTACCGATGCTGTAGTGGTTACCGTAACCCCTACTCCTGTAGCAAATGCTGGAGCTGATGTAAGCTTCTGCTCAGGAAATTCAACAACCTTGGGTGCAAGTGGAGGTACAACATATTCATGGAGCCCTAGTACAGGATTGAGCAATGCCGCTATTGCTAACCCTGTGGCTAACCCTGCATCTACAACAACATATACAGTAACTGTAGCAAACGGAACTTGTACTTCTACCGATGCGGTGGTAGTAACTGTAAATACAACACCTGTGGCTAATGCTGGTAGCGATGTTGCTATCTGTTCAGGCACTTCTACTAACCTTGGTGCTTCAGGAGGAACAACCTATAGCTGGTTGCCTACAACAGGATTGAGCAGTGCAAGTATTGCTAGTCCTGTGGCTAATCCTTCTTCAACCACTAACTATACAGTAACCGCAACTACAGGTTCTTGTTCGTCAACTGATGTAGTAATCGTTACTGTTAATTCAACTCCTGTTGCAAATGCAGGAAGTGATGTATCCATTTGTACTGGAGCAAGCACTAACTTACTTGCCTCTGGCGGAACTTCTTATTTATGGAGTCCTGCTACAGGTTTGAGCAATGCTGCTGTTGCGAACCCTGTTGCGAATCCTAGTTCAACTACTAGTTATACCGTTACGGTAACCACAGGTTCTTGTTCAGCAACCGATGTGGTAGTAGTAACCATTGTATCGCCACCAGTGGCTGATGCTGGATTGGATGCAACCATCTGTTCGGGCAATACTACTAACTTGAGTGCTACGGGTGGTACTACTTATTCGTGGTTACCAATTGCAGGATTATCAAATCCGACCATTGCAAACCCTGTGGCTAATCCTAGTTCAACCACCACCTATACAGTTAGTGCATCTAACGGAACATGTGCAACTACAGATGTAGTAACCATTACAGTGAATCCTACACCTGTTGCCAATGCTGGTAGCGATGTAGACATTTGTACAGGTGGTTCTACCAATTTGAGTGCTTCGGGAGGAACTACTTACTCATGGAGCCCTAGTACAGGTTTATCAAACACTACCATTGCTAACCCTGTAGCTAACCCTACAAGTACAACCACTTATGTGGTTACGGTTACTACCGGAGGTTGTAGCTCACTCGATGCGGTGGTGGTGAATGTATTACCTGTTCCTGTGGCTAATGCAGGAAACGATGTAACCATCTGTTCGGGAATAACCACCCCATTGAATGCAAGTGGAGGCAGTATGTATTCTTGGTCACCGAGCTTTGCCTTGAGCGATGCTTCTATTGCTAACCCAATGGCTAATCCTAACGTAACGGTAACGTATACAGTAACCGTTTCGAATGGTGCTTGTTCTTCTACCGATGCCGTAGTGGTGAATGTAAACCCTACTCCTGTTGCTAATGCAGGAAGCGATATAACCATTTGTTTGGGCAATAACACCATCTTGAATGGTTCGGGAGGAACTACCTACTCGTGGTCGCCTGCTACTGGCTTAAGCTCTACTACCATTGCTAACCCTGTGGCTACGCCTATCGTAAATACTTCATACATATTAACAGTTACCACTGGAACTTGCTCGAGCAACGATACCATGAATGTGACTGTAAATATTGCTAACGCAGGAAACGATGTAACCATCTGTGCAGGAAGCTCTGCTACGCTCAACGCGGTGGGTGGAAGCAGTTATGTTTGGTTACCAACCACCGGATTGAGCAATCCGAATATTGGAAACCCTGTGGCCACTCCTACTAATACCACTACTGATGTAGTAACCACCACTAGCACTTGTGGTACCACTGTCGATTCGGTGGTGGTAACAGTTGCTCCATTGCCTATTGCTAATGCAGGTGTCGATACTTCTATTTGTACTGGCGGTTCGGTGATGATGAATGCAAGCGGTGGAACAAGTTATGCTTGGTTGCCTGCTACAGGTTTGAGCAATGCCAACATTGCTAACCCTATTGCTAGTCCAGCTGTGGCTACAACCTATACCGTAACTGTTTCGAGTGCATTGTGCTCATCAACTGATATGGTAACCGTAAGTGTAAACACCATACCTACTGCCAATGCAGGAAACGATGCAACCATCTGTTCGGGCAACGGAACGCTGCTCAACGCTACGGGTGGTGCTAGTTATAGCTGGTTGCCAACTACTGGTTTAAGTTCGGCAAGTATTGCTAACCCTATTGCATCGCCTACTACTACTACCAACTACACGGTGACAGTAGCCAATGGCAATTGTGCTTCTACCGATGTAATGACAGTGAATGTGAATTATCCTCCTGCTATGCCTTCGGCTATTTCGGGAATGAACTCCGTTTGCGATGGTTCTACTAACTTATATTCGGTGATGAACGATGCGAGTGCAAGCTCGTATACTTGGACATTGCCGGCTGCTTGGACTGGAACTTCTACTACCAA
>CAIWDF010000181.1 GCA_903911435.1 uncultured Bacteroidota bacterium
ATCAGAAAACATTTATTAAAATTATATAAGAATTATTAAAATATAATCACTAAAAGTTTAATGAATCATAAATTATAACATGAAAAAATTACTATTAAATCATTCATTCGAAATTAAAAGGATAAACAATACTGATGATTTTGTTAAAAAAAAGCAAACAACAGTATAGAAACGATTATAAAGGACATTATAATTACTTTATTTTCAAATTAAATATTTCAGAATTTTAAATTAAAATTAATCTAATAAAGGAATAAATATGAAAAAGATTACAATTATATTATTAATGCTCTTATGCCCTATTATAGAGGCTGAAGCGCAGAGTGGAACTATCTGTGATAGCTCAAAAAGCATGACAGGCTCGTTTTCAAATAGAACATATGAATATTTGACGAATGGGACTACATGGTATAAATTCACAAGAATTTGCCTGACCAAATAAATACATTTCTTGTTTCTTCAGGTTGGGTTCAACCAGGTTATCCTAGTTATTCAGACCATTACTGCTACGGTTATCCAATGGGAAAATGGTATTTGGAAACTGACAAATTCAAAAATGGAATTCATTCAATAATTCATGATAGTATTTATATGAACTGGGGTGCAAATGCTACTTATATTGTGCCATGGTGAAAATAAACTATAAAATAAATCATCAAATTATTATGTGTTGTGGCGGGACGCCACAGAAAAGGCAACACGAGCTAAACACGCTCGCGTTGGTGGGTAAATCCTTTTCGAAATTAATAGTCTGTTGTTTTCTGCTTCTTCTAGTACATTCTTGTAGTTGCGATTGCACGTGTACCCGAAACTTAGGTTGCAAAGTTCTTACTGTAAAAAGGAATTCAAATAGCAGTGTTATCATCACCAAAATGTATTGTTCGCAAACAATAACAAACTTTGCAACGGATAAAGCAATACAAGATTCGGTAAGTAAATTCAAGGCAAAATACCAAACCGATAGCACAACTGTTTTTGTAAGAGATTCTATTTACAAAAACGAAAAGTATGATAAACTGAAATGCAAAGAGACTTCGGGTTATGAAAACAATGGTTTTGGATGTGATTGTGCAAAATAATAGCTAATGAAACTACATTCACTAATCACGCGCCTCACTTTAATTTCAATTGAGCTATTCAGTTTTTTTTTTGAGTTATATTAATAGAATATTTGTAATGTGAAAGATATTGTGTTGTGGCGGGACGCCACAGAATAAGAAACACGAGCGAAACACGCTCGCGTTTGCGGGTGGTGAAATATTAAAGGAACACAAACGTATTGAAAAATGAAGATATTAATAGTTGTGTTTATACTTGGTTGTGGTGCATTTAATACATTATTAGGGCAGGAGGATGATTACAGATCTATGAGAAAACAACTCTCGACACTTTCGTGTGGAAAGGTGGACAGTGTAAGTGTTTATGAGACGAAGTTAAAACTTGAGAGCATGGATACTACTAAGATAGTAAAGGATTTGGATTATTATTACAGAGACTTGGCTTGGTGTTTTTACCGTAACTTTATGTTGCATTATGACACGACTTATTTGAAGTTGGATGTTTTGAACTATACTAAATCGCTTTATCATAAACCGCAGAATACACAGGCTTTATGGGGTGTTCTATTTGGTTATTATAAGCTGGGGGATTGTTTGAATGGCAAAAAGTATTTGGATTTGTACTTGAAATATGCAGATGCTAAAGAGGTAAATAAAGAACAAATAGAACGATTGAAAAAAAATTGTGAATAGGAGAAACGGTAAGGTGTAAAAATAAGAAGGGTAATCAAAAAAACATGAGAATATTTATATTAACTTTATTTTCGGTAATGCTACTTTCGGTTGAAACGCAAGCGCAAAAAAGAACAGAGGCTGAGGCAAAACAAATGATAGATTCATTGTTTGTGAAGATAAAGGAAGGTGCAAGTTTAACTAATTTGGTAATTCAATATTCGGAAGACCCTGCTTCGATAAAAAAGGAGGGTGTGTATACAGGGGTTAAGAAAGGGCAATTTACACCAGAATTTGAAACGGCTGTGCTTGCTTTGAAACCAAATGAAATATCGAAACCTTTCAAAACAAAATATGGTTATCATATTGCTCAACTTATAAGTAAAGATGGTGACACGTATTCGGTAAGACAACTGATAATAACTTATAAAAAATAAGAATGAGAAGAACTATGTGTTGTGGCGGGACGCCACAGAATAATAAACACGAGCGAAACACGCTCGCGTTTGCGGGGAATGGGAAGAAAAATATTTTGCTGGCTGATTATACTAACGGGACAAATTATTTTGTGGTTGAAACTAAAGGGACAATTAAAAGTAAATGTTTGCAGGAAGAGTTGGCAAAATTTGATTTGATTGCGAGTTACCAAGATTATCTGTTATTGAACAAAGCGGGAAATTTTAATGCAGACAATTATACCACCAAAGAAATGTTCTCTTCTGAAATGCTGATGGAACGAGAGAAAGCATCATTGCTTTATTTGAAAGGTTTTAAATGCGAAGCATGCGGAACGGTTTATTTTTTGAAAGCTTCACGTTGTAAAAAATGCAAATGCGAAAAGGTAATAACTGTGCAATTGAACAAAACCGGCAAAGTGTACACATTAACCAATGAACATTATTTCCCTGCTTCCTTCCCTCCTATTACGATGTTGGTAATTGATTTGGATGGGGGAGGAAGAGTGACCGTGCAACAAACGGATACGATGTTTCCTGAAAAGAATACAATAGAAATA
>CAIWDF010000182.1 GCA_903911435.1 uncultured Bacteroidota bacterium
CAATGCATTGAGCCAACAAGTGTTTTACTCATTAATAAATCAGCAGCAATTTTATATTGATTTAAGCACCTGGACCGGAAACGGGCTTTATTTTGTTACCATCAGAGATGCCGGTAATACAATAATAGAAGTAAAGAAAATAGTGATACAATAATACAACAGTCACAAAGACCCGCTGGCGCTAGCGTGTTTCGCTAGTGCCGAATAGTAGGTGGTGTCCTCACCACCACATCTAGCGCTTAAAACATAGAACAAAAAAACTCCGAACATATCGTTCGGAGTTTTTTTTATTTTCTCAATTTCTTTTTAGAATTTCGGCTAGTGTGAAAAACCGAAACTATCCTTATTTCACTTTCTTTTGGCTTTAATTCAAACACTATGATGAATGGGAATTTTTTAACAACAGCTTCTCGTAAATTGAATTTCTTAATCGGAAATAAAAGAGGATTTGAATCGATGCGGTTTAGTGTAATCTCTATTTCATTAATAAAATCATCACCTAAGCCGGATAAAGCACTTTCGTACCATTTCACCGATTCTAAATATTCTTTCTCAGCTTCAGGATGAAAAGAGATGGAATACTTAGGTTTCATTTTTTCAAAATAGCCTTTGCTTTCTTTTGAACACTCTTAAAAGGAATCCCTTTTACTTTTCTTGTATCCATAGCGTGCGAACGCTTTTTCATTTCATTCGCAAACTCATTGGTCCATATTTCATGTTTCTGATTAATCTCATCTTCTACCATTGTAAAAAGAGCTTTAATCTTTTTTTCGTCCGCGTATCGAATATATTCCTGCAAACTTTTTCGGATGGCTAATGTTGTCATGCTGTCTTTTTTTTACAAAATTATCAAATAAATTATTCTAATGAAAAAGTTTGTGGAAAAAAGAATGATCACCCAATCATTGAATCTCTGTCAGAAACGACAGAAGCTTTTTTTATTTAGAGCTAAAATTCATGCTTATTTTTGATTTGCTTAACTCCACTAATAACCTTAATTTTGCGCTGCTTAGAAAAAATAAAATGAAAGAAGTAGAGCCATACAAGGCAAAAAATAAAATACGCATAGTAACAGCAGCATCTTTGTTCGATGGGCATGATGCTGCCATCAATGTAATGCGAAGAATCATTCAGGCAAGTGGGGTGGAAGTGATACATCTTGGTCACGACCGTAGTGTGGAGGAGATTGTAAATTGCGCCATACAAGAAGATGCCAATGCCATAGCCCTTACCTCTTATCAAGGCGGACATACCGAGTTTTTTAAATACATGTACGACCTCTTGAAAGAACGAAATTGTAATGGAATAAAAATATTTGGCGGAGGTGGTGGTACCATCTTACCTACAGAAATAGAAGAATTGCAACGTTATGGCATCTGCCGTATCTATTCGCCTGACGATGGTCGCTCCATGGGTTTACAAGGAATGATTAATGATATGCTCGAAAAATGCGACTTCCCATCGGGTGCCAATTTAAATGGCGAGGTGTCTCATCTCAAAGAAAAAGATGTGAAGTCCATTGCACGTTTAATATCAGCAGCCGAAAATTTTCCTGAAGAGTTTTCGAAATTCCACACCGAAATAGCCAACATCAATAAAACAAAAGTGGTCCCAGTACTTGGTATTACAGGTACCGGAGGAGCAGGTAAATCGTCATTGGTGGACGAATTGGTACGTAGGTTTTTAATTGAATTCAAAGAAAAAACCATCGCCATCATTTCTGTCGACCCTTCAAAACGTAAAACTGGCGGAGCTTTGCTTGGCGACAGAATACGAATGAACGCGATTAAAAACAATCGAGTGTACATGCGTTCGTTAGCAACAAGGCAAAGCAACCTTGCACTTTCGAAATATGTGAAAGAAGCGGTGGAGATTGTGAAAGCCGCTAATTTCGATTTAATCATTCTCGAAACATCAGGCATCGGGCAGTCCGACACCGAAATTACCGAGCATAGCAGCATGAGTTTGTATGTAATGACTCCAGAATATGGAGCAGCCACACAACTCGAAAAGATAGATATGCTTGATTTTGCCGACATCATTGCCTTGAACAAATTCGACAAACGTGGTGCATTGGATGCATTGCGCGATGTTAAAAAACAATACAAACGCAATCATCAACTTTGGGAAACAGATGATGATGCATTGCCTGTTTATGGCACCATTGCTTCTCAGTTCAACGACCCAGGCATGAACAAACTTTACAAAGCAGTGATGGATAAGTTGGCCGAAAAAACAGGTGCCGATTTGAAATCCAATTTTCAAGTAACCGATGAGATGAGTGAGAAAATATACATCATTCCTCCTCAGCGAACCCGCTATTTATCCGAGATTGCAGAAAATAATCGGAATTACGATAAATGGGTGGATGAGCAAAAAGAAATTGCTCAACAATTGTTTTCAATAAAAAAATCAATTGCATCCATCAAGGCTTCGAAGATAGCAGATAAGGATAGAATCATTAAAGGACTTGATGAAACCTATGCCGAATTGGAACTTTGTTTTGATGGTAGAAACAAAAAGATAATAGAAGGTTGGGCCGAAAAGGTGCAGCAATACAAAAACGAATACTTTATTTTTAAAGTTCGCGATAAAGAACTTAAAATACTTACACATTACGAATCGCTTGCCCATAGCAAGATACCAAAGGTGGTAACACCTAAGTACGAAGCTTGGGGCGATATATTGAAATGGAATTTGCAAGAAAATGTTCCGGGCGAATTTCCATACACCGCAGGTGTATTCCCTTTCAAACGCGAGGGAGAAGACCCTACACGAATGTTTGCTGGCGAAGGTGGTCCCGAACGAACCAATCGAAGATTTCACTATGTGAGTTTAGGAATGCCTGCTCACCGCTTAAGTACAGCATTCGATAGCGTTACACTTTATGGACAAGACCCTGCTATTCGCCCTGATATCTATGGAAAGATAGGCAACTCAGGAGTTTCCATCTGTTGTTTGGATGATGCCAAAAAACTTTATAGTGGTTTTAATCTCACTGACCCTAAGACGTCTGTATCAATGACTATCAATGGTCCAGCTGCTATCGTAACAGGTTTTTTTATGAATGCCGCCATCGACCAACAATGCGAATTGTATATAAAAGCAAACGGCTTAGAGGTAGATGTAAAGAAGAAGATAGAAGCCATTTATAAAAAGAAAGGAGTAAAACGACCAGAGTACCAAGGTGAATTGCCAAAAGGAAATGATGGTTTAGGACTAATGTTATTGGGCACAACAGGTGACGCGGTGTTACCGAAGGATGTATACGAAAAGATAAAAAAGGAAACCATAGCAGCCGTTCGAGGTACCGTACAAGCGGATATATTGAAAGAAGATCAAGCGCAAAACACTTGTATCTTCTCAACAGAATTCGCACTTCGATTAATGGGAGATATGCAAGAGTATTTTATCAATCAAAATATTCGAAACTTTTATTCTGTATCTATTTCAGGTTATCACATTGCCGAAGCAGGCGCCAATCCTATTACACAGCTGGCGTTAACCTTGTCGAATGGTTTTACTTATGTTGAATATTATGTGAGCAGAGGAATGGACATTAATAAATTTGCTCCTAATTTGTCATTCTTTTTTAGCAATGGAATCGATCCAGAATACGCAGTAATAGGTCGCGTAGCTCGTAGAATATGGGCCAAAGCCATGAAGCTGAAATATGGAGCCAATGAACGTTCACAAATGTTGAAATATCATATTCAAACATCAGGTCGTTCGTTACATGCCCAAGAAATAGACTTTAACGATATCCGCACCACTTTGCAGGCACTGTATGCCATTTACGACAATTGTAATTCGTTGCATACAAACGCTTATGACGAAGCAATAACAACTCCTACAGAAGAATCGGTAAGGCGTGCAATGGCCATACAGCTAATTATCAATCGTGAATTAGGATTAGCCAAGAACGAAAATCCATTACAAGGTTCGTTTATTATTGAGGAACTTACCGACTTGGTGGAAGAAGCTGTATTGTTAGAGTTTGAACGTATCAACGAAAGAGGAGGAGTATTGGGAGCAATGGAAACCATGTATCAACGCGGAAAAATACAAGAAGAAAGTTTGTATTACGAAACATTGAAACATACAGGTGCTTATCCAATCATTGGTGTTAATACGTTCTTATCATCCAAAGGTTCGCCAACCATAACGCCAACAGAGGTAATTCGCGCAACCGAAGAAGAGAAGCAATATCAAATAACCATGTTAACAGAATTGCAGAATGGAAATGCTGATCTATCATCAGCTAAGCTCCGCGATTTGCAAACATTGGCCATTCAGAATAGAAACATTTTCGAAGGCATGATGGAAGCAGTTAAATACTGTTCCCTTGGTCAAATAACAAATGCACTGTTTGAAGTTGGAGGACAGTACAGAAGAAATATGTAAAAATAATTTAAAACAATTACCATGAGATCGAATCACGAGATTGACTATAAAATACTAGGAGAAGAATTACAGGCTGTAGAAATAGAACTAGATCCAAACGAAACAGTAGTTGCCGAGGCAGGCAATTTTATGATGATGGATGATGGAATCCGCATGGATACAATCTTTGGCGATGGTTCGAAACAACAAAGTAGCATCATGGATAAACTTTTTTCGGCAGGTAAGCGTTTATTAGTTGGCGAGAGTTTATTCATGACCGCATTTACCAATATTGGTAATTTTAAGAAACACGTAACATTCGCTGCGCCTTATCCCGGAAAAATAATACCGATGGATTTGAGTAAATTGGATGGGAAAATTATTTGTCAGAAAGACGCTTTTCTTTGTTCTGCAAAAGGAGTGAGTATTGGAATTGAGTTTCAGAAAAAACTCGGCACAGGTTTATTTGGTGGCGAAGGTTTTATTATGGAGAAATTAGAAGGAGATGGAATGGCCTTTGTTCACTCGGGAGGAATGATTATTGAACGCGAGTTAATGCATGGTGAATTACTGAAAGTGGATACAGGTTGTATTGTTGCATTTACTCAAACTGTGCATTACGATATTCAATTCATTGGAGGAATTCGCAATTCAATATTTGGTGGTGAAGGTTTATTTTATGCCACTCTTCAAGGCCCTGGTAAAGTATGGATACAGTCCTTACCTGTAAGCAGATTAGCTGGTAGAATGATGGCTTATGCTAAGAGTGGTAAAGAAGAAGGAAGTGTATTGGGTGGATTGGGAAGGATGTTGAATGGAGATAACGAATAATCGGTGTTGAAAGATGTCACCTTAAGCTCTGCATTGCAGGGCTTTTTTTATTAATAAATATGAGTGTTCCTTTTGTTGATATACATACGCATCACCATCGTTCGGATGCACTTTCAATATTCAATGCTACAAACATGGAGGATGTAATGGTAACGAATTCAAAAGTTTCAATTGGAATTCATCCATGGTATATTGATTTGAATAGTGTTGAAACCTCCCTTTTAAAACTAAAGAGCATTGTAAGAAATGAAAAGGTTGTTGCTATTGGCGAATGTGGGTTGGATAGATTAACGAATGTGGATATGAATCTTCAAAAAGAAATTCTAAAGAAACAGATGAAACTTTCTTTAGAAGTAAATAAACCTTTGATAGTTCATTGTGTAAGAGCATTTGATGAAATAATACAAATGAAGCAGGAGTTGAATTATACACTTCCGATTATCATTCATGGATATAACAACAATACAATAATTGCAAATCAGTTATTGAAAAATGAATTCTACCTATCATTTGGAAAAGCGATTATGAATGAAAATTCTAACGCTTCCAAAATAATTTCTACGATTCCTATAGAGAAGCTATTTTTAGAAACAGATGATTCGGAAATTAGCATCGAGG
>CAIWDF010000183.1 GCA_903911435.1 uncultured Bacteroidota bacterium
TGATTACCTAATAGTCTAAAAGTCTAAAAAACTAATAGCCTAATTATCACATTAAATCATTAATACATTAACTCACCCCTTCAATTTTCTTTTATTAAACCCTACTTTTGCACCCCGAAACAACAAAGCACGTTAAAAACTGTTTGTTCCACTAGCAATTTGGTCATCCCTTCGGGACTGACGAGGCGAAGCCTTTAAAAGTGAAAAGTGAACAACGAATAGTGAATAGTGGCGTTAGATGGGTCAATTAGAGTACAAAAAGCAATTCAAGATGAAAGAAAGCATTATAAAGCAGAAAACTTACGCTTTTGCGATGAAGGTTATTAAAGTTTACAAACAGATCATTTCAGAACACAAAGAATACATCCTCAGCAAACAATTTCTAAAAGCCGGTACAGCTCCCGGCGCTTTGGTAAGAGAAGCAGAATTTGGCCAATCTAAACCTGATTTCATCTCAAAATTGAGTATCGCATTAAAAGAAGCAAACGAATGTGAATACTGGACTAACTTGTTAAAAGACTCCGACTATATATCTCAAGAAACCTTTGAGAATCTTCAAATCGATAATAAAGAAATCATCTACATGCTCATAAGCTCTGTAAAAACAGCTAAATCTACCCTTTAGCACCAGACTTTTCACTTTTAGCTTTTCACTTAATAAGGAAGCAAACGAATGTGAATACTGGACCTGCCTACTTCGCGACTCTGATTTTATATCACAAGCTGCAGCCCTCGACTTACTGACCGACAATATAGAAATAATCAAAATGCTAACTGCCGGTATCAATACAGCAAAAAGCAATCTCCATTTGCACCCCACTATTCACTGTTCACTATTCGTTATTCACTAACTACACTCTTCACTGTTCACTATTCACAATTCACTTTTCACTGTTCACTATTCACTTTTCATTTAAAATGAATAATCCTGCTTTCGATTCAATTTTCCCAATTAAGATTCAGGAAATCATTTCCGTTATCATTGATACAAGGCAATTTAAATTTAATCAAGCAGTAGGATATTTTTACTCATCAAAACTCTACGAAAAATTGGCTGACGAAGAAACTAAACTTTGGCATTTAAGTTCCGAGAAACTCTTCGAAATGCTGGAAGTCGAAAAAACAACAAATAAAATAGTTTATCCTGATTTTGTTTAGCAAAGATGATAACAATAGATAAATATCAAAAGTTTCAATTGTTTTGCCTTGAGAGTTATAAAGCAGAAAAAAAAATGAGTGGCAAAGACGCTTTGAATGAATTTGAAATCTATCAGGTATTTAATTTCCTCCAATCTACTTTCGATAGCATGCATACCAGAGGAAAGAACTTCATAGTTTCTGTTATTGTAGATTTTATTCAAAATCGAAAATGAAAGTTTATCATGGGAGTTCGGTAGTAATTAAAATCCCTAAAATTTTGGATTCGCAGCGTCTGCTCGATTTTGGAATGGGTTTTTATACAACTTCTTCAAGGGTTCAGGCTGAAAATTGGGCAGTCATCAAACAAAAAAGATTGGGTATCAATTCCGCTGCGATAGTAACGGTTTACGAAGTAAATGATGATGTGTTTAACGCTGACAAGTATGCCGTTAAAGTATTTTCAAAAGCCAATGAAGAATGGTTAGATTTTATCGTTGCTAATCGGAGGGAATATACTCATCATCCTTTCGACATTGTGAAAGGAGTTGTTGCAAATGACACATTATATTCTACGCTCTCGCTTTTTGAAGCGGGGGTTTTAACTAAGGCTGAGACGATATCCAGATTAAAAACACACAAACTTTTCGATCAAATCTCATTTCACAATCCGAAAGTATTAACAGAACTTAATTTTATCGACAACTATAAAGTTATATAGTGAACAACTGAAAGTGAATAGTGAAAAGTGAATAACGAATATTGAATAGTGGCGTTCGACAAGAAATTTAAGTGTTAGAAGCAATTCAATATGAAAGAAAGCCTTTAAAAGTGAATAGTAA
>CAIWDF010000184.1 GCA_903911435.1 uncultured Bacteroidota bacterium
AAATAATGAAACTAGTAAAAATAACGGTTTCGTTTCCGAAAATTTAGCGGATATCTGTGCTTCAATTCAGCAAACCATAATTGATATTTTAATCACTAAATTAACAAAAGCTGCTGAACAAACAGGTATCAAAGAAATTGCAATTGCTGGCGGAGTATCGGCCAATAGTCAATTGAGAGAAACCTTAAAGAACAAAAAAAGTGGATTGGGATGGAGGGTTTATATTCCTGACTTTTCTTATTGTACAGACAATGCAGCTATGATAGCGATAACAGGATACTACAAATTTCTTAAAAAAGATTTCACAACACAATCAACGATACCATTAGCAAGGTATGCTATGAAATAATCAGAAATACAGAACACCAAAAATCAATTTTGTTATTAATGATTCGACTTAAACACCTTTTTCTAATCTTCTTTGTAGCTCAAGGGTTTAATTTATTTGCCTTTGAACCTAAGGATACAATCATTTACAAGAAGGCTCCCATTGAAAATTTTAAATCGAAAATAATTGATGCTCCCATAGTGATAAAGACAAGCCCGACAGCGTTCCTTTGGGGAGGATTGTTTCCGTATACTTCCGAATACCGATTAATGGCTGAAATAACAACGGGAAGAACACAATCAGAACAAGTAAGTTTTTCATTTATCGGAAAAGGAGTTCTTTTAAAGATGATTGAAAGGAGCCAAAATTATACAGGTTCCGAGGTTCTAAAGGTTAATGGTTGGCGCGTACAATATGCGCATAAATTCTATTTGATAAAAAAAAAGAAATTTGCACCTTCAGGATTTTATTTTGGACCCCTCCTCTCCTATTCGGATATTCACATTTCGTTAGGACTAAAGCGGTATTACAATAAAACCTATTACGATTTTAGAAATTTCAATGCTAATTTAATGATTGGACTTCAAGTTGCAAAAAAAAAGAGAATTGCTTTTGATTTGTATGGAGCTATAGGATATAAATCAAACAAGGCCTTTTACCATGCTAATTCTGTTCGTATCGACCAATTGGACACAAGTGATTACGGAGCATTTTATACTACTAATTTAAATCTCACATTTGGAATAAATCTAGGATATTCCTTTTAATTTTCTTTTTGAACAATTAGTTTTTTCTTAAACAAAACATTCTCTCGATTGCTTATCTCGATAAAAAAGACTCCATCATTTAGTCTTCCAAAATCAATCGGTATAGGCTCGATTCCTATTTCAAGTTTTTTATTCAAAATGTTCATGCCATTCGCATCATAGAGGGCTAAGGTAACACCTTTCTGATTCTTGTTGCTCCTAATAAAAAGGAGCCCACTACTTGGGTTAGGGGAAAGAGTAAACTCTTGCTCACCTTCAGAATTAACCGTTGTAATACCTCCAACGTTACCAGTAAGTACAGATGCTTTAGCAAAAAAGATATTTAAACTCCCTGTTCTTGTATCACCCCAGGCAGCATAAATAGTGTCATTCAAAAGTTCGCACCCCATGAAATCGTTGCCATTTTGTAACAATATATTTGCAAAAGGCGCAGATGCACTACTAAGACGAACATTTGATTGAAATGTTTGACCATTATTTATTGATACAGCACTATAGGTGTCGGTGTTTTGAGCATAACCAACACCAGCGCCATTTCGTCTATCACGCCAAACAACTACTAATCTATTATTAGAGTCATAGCTTCCCCATGGCATATCTTGCCCTATACCATTACCAATAGCATCATCATTCACACGCACTAAATTACTCCAGGTAATTCCTCCATCGTTAGTTGTTGAAACAAAAATATCAGGGTCTCCATAATTAGCCGAAACTGCAATAAAAGCTAGTTGATTTGCATTCACGGGATTCGCAGTTAAATGATACCCTGCTTTAAAACTACTGTCTGCCGCTGCTAAAGGTGTTGGATTTACAATTAGATCATGATACTGAAAACTCGCCCCTTTGTTGTATGATTTCGCAAAAAGCATTTTTGGGTATATCGACTGTGAGGCCATATAACTAGGGTAAGCTATACAGAAGGCTCCATCTGCAGCCACAGTTGGAGCGGCCATTGGAGCGGCAATAAAATTCCCAATAAGAAAATTTGCTGTATCCACGTACCTAAATGCATTCCAAGTTTGTCCACTGTCTGTAGAAGTTTTTAAATACGCACGGTTAGGTGGTGATATCCAAGGTGCCGGTTTTGTTGTCATATAAAAGGAACCATCGTTAACCCCTCCTGAATTATCCACAATTAACCAAGGCCTGTCCAATGGAAGTTTGGTAGGGTCTTCCAATAAAGCATTCCAAGCCTGAGTAGGAGTTGACCAACTAGTACCTCCGTTGATTGAATGAGAAACATAAACACCCCCAGAATCGGGAGATTGACGCGAGTCGATATAAGAAAGATAAAGTGTTCCATTTGCTCTGAATTGCATTGAAACATCTGCCGAACTCCATGAAGCACCAAAATGAGGCCTTACTGAAGGGTTTCCCCATGTCTGTCCTCCATCAAAACTAGTTTTTGATTTAATTGAAATTCTAAAATTGGTGCTTGCGTCATCAGCCATCCATGCAATTACTATGTTATTCGGATTTGCAGGATTGATTGCGATGTAAGGCTCTCCTTCAAATAAAGAAGTAAGGGAAACGTTAATATTAGCGGGTTGAGCAGAAATTGCACACTCATAGAACATACAAAAATGTAATAGAAAACACCAAATTACTTTTTTTATCATACAAGAATTTTAATTAGACCCAAATTTGATTGTACAACAAAGATAGGTTTTGTTTGCCTTCATTTAAAGCAAATGAATCAAATAATATTCGTCTGTTTCAATTACCTTCATGACAATTAATTTTATTCTGATAAAAATAAATAATCAAATTTGTGATAATTTAAGAGGATTCTTTTACCTTTACAACTCCATTTTAAACTTTATTATCATGAAGAAAACAATAATTATTTGCATTTTCTCAATTGCATTAGCTAGTTGTACAAATAGCAATGAAAAACAAGAAGTAAAGAAAATAGAGGATACCAATCCACAATTTGAAAGCTACAAACAACGTTTTATTACTAATTTATGGAATGTATACCCTGGTTGGGCGAGTAGCCAAGGTTACCATAAATTAGATAGTGTTTTGACCATACCTGATGAAGCAGAACGCACAAAAGAGATAAATTTCTCGAAAGCCAACCTCGATTCGCTTAAATCAATGAATATCGAAGGACTTACCGATAATAACAAAACAGATTATCGAATAATTGAAAATCAGTTACAATCAACAATTTGGACATTAACTGAGGAGAAATCATTCGAATGGAACCCAACCGAATATAATGTTTCCGGAGCTTTTGCAGAAATGTTAAACGGAACTTACGACACACCTTCTATTCGCCTTCATAATTTTTATTTAAAAATGACAAATATTCCTGCATTTTATGAAACCGCAAAAAAGAATATCAAAAACCCCACTTTGGAGCACACTCAACTAGCCATTGATCAGAATTTAGGAGGACTATCTGTCTTTCAAAATGATTTGAACGAGTCTATGAAAAAAGAAAAAATTGGTCGTATCGAACGAGAGAAGATTGAATCAAGAGCCTTGAAAGCTGTGAAGGCTATTAATGATTTTGTAACATGGCTAAAAGAATTAAAAAATGATAAACCAAGAAGTTTTAGATTAGGAAAAGAACTTTACACAAAAAAGTTTGAATTTGATATTCAATCTGGTTATAGTTCTGATGTTATTTACGAAAAGGCATTAGCGCATAAAAAAGAATTGCATGAAAAAATGTTTGATCTTGCCGACAAATTTTGGATAAAATACATGGACAAGGCTCCTAAACCAAGTGATAAACTGTTAGAAATAAAACAAGTTATAAATAAGATTTCAGAAAACCACGCTAAACCAGAAGATTTTCAATCTGCGATAGAAAAACAATTACCAACGCTTATCAAGTTCATTAAAGATAAAGATTTGATATATATAGACCCAACGAAACCACTTGTTGTTCGCAAGGAGCCAGATTACATGGCTGGAGTGGCTGGAGCATCTATCTCCGCTCCCGGTCCATATGATAAAAACGGAAATACTTATTACAATGTCGGCAGCCTTGCTGGAATGGACAAGGACAAGGCCGAAAGCTATTTGAAGGAATACAACACTTATATACTGCAAATTCTTAATATACATGAAGCGATTCCAGGGCATTACACTCAACTTGTATATAGCAACCAATCTCCTAGCCTAGTTAAATCATTGTTTGGTAATAATGCAATGATTGAAGGCTGGGCTGTTTATGCTGAACGAATGATGCTTGAAAGTGGTTATGGAAACAACGAAGATGAAATGTGGTTGATGTATTATAAGTGGAACTTGCGCAGTACTTGTAATACCATTTTAGATTACAGTGTACATACTAAAGACATGAGTAAAGAAGAGGCTATGAATCTATTGATGAATGAGGCGTTTCAAGAGAAAACCGAAGCGGAGAACAAATGGAGAAGAGTTTCAGTGACCCAAGTTCAACTGTGTTGCTACTTTACAGGTTATACGGAAATTTATGATTTTAGGGAAGATTACAAAAAACAGTTAGGAGAGAATTTTAACCTTCGAAAATTTCATGAGAAGTTTTTAAGTTATGGAAGCGCTCCGGTAAAATATATCAAAGACTTGATGCTAGCTGACATGAAAGAAGTTAAAAAATAAAATGATTGTTTCCTGTAATTAACAGTTCAAGTGAAATAATTATTTTACTTCTAAACTCAAATAAATATCTATCCGACACCGTTCGGTTAGAAATAAAAACTATTCAGTGCGTCATAAAACAAAAAACGGACTAAGCTTCTCGACCTATAAGTCGGTATCAGCAGTTAATTCAGAACATTGGAATCGCATTATTCCCTTCGGGAGTGAGTTCCTTCATTTAGATTATTTAAGGGTATTAGAAAAAGTCCCTCCTCAGAACATGCGGTTTTATTATTCTATTGTATATGATAAGTTTGAACCTATTGCGATTGCGTATTTTCAGGTAATTGACTTTTCTTCGGAAAGTTTTGGAACATTTATTGAGTATGATTCCGATGAATTAAAATGTTATCTCACTAACTTAATTAAAAAAAAAGTTACCAATCATTTATTACGAAATGTTGAGAAGTTCAACATGCGGCTTCTTATTTGCGGAAATGCATGCATCAGTGGAGAACATGGCTTTGCTGTTATTCCTAATAAATACGAAACAGAAATATTTGATGTATTGGCCGATGCTATTTCCGAAATAAGCAAAGCTGAAAAACTAAGAGGTAAAATTGCTGTAATATTAGTCAAGGATTTTTATGAAAACTCTATTCGTTATTCAAAAGAATTGGAAGCGCATAAATTTCATGACTTCCTCGTTGAGCCTAACATGATTGTGAACATAAACTGGGAAAGCTTTGAGGAATATTTGGACGCGATGAGCAAAAAATATCGGAATCGGGCAAAGAAAATCATTGGAAAAGGTCAGCAAATAAAGAGAGTACACTTTACAGCCGAAGACATAAAACTTAATAACAAAACAATAGATAACCTTTATAACAATGTTCAACTGAAAGCTAATTTCAGGATGGCATCTTTATCAGCAGAATATTTCTTTGAAATGAAATTGTCCTTAAAAGAAAATTTTAGATTTGTTGGATACTATCTTGATGATGTATTAATTGGGTTTAGAACTTCTTTTTCAATAAAAAACAATATTGATGCTCATTTTATAGGAATTGATTATAATTTGAACAAGGACCTAGAAATTTATCAAAATATACTATACGATTATGTTAAGGATGCCATTGAAAAAAAATCAGACCAATTATATTTAGGCCGAACCGCATCTGAAATCAAAAGTACAGTTGGTGCAAAAGCATACGAACTTAGATGTTATGTGAGACATCGTAACCCTTTGTCGAATCGGATTATCAAACCATTCATTGATTACCTGAAACCGACAGAATGGATTCCAAGAAACCCATTCAAGGAGCAGGAATTAGAGTAAAAAATCGATTTTTCAATTCAGAATACGAGTGTCTTTCAAAACACTCAATGCCTCCTTTTGGTTATAAATAGGAATTATTTTTCTAAGCACTTTCCCTTCCGGTCCGTTAAAGTAAATTACTAAACGGGGATATGAAAATTTTGGTGTTTTAAAACAAACGGATTTAATTTTTTCTCTTGAAATAGTTGGCGTTTTACTGCTAACCATCCCATTTCTTATACGAACAAAAGAGAGAAAAAGCAAAAACAAGGCACCGTAGTTTATAATGTTTGTTAAAAAAACAGCCCCATAAAAAGATGTACTAATAGCAACATAACCAAATAGGAAAGTAAAAAGAATATAATTCAACACACTCGCAATCCCCCACCCTTCTCCTAACTCAAATTCTAAAGGAACACGAGTCACTTGTTTGCTATTTATGATAAAAATCGTGTCATCAGTAATGTGGCAATATTCTTTCTCGTTAATTCTAAAATATTTCGTCTGCATAATTGACTATCCTACTTCTAGTTTTGTTTTGACAAAAATACTTTTATTTTTTCCAACCTAACTCTTTATTATTTATTTACTTTTGCGGAATGATAAGTACCGATCAGCTAAAGGACCTTCGCTTACGCATTGACGCGTTGAAGGGACATCTTTGACATAGATGTTAAACTACGTGAAATAGCCGAAGAAGAAGAGAAGACGCTTGCCCCTGATTTTTGGGACAACCCTAAAAAGGCAGAAGAGCTACTTAAGCAAATAAAAATAAAAAAGAACTGGACTCTGTCTTACGATACTTTATGTCGTGAGGTGGATGATCTTTTCCTTATGTATGATTATTTCAAGGCAGGAGAGGCTACCGAAACAGAAATTGATACGCTCTATTCATCTGCTTTAAAATTACTCGAAGAAATAGAATTCAAAAATATGTTGAGCCGAAAAGAAGATGTATTGAATTGTGTGGTTCAAATAAATTCGGGTGCAGGCGGAACAGAAAGTTGCGACTGGGTAGCTATGCTTATGCGTATGTATATAATGTGGGGAGAGAAAAACGGTTACAAAGTAAAAGAAACCGACAGAAATGACGGGGATGGAATAGGAGTGAAGCAGGTTACTTTGGAATTTGAAGGTGATTATGCTTTTGGGTATCTTAAAGGGGAAAACGGAGTTCATCGTTTGGTGCGGATTTCTCCTTTTGATGCCAATGCCAAGCGACATACCACTTTCGCATCGGTTTATGCATATCCCTTAATTGATGATTCTACAGTGATAGATGTAAATCCTGCCGATATCGAATGGGATACATTTCGATCGGGAGGGGCTGGTGGGCAGAATGTAAATAAGGTGGAAACAGCTGTAAGACTGCATCACAAACCATCAGGAATTATCATTAAAAATCAGGAATCGCGTTCTCAATTCGAAAATAAAGATAATGCTATAAAACTTTTAAGGTCTCAATTGTTCGAGGTTGAAATGAGAAAGAAGAGAGAAGCAACGGCCATTATAGAAGGAAATAAAAAGAAAATAGAGTGGGGTTCGCAAATTCGTAATTATGTTTTTCATCCTTACAAAATGGTTAAAGACATACGCACCGGTTATGAAACATCGAACGTTCAAGCTGTGATGGATGGTGAGTTGAATGAATTTATTAAGGCTTATTTAATGGAATATGGAAACAGTTAAAATATATCACAACGCACGTTGTTCGAAGAGCAGACAAGCGTGTTCGATATTGGAAGAGCAGAAAGTAAAAGTAGAGATTATTGATTACTTAAAAACACCTTTTACCGAAACGGAAATCAAAAGTTTGTTACAGATGCTTGGAATGAAAGCAGAAGAACTGGTGCGCAAAGGTGAACCATTGTTTAAAGAGAAATTTGCCAATAAAAAATTAACAGAGAAAGAATGGATAAAAGCCCTTGCTGAAAATCCGATATTAATTGAACGGCCAATAATAGTAAAAGGAAACAAGGCTATAGTAGGACGGCCGCCCGAAAAAGTATTAGCATTTTTGCAAGATTAGCCTGACAAATATCATATCCGATTTTTGACATCATTAAACAAGGCTCAGCTATTTAAGTAGTATTTTTGCAACTATTAAAAATTTACAAATTAATTTAAAATAAATACAATGGAATACAGAATTGAAAAAGACACGATGGGTGAGGTAAAAGTACCTGCCGACAAATATTGGGGAGCGCAAACCGAACGCTCGAGAAATAATTTTAAGATTGGTCCGGAGGCATCCATGCCAAAAGAAATAATTTATGCATTTGGTTATTTGAAAAAAGCTGCTGCTTTAGCTAATCACGAATTAGGTGTGCTGGCTGCTGATAAAAAAGACCTGATAGCAAAAGCATGTGACGAGATTATTGCAGGGAAATTAGACAAAGAGTTTCCGCTAGTAATATGGCAAACCGGCTCGGGAACACAATCGAATATGAATGTGAATGAAGTGGTGTCGAACCGCACGCATGTGATGCAAGGAAATAAACTGGGAGAAGGAAAACCTTTTATTCATCCGAATGATGATGTAAACAAATCTCAATCATCAAACGATACTTATCCAACTGCAATGCATATTGCAGCTTACAAACAAGTAGTAGATATTACTATTCCCGGAATGGAAAAACTGAGAGACACCTTGGTTAAGAAATCGGAAGATTTTAAAACCATTGTAAAAACAGGAAGAACACATTTTATGGATGCAACTCCTTTAACTCTTGGGCAAGAGTTTTCGGGATACGCACAGCAAGTTACCAATAGCATCCGTGCTATTAAAAATTCGTTGGAAGTATTACGCGAACTGGCTCTCGGAGGGACAGCAGTGGGTACAGGCTTAAACACACCTAAAGGTTACGATGTTTTAGTAGCAAAGAAAATAGCAGAACTTACCGGCTTGCCTTTTATCACCGCTCCAAATAAATTTGAAGCACTTGCGGCTCACGATGCAATGGTGGAGTTGTCGGGCGCACTAAAACGTTCGGCTGTGGCGTTAATGAAAATAGCGAATGATATTCGTATGCTTAGTTCAGGCCCTCGTTCGGGAATAGGAGAAATCATTATTCCAGATAACGAGCCGGGTTCGTCTATCATGCCGGGTAAAGTAAATCCTACACAACCCGAAGCACTAACAATGGTGTGCGCTCAGGTAATAGGAAACGATGTGGCGGTATCAATAGGTGGAATGAACGGACATTTTGAATTGAATGTTTTCAAACCATTAATTGCTTCTAATGTATTACAGTCGGCACGATTGATAGGTGATGCCTGTGTGTCGTTTACTGATAATTGCGCAGTAGGAATAGAACCAAACAATGCTATTATCAAAAGACATCTTGAAAATTCGCTGATGCTGGTAACTGCGCTCAACACCCATATTGGCTACGAAAATGCAGCGAAGATTGCTAAAAAAGCACACAAAGAAAACAAAACACTGCGTGAAGCAGCTATCGAATTAGGACTTGTTACTAACGAACAATTCGACCTCTGGGTGAAACCTGAAGATATGTGTGGTTCGATGAAATAATTACTGTATCTTCGAACCTTGAAACATTAACAGCACTATTTAGTGCTGTTAATGATATCACAAAATAAAAGCTTCCCAATCATTTTATTTTAAGCGATTTGAGAAACCAATCTTGTTTTTACTTCTTAATTTTCTTCAATATGTTGTTGATTAATCACCTTTTTGCACAAAAAGACACAGTGATTAATGGCACTCATTATAAAATCATGAAACCAAAACCGATTGATCGTTCTATGACTGGCCGAAGATTAATTCCACTTGATAGTGAATTTGTGATGGATAACAAAAAGTTCAGGTATTACAACAAATGGTTTTCATGTGGATACGGGGTACAACAAAATGTTACGGAGGACTCTAAATTGGGGAAAACATTAGGTGCCGATTTTAATTTTCATATTAAACAAAATTACTTTCAAACCGGTATTGAACTAACAAGTTCGGATATTAAATTCAATGGGGGATTCTCAAACTATCAATTCCACGTAGGTTATGGATGGCGTTACGAAGATAAAGACGTTCACTTTTCAGGTTTTATCGGCCCATCTTATTCCACAGGTTTCAAAAATACACAAATAGATTCGATAACAATGAACACTCGATATTATTATCAACCTGGAATTTACACTCAAGTTGAAATCATAAAAAAAATCGCTTTTGATGTTGGCTTAGGAGTAGGTATATACGCTGATTGGAATGAAGAGCAAACCTTAGTTGGCTTAAGAGCTATACTATATTTTTCGGGTTCGTATAGGGGCAAAAAGTTCAAAACCGAACAAGATGATTAAGTTCACAAATCAATCTCAATTTTATGAATCTCAAATATTCAATATTATCAATGTAATATTAGAAAACTGGAGAATACCTGAATAGTTTTAATTTCCCTGAATCAAAGCATTTCTGATTTTCTCAACTTTTTTGTGAATGGATAATAATTGTAGTTCATTCAATATATTATCTCTTGTTACAGCATTATAGTCAGACGTTAATTCTTCCAATTTCTTCATTAAAGTAGCAATGTATGGGTCAGATTTGTATTCATCTAACAAATTAATAACCAACTTTAAACTAATTTTTTGCTTCCCAATTATTTTGTAAATTGACTTATTGTCATCTGATTTTGGAGAATTCACAAAAGTACGAGTTGACAAATAAAGTCCTTCTATCCAACTTCCTGTCACCACTAAAGATGCTATACCTACACGTTCATCATTCTTCAGGGCATTATCCACTTTTTGATATGAATCAAAAACGATTTTGGTTAGCGAATCTTTATTATTTTTATACTTGTTGTATTTGTCCATCATCTCTTGATTGAAGGCAAAATCAATGTTCAAATCTTCGGCTAATTTTTTTGTGTTTTTAACATATGGACCAATCTGTTGAAATTGCTCATAAGTAACAGCATAAGCTAAATCGGCACCATATATTCCTAAGTTTGTTGCTTTCGCATTGTATTGAATATACTTCGAATAGTTTTCAAGTGGATTCATCACTTTATCATCGTAAGGAATCTTCTTCCCGTATAAAGTATCCAGAATTTCGAAAGGAAAAGGAATATCATTAATCGACATTGATAGGTTCAACTTCACTTTTGTAGGTTCGCTTGTTTTTGGAGACAATGTGTCATTTACAGAAACATTTACAATTTCTTTGCTTTGAGTGGAGTCAGAATTACAACCAACAAAACACAAAATAGACCCAATAAAGGTTGTTAAGGCTACAGTACAAAATTTAGAAGATTTATTTATCATAATTTCATTTATTTGAATACAAAGTTACTTTTAAGTTTCATTATCAAGAATTTTTGTTTTAAATATTTTAAAAATATTTAAAATCGTGATTATTCCTGATGTCTTTAAGTGATTCAAAGATTAATCTAATCACATTTTCTACATCTCCCTTGTGAACGCTTTCGACTGTAGTATGCATATATCGAAGCGGTAATGAAATTAATGCTGAGGGTATACCTCCAATAGAGTAGGCAAACGCATCTGTATCTGTACCTGTGGCGCGAGAAACTGCAGCTCTTTGAAATGGGATTTTTCTTTTAGTGGCCGCATTAATAATGAGTTTCAACAAATTATTTTGAACAGCTGGACCATATGTAACAACTGGTCCTTCTCCAGCCGCAATGTCTCCACTTGTTATTTTATTCATCATTGGTGATTGAGTGCAATGTGTAACATCTGTACATATTACAACATTTGGTTTGATGGTATGAGTAATCATTTCAGCTCCTCTTAAACCTACCTCCTCCTGAACGGAATTGGTAATGTATAATCCAAAAGGCAATTTGGTCTTACTTTCCTTTAGTAAACGAGCTACTTCTGCTATCATAAAACCACCCATACGATTGTCCAATGCTCGACCTACAAAATATTTATCATTTAATACCATGAACTTGTCTTCGTATGTAATCACACACCCAACATGAACTCCGAGGGCTTCCACCTCTTTCTTACTGTTGCATCCACAATCCAAGAATATGTTTTTTAATGAAGCAGGTTCTTCTTTGCCTGATTCACGCACATGAATTGCTGGCCAACCAAAAACGGCTTTTACAATTCCTTTCTCAGTATGTATATTAACTCGCTTGGATGGTGCAATCATGTGATCGCTACCTCCATTTCGGCATACGTAAATAAAACCATCTTTAGTGATATAGTGAACAAACCATGAAATTTCATCCGCATGGGCTTCAATAACAACTCTGAATTCGGCTAAAGGATTTATTACAGCTACCGCTGTTCCATAGTTGTCAACAAATGTTGTATCCACATATGGTTTGATATAATTTAGCCAAAGTTTTTGCCCTTCACTCTCGAACCCAGTTGGTGAAGCATTATTTAAATATGATTCTAAAAAATCAACTGAGTTTTTTGTGAGGATTGATTTTGTTTTTTCTTTCTTTGCCATGTTTATTAATTCTTTTGTTTTTGTTTGACTATTGTATTGGAATAACAAAATTACAAAACTTATTACATCTATTTTATAATTTTTTTGTTACCCACGAATTTACCATTTCTTCTAAAATATCCATCGGAAGAGGTCCCGAAGTAAGCACAATGTCATGAAATTCACGAATATCAAATTTAGCTCCTAACTTCCGCTTTGCGTTTTCGCGTAGATCAAGAATTTTATTCATTCCGATTTTATAACCTGTGGCTTGAGAAGGCCATACAATGTACCGCTCAATTTCTTTCAAATTATCACCTTCAGGATTTGGTGTATTGTCCTTGAAATAGGTTAACGCTTTTTCTCGTGTCCACTTTTTCCGATGGATGCCAGTATCTACAACCAACCTTGCTGCCCTAAACAACTCCATTGCCAATCTTCCAAAATCTGAATAAGGGTCTTGATAAAAACCGATTTCTTTCGGCACCTTTTCCGAGTACAATGCCCAACCTTCTACATATGCAGTATTTCCACCATTCTTACGAAATTTTGGTATTGTAGACAATTCTTGAGCTATCGCTATTTGCATGTGATGTCCAGGTATTCCTTCGTGATATGCTAAAGCTTCCATTTGATAATTTGCTTGTGTCGTCATATCAAACAGATTAATATAATAACGACCTGGACGAGAACCGTCTAATGCAGGTTCTTCGTAAAATGCACCACCTGCACTTTTCTCACGAAAAGGTTCTACTGCTTTTACTTCAATTGAAGCCTTTGGAAGTGTGACAAACAATTTTGGTAACTGTTGCTTCATGTCATCAATTATTTTGACGGCTTTTACCCTATAAGCTTCTTTACCATCCTTTGTATTTGAAAAATAAAACTTTTCATCAGAACGCATAAAATCAAAAAAATCATTAAGGTTGTCGTTCTTGAAGTTTACCTTCTTCATTATTTCTCTCATTTCGCTATGGATACGGTCGACTTCCTTTAACCCCAACTGATGAATTTCATCTGCCGTCAAAGAGGTGGTGGTAGTTTGTTTTAAAGCAGCATCATAAAAAGCATCTCCATCAGGTAACTTCCAAGCACCATCATCTTTCGTAGCCTTTTTCTCTAATTCGTTCCAATATGCAATCAATTTTTCATAGGCTGGTTTTACTGAAGTGATTAGTGCTTCCTTCACTTTGCCAATTAAGCTCTCTTTTTCGGAAACTGAAATAGTTTTCAGTTCGTTCACTTTTTTTGAAAAATCTTCTAATAATGCATTCGCAGGTTTCCCTTTTTCGAAAGGTTCACCTGAGAGGATATTTTTACAGTCACTCACCACATATGGAAAAACAAATTTAGGCGGGATGCTGTTTTTTGTCTCCCTCAATTTCAAGTTGATTATCAATTGATCAAAAAGCGCATTAATGCCCAATAAACGATCAATGTATGCTTTTGCATCCATTTCATTGACGACAGTGTGAATATTAATCAAGAATGCTGGTATTTCCGAATGCATTCCACCCATTTGAGTCACAGGATAATTATGAAATCTCCATTTGAAATTGTCAATTCTCTCGTTGCAGTTTTTTTCGAACAATCGATATGAAATTTTGGTTTGCTCATCCAAAGCCTCCATATTGAATTGTTTGTGCAAAGATTCTAAATTTGACTTGGTGTACTCTAATTCTTTCTGAGCATGTTCGTCACTTATGTCTGTCCATTTATTGTAATCCGTTTTTATTCCGAGATAAGATTGTCGTTGAGGGTCGCGTGAAACCTCCGAGTCGAAAATACTATCGAAAAACAAATTGGCTTTCGAACTTTGAATTTTTATCTCATCAGGGGAAAATGATTTTTTGTTCGTGGTTTTATCGTCATTTACACCACCACAACCATAAAGCAGAATTAATACTAGAAATGTAAAATTAATACTCAGTTTTTTCATACAGTTTATTTGGGATAAAGATATGTTTTTTTTAACAATGATTATCTTTTATTCTCTTTATAAAACATCTCTATCATTGAATTAAGCTTGTGTAATTCTGCTTGATTAACTTCCTGTTTATAACTCATGTCGGATATCAAATTAAACAAATCAATGACCTTGTTTTTTTCAATACCCGAAAGATTAATTATACGATGAATAAAGTCGTCATCGAACAAATTTGTTCGTACTTGAAAAGTAGATCGTATGTATTCAAGAAAATATAGGATTTTTTTATCGGCTATGTTCTTGTGGTTTCCTTTCTGAAAATATAGCGTCCCGACAATTTCAACAAAATCAAGTGTAGTGTTACGAAGTGGTTCGATTACAGGAATTATCCTTTGCTTTCGTTTAATTCCTATCAACATAAACAAAAGGGTTGTAAGTAGGAGAACATAATATGCTGTTAATAAAGCCGGGTTGTTGAATAGAACTTTGAGTGGACTTTCTTGCTTTCCATTTCCTACTTTATAATATTCGTCCCATAATGTCTGTTGAATTGGCAAATATGACAAGGCCTTACAAGCATAGTCGTTATTAGATAGACTTACAAAATGGTAATTGGTAAAAGCCTCAGGTACAGTAGAAAGATAAATGGAACCTTTGCCTTGTCTTATTTCAATAAAATTGATTTTTTGATTTGCATTCTTTCCCAATACAATTGTTTTAGATGTATCAAATTTAACGAAATAAGTGTTCGCAATTACCTTTTGAAATACATAATCCCGTTTGTTTTTCAAAGATGGATTTACAAAATTAATTCTTGCTGTGTCATGTGGTTTATATAAATTTGATATCAAGTTAGAATCTTTTACCACATCAGGTTTAATGTCGAAATAGTCATCCGTTTTAATATTTAAGGTGTCTGCAAATTTTCCTGAAAAATAATTTGCTGCCACAAAAACTCGATTACCTTTTTCCACAAATTTCAATAATTCGCGGGTATCTAATTTATCTGGTTCGAACGATTGATTGATAAAAATGTAATTACATTTATCAAGTTCTTTACTTTTCAATGAATTATAAATGGGCGCATCTATCGTTGTAATAATTTGAGAAGGGAATAGTGTTGTCAACGTTTTGCTCAAAGCGGAAGTACCAAAAGGAACATTATCTTTTTTCAAATAACTCAACTTCCAATCGATTGGTTTGGGTGCAAGCACTTGTAACAATATTAACGTTACAAAACAAATAAAAAGGGCTACTATATATTTTCTATTTCCTCTCTTCACTTCTAAATCTACTTCATGCGTTATTCGATTCCAACTTTAAACTCTTTGAATTTTTCGATAGCTTTTCTGAAATTTGGTTCATCTAGATGAAAGTCGCCATACCAAATGAATTCATAGGAAATAGTTAATTCGTTGAATAATTTGGAATACCTTGTGTTTAGAAGCTCCATGGAATAGTCAGAATTGGTTTTGTCAATCTGCCATTTGATGACATTGTGTTCGGCTAGTCCCTTCAGGAGTTGTAGAAAATGTAAACGAACCGCCTTCCTAAAATCCTTTTTTGAAATGGCTTCTTCAATCAATTTATTAAAATTGATTTTATTAATATCGTTATCGAATTCTTTAAAATCAATATCCACAGAAGCTCCCTTACCATAAAAGAGGGCTCGAATATTGTTTTTCAGTAAGAGCACAATTACCAATACCAACGCTGCTACAATAATTGAATATTCAAAAATATGCCAACCGATCATTCCCCCTTTTGATTCGAAGATTTTTCCGATTTGTCTCCACACCCACTCCCAAAACCTATCCCACAATGATTTTGGTGCTGGGCCAATTCTATCGTAACGATAATTTTTATCTTCCATTAATTTGGTACGTTCATCATCAGTGAGTTTTCTAACATCCACATGGGCTGTATCCAACTTGAGGGAAGATGCTTTTTCTGTTTTTGCTTCTGATTTATAACTAAAGATTAAGCAATAACCAAACAAAACAAAATAGATGATTCGTTTAGAAATGTTGTTCCACATTGTTTGTTGGTGTTGTGCCTATTTCATCAATTCGTTCAAGCAATCCTTTTCCATCATTCTTTTCGGCAAGACTAAAGTAATGAAACCCACTGATGACGTGCATAACACTGTAAAGTGTAGTGGTACAAAATGTACAAACAGTTGCAACTATTAGAAACGACACAGAAACTTCATCGGTTGAACCTTTCAATCGGGTAAACATTAATACCATTTGATAAGCTGCTTGAGGAAGTGCAAACGCAAAATTAGCAATCATCACTGCGATGCCTGCACCTACAAATATTACCCATGTCCACCAAAAGTTTCCTCTTAATGCGTCTTTTGTTTTAGTAAATGACTCTGATACACTTATCCCTTCGTTCATCTTTACTAAATACATAGCCGAAAGCAGCCACATGATTGGAGGTAAGACTATCATGAGTCCAATGACAAGCAGAAAAACCAATAATATTCCCAAAGCAGGAACACCACTAGAGATACCAATGATAATACCTACTATAACAACTAAAATGAGGATGGTGGTGAAGGTAAATGATAAAAAAATGGAGAGTACATTACCTATGTTTTTAATCACTTTAGTACTTACCTCATTCATTGTTATTTCTTCAGGCCCCTTTTCATTGTAAATGATCATGAATGAAAATACCGTATTCACCATCATTAGACTTGCAACAATGGTAGCAATGATAAAAATAGCATAGGTCCAACCAAACTGATCAATGATGCGAGAAAAAGCATTGACATTTGAACCAAGCTTAGCTAACGACATCATTGAAATGGCATGAGATTGATAAAAGGCACCTGCGATAGCACTCATTAATACAAATGGTCCTGCAATGAGAATGAGGCATTGGAAAAACATTTTAAAATTCTGTCTTAAAAATTTGATGGACACATTGAATGTCTCGGTGAAATCGCGTGCTTGCCGGAAATTAATTTTCTCTTTTGTCATCTATCTAATTTTTAATTATCCATTTTTACTAATTGTTCAGCCTTCTTGTTTAATCGAATTGGGTAAACAATGAAATACCATATGATGAAACTAAGGGAGGAAAGAATAATACTTAGACTTAACCACATGGGCATATGAGCATATCGAGTGACGAACCCTTCGAAAAAGGCAGCGGTAATGAACACGGGTACAAGACCAATGCTAATTTTTACCCCTTGTTTTGCTCCACTAATAAAAGATACACCTCTCGAATAGGTTCCAGGAAACAATATGCTATTGCCCATTACAATACCTGCACAACCTGAAATGATGATAGCAGATATTTCTAATGTGCCATGTATCCAAATTACCAATACCGATTGCAGCAATAATCCTTTGGCATAGAAAAAGTATTGAAAAGCACCTAACATAAGTCCGTTTGAAAACAAAAGATATGCTGTTCCTAAGGAAAATAAAATTCCGAAAGTGAAACACATGAACGAAACATAAATATTATTAACCGTGATGCCAATGAACATATTAACTTGATTCATGCTTTGGTATACTGCCATTGGCTCGCCTTTATCAATGTTGTCGAGTGTCATATTTACATAACTGTCGCCAAGTATGAGTCTAACAAAATTATCGTCATAAGCGGCAGATACAATACCAATGAGCATGGCTACGATAAAGATGATAAAGGCATATAACAATTGTTTGTGAGAATTTTTAAAAATGAATGGTAATTCGTGAGTCCAAAAGGTAATGACTCGCGATTTCTTTTCTTTTTTGTTTTTGTAAATCTCTTGATGAACGCGCGCTGCAAGTGAATTGAGGTATTGAGTGGTTTTGGATTTAGGATAATTGGTTTTAGCATACGACAAGTCATCGGTGAGTTGGATGAACAAATCAGCCATCAAATCGGGACTGGCAGAAGATTTTTTATTCATCATTCCTTCGAATTCTTGCCACTTATCGGCATTCTGTTTTAAAAATGTTATTTCTTTCAATGTATGGATTTGAACAAAAATAGTCGATTTTTCGAAATTTAAATTTTGTAAATTTATATAAATTTCAATCGAAATAAAATCTATTCATTGTTCACTCTCTTTTTTAAAATATATTTGTAATCCTTATTATGGAGAATATACGCATACAAACATCGCAAAATGTAGACATTGAATATGAATTGGCAAGCATTGGCGACCGCATACTTGCTACGTTGCTCGATTATGTGTTTTTTGTTGCCTATTTCTTAATTTTGCTACTCATCAACACTTATACAAAAGGATTTATGGTGAAAAATGTGGCTATGATTGTGATTTGGATGTTGCCCGTTTTGCTTTATGATTTGGTTTGCGAAGCATCATTGCAAGGCCGATCGTTTGGGAAAATAATTATGAAAATAAAGGTGGTAAAAGTAGATGGTACACCAGCAAGTTTTGGTGCATATCTTTTGCGTTGGTTGCTTCGCATTATCGACACACGATTGCTTTCGGGAGGGGTGGCGTTGATTGCCATATTAATTAATGGGAAAGGACAACGAGTTGGAGACATGGCCGCAGGTACTACTGTGATAAAACTAAAACATCGAGTGAGCATAAACGATACGATATTGAACAAACCTATTCCTGAGTATCAACTGGTATTTCAAGAGGTATCGAAATTAACAGATAATGATATTGCTATTATTAAAGAGGTGATGCTTGTATCGCTAAGGACCAACAATACGGAAGCGATTGACAAACTCGCTAAAAAAACTAAAGCGATTATGAATATAAGTTCGAATCTGCCGGACACAGAATTCCTCGCCACGGTGGTTCAAGATTATAGTTTTTATAATTTCGACAGATAGCGTTATGACTACTTCGCAAGCTACATTGATGATAAAAAACGAAGCCAAACGATTGGGCTTTGATTATTGTGGAGTTTCGAAAGCTGGATTTTTGGAAGAGGAAGCACCACGACTCGAAAATTGGTTGCGCAAGGAAATGCAGGGAGAAATGAACTATATGAATAATTATTTCGACATGCGACTCGACCCTCGATTGCTTGTGCCGGATGCAAAATCGGTGATTTCACTGTTGCTTAATTATTACCCTGCGCAAGTGCAAGCGGATGCTAAAGCTCCTAAAATAAGTAAGTATGCTTATGGTAAAGATTATCATTTTGTGATAAAAGAAAAACTGAGTGAATTGCTCAACTATATCAACATAACGATAGGAAGTGTGGATGGACGCGCTTTTGTTGACTCGGCACCGGTGCTGGATAGAGCTTGGGCAAAACGAAGCGGGTTGGGTTGGATAGGCAAGAATAGTAATTTGATAAACAAGCGTTCGGGTTCGTTTTATTTTATTGCCGAACTTATTATCGATTTGGAACTTGATGCGGATATTGCGATGAAAGATTATTGTGGCAGTTGCAACCGATGCATGGAAGCTTGCCCTACACAAGCGATTGTGGCTCCTTACGTGGTGGATGGAAGCAAGTGTATTTCGTATTATACTATTGAACTAAAAAACAACCTACCTGCTGAAGCAAAAGGGAAATTGGATAATTGGGCATTCGGGTGCGATGTGTGCCAAGATGTGTGTCCGTGGAATAGGTTTGCGAAACCGAATAATGAACCTCATTTTCTACCTAATGAAGAATTGCTGGGCATGACAGCGCGAGATTTTTATGAGATAACAGAACAGACTTTTAAGCGCGTGTTTAAGGATTCGGCTGTGAAACGAACCAAGTTTGGCGGACTAAAAAGGAATCTGGAATTTTTGAAGCCCGATTAGGACTTTGTAATATTTTTAAATACTTCCTTGATTACGTCTTTGTATTGATTTCCGTAGGTGGTTAAGCACCACATCATCAACATTGTTTTTTCGTCAGGCTTTAGCCATTTTACGGCTTTTATGAGTTCTTTGCGAAAAAGTGTTTTATCGAAACTCACTTTTTCAAGTATCTTTTTACTTAATTCAAACATGACTTTTAGTGTTTTATTAAGGGGTTAATAACAAACTGAAGCACGAAAGTAGAGCAAGAAAATTAAAAAATCAAGAAAATAGTGTAGTATTTTTAAACAGTTGGTGTTTGGTAAGTTCTCGAAAAATAAAAATTGACCCTAAAAATGGGCTTAATGATTAAGGATTTGGGGAATTAGGATTTAGGATTGTCTATTAAATTTAATCAGATTAAAGTGAGTAAAGTAATGGCCTATAAAAACGCTTATGAATAGCGTTTATTCTTTGCGTGAGTTTTCGAATTCGGAAACGATTAATTTGGCTTTTTCGAAATCAAGATTTGAAACGACAACTTTGACGGAGCCTAAGCCTGGTGTGGAATAAAACGGGACTAATGTTCCGATGATTTGGTCGGTGAGGAAGGCTTCTATGTTTTCGTTTTCTAAGAGATTTTTTACCATTTCTGCTTCCCATTGCATCCCGATAAAAACTTCTACCGGGTAGGTTTCGTTGTTTAACTTCATAATTATTAATTGTGGTTGGTGATTATTTTTTTGAAATAGTGAGTTGGGTGAAAAACTTTTTCAACTCAAAAATACTAAATTATTCAATTTATAATGATTTAAATGAGGGTAAAAAACAGCTTGATGGAGGGTAAATTGATTTTTTGGGGAATTAGGAGAGGTGGTGGGATACCTCCTACTCATTAACACGAGTTGAAAACTCGCGCTAGCGAAAGGCTCAAATTTTTTCCATTTGATTGATTATGTTATTGTTAATGCGATTTTGAGTTGATTTTTGGTGGAATTTGTATAGATTTAATGGCACTTAAAAACGCAATTGCTGCCGCGAGAAGGCTAAATGCTCCCCTGAGAAGGCTAAATGCTCCTCGGAGATTGTTAAATGCTGCTCGGAGATGGCTAAATGCTGCTCGGAGATGGCTAAATGCTCCCCGGAGATGGCTAAATGCTCCCCGGAGTTGGCTAAATGCTCCTCTGAGATGAGTACATTCTCCTCTTAAATGGCTGAATGCTGCACGGAGATGGCTAAATTTGAGAAAGACGTAATTTTTCGAAATATGAAGAAGATGTTTTGGTGAAAAGGGGTGTTTTGAGGGTTGGGTGAATTGACACTATTATATATGTGTGAAAAACAATTGACTGTTTGCCATGTTGCACTACCTGTTAGTAACCTTGGGTTGTTGGTAATTTTATTTTGGGGAGTTGCGGGAGGGCTTTTCTATGGTTAATTTCGTATTTTGAATGTGGGAGGTGATTCCATTGGATTGATATGGTAAGAAAAATTGTTTCGGTGGTGATGGTGGTGTGTTGCTTGGCAGGCGGCATTGCGTGGTTTGTGTATTTGAAACAAATGAATACGCCTGTGAGCGAAGGCATCAATGCGATACCTGTGAATGCGGTGATGGTGATGGAAAGCAGACAGGCGAGAAAACTATGGCGCAAACTGTCGCAGACGAACCTGATGTGGGAGGAGCTATTGGGAACGGAATTGGTGGGTAGGATGAATGGTGTGGGGCGGAGTATTGATTCGTTGCTCGAACTGAATAAGGATGTGGGTTCGGCACTTGATAATCATTCGGTTTTTGTGTCGGCACATGTGTCGTCAAGTTCGGAGCTTGACTTACTCTATATATATAGTATGCCTAATTTGACGTACGAAACGTATTTCGAGGATTTTTTAAAATCGATTGACAAAAATGCTCAAAAGCAAGATTATGCTGGGGTGGCGATAGGTAGACTAAAGCTTTCGCCAAGGAAGGGTTTGTACTATGCTTTTCAGGATGGGATTTTGATGATGTCGGAGCAGGAGGATTTGGTGAAAGAATCGATTCGTCAATTGAAATCGGGGAACTCGCTGGTGAAGGATGCTTCGTTTGGCAAGGTGGTGGGGTCGGCTGGAAAAAATGCGGATGCGAGTGTGTATGTGAATTATAAAACGTTTCCGAAACTGCTTCGGTTGTTTTCGTCCTCGAAACTGGGAACAAGATTGGAGGATGTTTCTCATTTTGCTGATTGTTCGGGCTGGGATGTGCAGGTGAAAGCGAATGCATTGTCGTTAACAGGATTTACCCAAGTGTCGGATTCAACACGTAGTTACTTGCGAGTTTTTAGTAATCAGAAACCTCAGGAGATAGAGATGACGAAGGTGATTCCGAACAGTACTGCTCAGTTTTTGTTTTTTGGGGTGAGTAATTTTTCAACGTTTTATCGTGATTCGAAACTAGAAGAACAAACCGATGCGCATCATGCTGCGAATGAGGTTTTGCTGTCGTCAATAAATACTCGGTATGAGGTAAATGTGGCGAATTGTTTTCTGAATTGGATGAATAATGAGATGGCGATGGTGGTGACTGAACCTAGCGGAGAGAACCTGATGGAGAAGAGTTATGGGGTTTTTAGGTCGAACAATATAAAAAATGCGGTTGGCTCGTTGACGGATTTAGCCAAACAGATTAATAAAACTGAAGGTACGAAGCTTGACACGGCCCGCTATCGCGACCATACGATAACGTTGCTGCCGTTGCCAACTATTATCCCTTTGCTTTTCGGCAACCAATTTGCTGAGCTGAAGAACAATTATTTTACTTCGCTTGGCAATTACGTGGTGGTGGGGAACTCGGCAGAAGCGTTGCACCCATTTATTGATGCGTATGAAAACCATAAAACATTGAGCGAAGAAAAGAGCTACAAGGATTTTTCGTCAAACCTTTCGTCAGAAACGAATCTCTACTTCTACTCTTCTATTCCGCGCTCATCGCTGATTTATGGTTCGATGTTGAACAAAAAATGTGGTGATGATTTAACCAAACACTTGAAGTTGACAAAAAAATTTGAAGGTGTAGCGATTCAGTTTTCTTCGAATAAGAAATCGTTTTACAGTACGATTTTTCTGAAATATAATTCGGAACAAAAACAAGAATCGAGCACTTTGTGGGAATCAGTGCTCGATACAACTATTAGTTCGAAACCATGGATGGTGCTTAATCACCTGAGCAATACGAAAGAAATAGTGGTGCAGGATGATGCATATAAATTGTACTTGATTAGTGCCACAGGGAAAATATTGTGGCGAAAACAATTGGATGGAAAAATAATGTCGGACCTGCTGCAAGTGGATGCGTTGAAAAATAACAAACTTCAGTTGCTGTTCAATACTATGAATAGGATTTATGTAATTGATAGAAATGGAAATGATTTGAAAGGATTTCCGATTAATTTAAAATCGCCTGCTACTAATGCTCTTGCGCTGATTGACTATGAAAACAACAAGGAGTACAGAATATTTATAGCTACCGAAAACAAACACATACTTTGCTACAAAATAAATGGAGAGCTGGTGAATGGTTTTAAATTTGACAAAACAAAAGCTACGGTGTTCTTGCCGATAACCTATTTCAGAGCCAATAACAAAGACCACCTTGGAGTGGTAGATGTGAAAGGCAATGTTTACATTATGGACCGACATGGTGAAAGTAAGTTGACAACAAAAGAACAGATGCCAACAGGTATGGCTAACTTTTTTGTTGAAAGTGGGAAGGATTATGCACATACTTTTGTGATTGGTTGTGATACATTGGGTAACGTGATTAAATTGAGTTTGTCGGGAGATGGCGAAAATATAAAGTTTCAGAGTTTCGAAACCTCGCCTTATTTCTATTACTACGACATCAATAGGGATGATAAAAAGGAATATATATTTCTTACGAGAAACGAATTAAAAGTTTTCTCGCAAGACAAGTCGCTACTTTATAAGTATGAATTTAAAGACACCGTTTCGGGAGGTGTTCAGTTATTCACTTCTGGCGATGGGAATGTACAGTTGGGTGTAGTTTCGGAAAGCGCGAATGAATTATTTTTAATCAACGAGAATGGATTGTTGAATTCGGATTTCCCGTTGTCGGGCAAAACTAGTTTTAGCATTGGCGATATGAATGGAGAGGGGCTTAACAATGTGGTGACAGGAGGAGGAGATAAAAGAATTTATGTTTATCAGCTTCATTAACTGCCATGGTGTTAAAATTTTTTCTACTTTCACATTCGAATTTGGACTACTAAATTTACAAAATCAAGATATCGAAAAACGAAGTCAAAATACTATAGGCGTATGAAAAAAATTCTACTAATTATCTTTTCTGTTTTTACATTTTCATTTACTAGTTCGGCCCAAGATTTTCTGGAATATTTGAATAGTAATTATTCGGGATTGATGGGCACAGAGCTACAGCCGGCTTCGGTGGTAGATAGCCGATTTAAAACCGACTTCAATGTGATTGGTGCAGGTATCGGCCTTTCGAATAATTATATTGGATTAAAAAAATCGGCCTTGAAACATGAAGGAAGTTGGAATAATTTTTCAGAGGATAATTATAAAGCATTTAAGGATACTTCCTTCTCGCAAAATTATATGGTTAGACGAGAAAGTAGCCAGGCCAAATCGGTGAATTTTTACAATCAAATTTACTTGCCTTCTATAATGGTTACCATCAATGAAAAAAATGCCATTGCAATAAAATGGAAAGCTAGAACCATATTGAATATTGATGGACTTGAACCCGATATGGCTAATCTTGTATCGAATGAATTGAACTATCCTTCGTTATGGCAAAAGAAAATTGAAAACAAAAATTTGAGTTTACAAACCATGTCGTGGATGGAATACGGAATTACTTACGGACACGTGTTTAAAGCAGAAGGAGCACACTTTCTGAAAGCTGGTATCACTGCTAAATATGTTCAAGGATTGCAAGCGGCTTATATGTATGTGAATGATTTGCATTATCAAATCACGAACGATACTACGATTTCGCTTTTTCACTCTGATGTGAGTTATGGACATTCTGACAATTTCGAACAAGATCAATCGACTGTGCAATATAAACCCTCACCGTTTGGTTCATTTGCATTCGATTTTGGTGTAGTGTATGAATGGCGCCCAAAATATCAGGATTATAAATATGAAATGAATGGACAAAAAGGATTGAACAAATTAGATAAAAATAAATATAAGCTAAGAGTTGGACTCTCCGTGCTTGATGTGGGTACACCAGTAAAGTTCAGGAAAGGTTCATATAGCAGAGATTTCACAACAGATATTTCTCTTTGGGATGTGGCTCGTTTCAATCCAAACAATCTTCAAGAATTTGATGATTCTATTCAAAACATATTTATAAAGAAAAAACCAGAAGGAGACGAAACCTTTAAAATGAGTTTACCTACTGTGATTAGCTTACAAATAGATTATCAACTTTGGAAAGATTTTTATGTGAACTTAACTCCATACCTTGATTACAACTCACTTAAATTTGTAAGAAGTAAACGGACCACTGCGGTGCACGAACTAACTTCTATAAGCTTAACGCCAAGATGGGATTATAAATATCTTGGTTTGTTTGTGCCTGTATCTTACGATGCTTATGGGACCACAAAAGTTGGATTGGGTTTACGCCTAGGGCCAATAATTATTGGAACATCAAACATATTACCTCTTGTAAGTAATAAAGATATCTACGGAGCTGACATTCATGCGATGTTCAAAATACCATTAATGTATCGTAGAGTGCGTGATAGAGATAACGACCACGTTTCGGATGATAGAGATAGATGCATTGATGTACCTGGAGTTTGGGAGTTTTATGGTTGTCCTGACCGCGATAATGACCATGTGGAAGACAAAGATGACCAATGTCCGGATGATCCAGGATTACCAGAGTTTAATGGATGCCCTGACCGTGATGGAGATAAAGTAATCGACAAATTGGATGCCTGTCCGGATGTTGCTGGATTGGCTCAATTCAATGGTTGTCCGGATACTGATGCCGATGGAATTCCTGATAAGGATGACGATTGCCCTTCAGAATATGGATTGAAACAATTCAAAGGCTGTCCGGATAAAGATGGAGATGGAGTGATGGACAGATTGGATAAGTGTCCTGAAAAGCCAGGCCCTGCAAGCAATGAGGGATGCCCAGAATTAAAAATGATACTTATAGACTCCGTTGGAAATAGTTTACGGACTGTGATTCAAAATAAAGATGGAAGTTTCAGTTTTGATGACTTACCATCTGACGAAAAAGTGAGATTCAGAATGGAAGGTGAACGTACTGATACCATTTTTGATGCGAAAGTTGTGGTTGGAGGAATTGCTAAAAAAGCAATAAAAGACAATAGGGATGGTTATTTACATTTCATAGTTTTAAAAACAGATGTGAATGTATTGAACCAAATGAGTACACAAGATGTAGCTGTGAAACTTGACACCATTGAACAAGCTATAGTTCAGAAAGCGTTTAGCAACTTGGAATTTGCATCGGGTAATGATGTAATCAAGAAAGAATCGTATGCTTCGTTAAATGATTTATCGGCATTGTTGGCAAAAAAACCAAAATGGAGGTTAAAAGTCTCTGGACACACCGATAATCAAGGAGTGGCTGCGGCTAATCTAAAGTTATCTCAAAAACGTTCGGAGGCTGTAAAGAAATACCTTGTTGGAAAAGGCATTGCACCCGAACGATTTAAAATAGAATGGTTCGGACAGACAAAACCAATAGCTGACAATAAAACCATGGAGGGTAGGCAAAAAAATAGAAGAGTAGAAATGGTAATTATAAAATAAAAGGTTTGTATTTTTGCTTCAAATTTTAAACAGAATAAAAATGAAACGAATAATTTTATTGACACTCGCAATTTCCTCAATTGGACTTACAAAAGCTCAAAACTCAAAAGCAGTATTTGAAACACATGAAATCGTATGGTATGGACTTGATTTCACCAAGGCGAAATTTGTTGGTCAATTTGACCAAGGAATGGGGGCAATGCCCGCTACAGGCCATGATATGAGAACAAAATGGATACCACAATGGAACGCACTAATTGCCAAAGAAAAAACGAACTTTCCGTTGAACAATGCATTTGATGTAGATAACATTGCATACGACATGGGACCAGTGAATACCATTAACTCTAAGATTGATGCTAGCGCTTGTATGGTTTTCAATCCAGGCACAATAGACAGAAAAGAAATAGATGGAATGGTTGCAAAATATACGGCAGGAGAAAAGAAAGATGGAATTGCCTGTGTTTTCATTGTTGAAAATTTTGACAAAGGCGCTGAAAATGCATCTATTTATGTGACATTCTTTGACATTGCGAGTAAAAAAGTACTTCTTTGCCAAAAAGAAGAAGGTAAACCACTTGGAGTAGGTATGCGCAATTATTGGGCAGGATCGGTAAAATCAATCATCAAACAAATTCAAAAAGACTGGCGCTCTTGGAAAGGATAATCGCTGTGTTCTCGGATAAAGTAAAACTTTTGCCCTTTCAAACACTAAGCTTCTTTAGTAGATTGTGCAGTGTTTGAATATGAGTAATAATAGCCACTACAATTTAATCTAGCGTCACTAAAATCCATCTCAGAGACATTGTTTGGATTTTAGAACAAATTATTTATAAAAATATTTACCTTATTTGTATAAATATTAAGATAAAGTATTATTTTTGACCATTCGTTAATTTTCTATTACACTTAGAAACTAAATTATAAAATAAAACTGAAATGACTTTGCAATTTATCAACCTTAAAGAAAAATTAGTCTTGTTATCATTAACTGCCCTATTGGCCGCAGGATGTAACAATGGTAATAAAAAAGACAATGATGAAATCCCTCCCGTGGATAGTACTCAAAGTACAATACTGAATGTCAATGGTGAAATATTTAGTATTCCTTCGCCAATACAAACTGCTTTCTTGATAAAAAGCACAGGAGCAAAATATGATAAGACTATTTTGAATCCTGCGAATAAATCAGCAAGTTATTCAACAGGTTTTTCGAAAGGTGTAAACCTTGGCATTTACGGTGCAGACCTTGGTTATGTAACAATTTATGACCAGAATCAAGACGCGATTGGGTATTTGAACTCAGCAAAGAAATTAGCTGATGAATTAGGTGTAGCAGGAGCATTTGATGCAAAGACTATTGAACGTTTTCAGAAAAACCTTGGGAAACAAGATTCAATGCTAGTGCTTGTAGGTGATGCATATCGTTCAAGCGATACTTATCTAAAAAACAACGACAGAAATGATGTTAGTGGATTAGTGCTTGCAGGTGGCTGGATTGAGAGTTTGTATTTCGCAACAAACGTTTACAAAACTAAAAACACTGAAGATGTAAAACGTAGAATTGCAGAACAAAAATCATCTTTACAAAGTTTGATTAAACTATTAAAACAATATTATAGCCAACCAGAATACACTGAGTTTGTAGACAATCTTGAAGATTTATCAACTGTTTACGATGGAATTGAATTTAAATATACTTATCAAAAACCATCCATTGACCCAAGCAACAAGATGACAGTAATAAACAGTAAATCTGAAATCAAAATTACTCCAGAGCAGATTGAGTCGATTACTCAAAAAATAAAAAACATCAGAACCCAAGTTGTAGGATAATATTTGAATAGAGAAACGTTCAACAAAAAAACAAAACGTAATATGAAAAAAGGATTTTTAAAATTAGTTATTTTAGTAAGTGGTTTCATTGGCATCAGTACTGCTTCCGCTCAAGTAAATGATACGGTTGCAAATGCTTGTGCAAAACATTTAGAAAAACAGTTTATCTCTGATGGACAACAATACCGTGCGTTATTAATGAATACAGACGAAACAGCAGAGTTCCACACAACACTTTATGGAGGCTCCGTTTATCGAATAGCAGCGTGCAGCGGATTATCAGACGGCAACTTGGTGTTTACTATTTACGATTCAGAGAGAAATTTACTTTACACTAACAAAGATTATAAAAACTCACCTTGGTGGGATTTTAAAATCAGCAATACCCTAGATTGCATCATCGAAGCTAAACTAAATGGCGAAGGAGGACAAAGTTCAGGGAGAGCCGTTATTTTAATTGGCTTTAAACAACAGAAATAAAAACACATAAATTTTTTAAAAAAGACATTAATTACTGAGGTAATAATGTCTTTTTTTTTCGAATGTAAAACGTTATCAATATTAAACCATGAGTGAACGAATATTAAAAGCCTTAATGCAAATGTTTGCTATCATTGCAAGGGTTGATGGCATTAATGACAATGGACGATTGATTGTTCAATCATTCTTGAAACAGCAATTAAATCAAGAATTGGTGGACCAATATCTTAAGATATTTGACGAATATCTGGAAGCTCACCATCAAGTAACCAAGAAAAAAGATGGAACTGCGAAACGCACATCTTTGAACTCGGTTAAGGTTTTAAGAATTTGCACTCAAATTAACAGCGAGCTCACACAAGTACAAAAAGTAGTTGTTCTCATTCGATTGATAGAGTTCATCAATTCGAATGTAGAAATATCGGAACAAGAATTAGAATTTGTTAAAACTGTTGCCGAGACATTTAATATTAGTGAGGATGAATACAGAAGCAGTATGGGATTCATTCAAGCTAGTGTTGATGATGTTCCAGATTCAAGCCAAGTACTTATTATCGACAATCGCCTTTCTCATAATTTAAGAGATGCTAAACATGTTTTTGCAGAAGGAGTAACTGGTCAAGCAAGAGTATTATGGATACAAAGTGTCAATCTCTACGCCCTACTCTATTTTGGCAAAAGCGACTTGTACCTTAATGGCCAAATTCTTACATCTGGAAAAGTTTTCATCTTAACTCCTGGTTCGTCATTAAGAAGCTCAAAGGTAAAACCTGTATATTATAGCGATATACTAAGTGCCTTTATGAGCGACACCTCTAAAGCAAAGGTATCGTTCACGGTTAATAATCTTGAATTTAAATTCAAAAGTGGAAAATTAGGTTTACGTGACATTAATTTTAGTGAAGACTCTGGACGACTCATTGGAATCATGGGTGGTTCGGGGGCAGGAAAGTCAACTTTACTAAATGTTTTGAACGGTAACGAAACACCTAGTGAAGGTTCGGTTAAGATTAATGGAATTAATATACATACTGAGAAGAACAAAATAGAAGGCGTTATCGGTCACGTTTCACAAGATGATTTGTTGATTGAGGAACTAACGGTCTTCCAAAATTTATTTTACAATGCAAAACTTTGTTTTGGTAACAAAAAAGACAGTGAAATTTCTGATTTAGTTGTTGAAGTATTAACTAGTATAGGTTTAATCGAAACTCGCGATTTAAAGGTTGGAAGCCCACTTGAAAAAACAATATCTGGAGGTCAACGTAAGCGATTAAATATAGCACTTGAATTAATTCGTGAGCCATCCGTTCTTTTTGTTGATGAGCCTACATCAGGCCTTTCATCGCGAGATTCGGAAAACATCATGGACCTTTTAAAAGAGCTTGCTCTGAAAGGAAAATTGGTATTCGTTGTTATCCATCAGCCTTCATCTGATATTTTTAAAATGTTTGATAAGTTATTGATACTTGATGTTGGTGGTTATCCTATTTATTATGGTAACCCAGTTGACTCTGTCATCTATTTTAAGACTGTTGTTAATCATGCAAACAGTAATGAGAGTGAATGTATTGAATGTGGGAATGTAAATCCTGAGCAAGTTTTTAATATCATCGAATCAAAGGTATTGGATGAATATGGAAACATTACTCGAAACAGAAAGGTGTCTCCTGGCGAATGGAATGAACACTTTAAGGAAAAAATAGAAACAAAAGTGAATGAGGCGGTTGAACTGACTGAAATTCCTGAAAGCACTTTTAAAGTTCCAAATAAATTCAAACAATTTAAGGTATTCATTACTCGTGATGTATTATCGAAATTAACTAACAAACAATACCTTTCGATCAATTTCCTTGAATCACCTGTACTAGCCCTTATCCTTGCATATTTCGTGAAGTATACGAATATGGATTTATCTAATAAGGTTGGTTACACCTTCCGTGAGAATGAAAACATCACTGTATATATGTTCATGGCTGTGGTAGTTGCCCTTTTTATAGGATTGACTGTTAGTGCTGAAGAAATTATTAAAGATAGAAAGATACAGAAACGAGAATCCTTTCTAAACCTTAGTAAAGGAAGTTATATCTGGAGCAAGATTGTAATTATGTTCGTTCTGTCGGCTATTCAAACGTTCATGTTTATCCTTATTGGAAATTACATACTTGAAATAAAGGGGATGTGGTTCGAATATTGGTTAGTGTTATTTACCACTTCTTGTTTTGCGAACATGCTCGGATTAAACATTTCAGCGAGTTTTAATTCGGCAGTTACGATATACATTCTAATTCCATTCTTAATAATTCCACAGTTATTATTCAGTGGTATTTTGGTGAAATTTGACAAACTTAATCCAACAATTACTTCTCAAAGTGAGGTACCTATTATTGGCGAAGTTATGACATCTCGATGGGCATTTGAAGCTCTCGCTGTGAAACAGTTCAAAGATAACTTGTTCAACAACCGACTTTATAAATATGAAAAAGCCATACATATTGCAACTTTTAAGAAGGACAATTGGTTAACTGCAATGCAGAACAAATTGAATAATTGTGAAGGCGATTATAAAGACCCTTCTAAAAAGAAAGAAGTTGCCGAAGCATTAAAAATGTTGCGAGACGAGATTACCAAAGAAGAAAGCACGCCAGGATTGAAATTGAAATGTGACGACAAAGATAATCTTACCATTGAAAATTTTAACTCAACGGTAGCTCAACATATAAATGAGTTTTTTGAGTCAATAAAAAATTACTACATCAAATATTCAAAGAATGCAAGAGATCGATCTCAAGAAGTGATTTTAAAACTTACCAAGGATAGTACATCAAATGCAAAGTATTTGAAGGAACAGGACGATTACACGAATGAAAGTCTGAACGATTTGGTCACGAACAAAAATTCTCTTCTACGGATTTTGGACTTGAACGGACGTTTTATTCAAAAACAGGACCCAATTTACTTAGATCCTTCAAACTCGAATTGGGGTAGAGCACATTTTTATGCTCCACGTAAGAAATTTATGGGCATTTTTTATGATACATTTAATTTCAATATATGTATCATCTGGTTGATGACTTTAACTTTTGGTATTACACTTTATTTTGATGTACTGAAAAAGTTAATAAACTCGTTAGAGAACCTTTTTAGCAAATTCGGAAAGAAAAAGGACTAGCGATTATTTTTCTAGTATCTCTTTTATTTGAGGTTTGAAGTATAGTTTACTTTTTAATATCTTCCCATCTTCACGGAAAATGGGTTCGCCATTTTCGTCAAGTTTACTCATATTGCTTCTTTGGATTTCGTCAAAAACCTCTTCTATTTTGTGCTGTAAACCATGACGTAAAATAGTACCAAATAAAATATATAGTTGATCACCTAGAGCATCTGCTATCTCAACAATATCTCCTTCTTTACATGCTTGAAGGTATTCTTCGTTCTCCTCTTTTATTAAGTTGTACCTCAAAGTATATTCGTTTTCACCAATCTCAGCAGTGGGTACATAACGATTTCCAATTTTGAATACATCATGAAACTTCTCTACAAATTTTATTTTGTGAATAAGTGTTTGTTTATTTTCAGGAAATGCATTATCCTTTTTCATTTGACTCTTGGGTTCTATTTCTTTTTCTTTGCTTTATACTGAGCATTCAATCCATCCACAATTTCATTTGTAATATCGAGACTATCATTTGCAAGTAGCACTATGCCCCCAGGTCCACTTGTGTAGGTGAGTATATAATTATATTTACTCGTTTCATTGTATTCTTTAACATATTCAACAACAGTTTTACGTACCTCTTCATTACTTTTTTGAATTTCTTCCACCAGAGTTTGTAATTGAGCTTCCATTTGGTCAAGTTCTTCTTTGCGTTTAGTCAAATCTTCCTGTGCTGCATTGCTTTGATTCTCTGACAAAAGACCTTGACTAGCCTTTTGTTGGAATTCCGCATAATCCTTCTGAAGCTTTTGTCCTTTTGCCTGATATGCACTTTCAAGTTTACCCTGCTTAACTTGGGCCGCAGAAGTTAAATCCTTAACATAATCGTATTTTTCATTCAAAATATCACTATTGAGATAAACTATTTTTGACGCTTTAATTTCTTTCGGCATCTGCACCATTGGTCTTGCTAATTGCGAAGAATCTGTTGTTTTAGTTGTTAAATCAACTGTCCGATTTGGAGAAGAAAAGTGAAGATAATACAAGAAAGCAACAGCTGCTATCAGGATAACGTTTAAAATTTTTGAGAAATTCATAATGAGGAAAAGTTATAATTGTAACAAATTTAAAATAAAAAGCACCCCAAAATAATATAGGGTGCTTCTCATTCTGTTAAAAAGTACTAAATTAGTGTTTAGCCAAGTAGTCAGCTACACCATCATGCGATTCTTTCATAGCTGCATCTCCTTTATGCCAATTAGCTGGACAAACTTCACCATTTTCTTCGAAAAATTGCAATGCGTCAACCATTCTCAAGGCTTCATCAACATTTCTTCCTAATGGAAAATCATTGATTAATTGGTGACGAACGATACCATTTTTGTCAATCAAATACAATCCTCTGAATGCAATCATAGGTCCCGTTGCTGTTAATTGGTCATTACCATCAACATCATACTCACCGAAAAGCACATCGTAGTTCATCGAAATTATCTTTGTTGTATCAGCAACAATTGGGTAGGTAACTCCCTGAATCCCTCCTTTTGCTTTTGGCATTTGTAACCATCCCCAATGTGATTGCTCTGTGTCTGTTGAACACGCTACCACAGCAACATTTCTTGCTTCAAATTCTTTTAATTTTTCTTGAAATGCGTGTAATTCTGTTGGACAAACAAAAGTAAAATCTTTTGGATAAAAGAAGAATATTACGTGTTTTTTACCAATAAATTGATCTAGAGAATAATCATTAACTATTTCTCCTCCATTTACTACTGCTTTTGCCATGAAAGATGGCGCTTTTTTTCCTACTAATGACATATTTTTTTATTTTTAAGTTTATTGATTTATATATAGGGTGCGAAATTACAAAAATAAAGATTACTAAATTTAATTAAGGGAAGAAGAAATTCACTTTAAACAACACTAAATAAAGCAAAACCTGCACCTAGCAATATGATGACGAATTTGATGAAGTTAAAACGATGATTTTCGGTTGATTCGAAAAGTATTGTAGTTGAAATATGCAGGAAAATACCTATTACTACGGCCATAATTCGATCGAAATACACTGAAAAGTTTCCAATTAAATTTTCTCCTATGGCATAACTTGTAAGGGTACCTATGGGTGTAATTGATGCAAAAACAACTAACCACAGGATAGCCCTTGATTTATCGATATGAGATTGCATGAGCATTGTCATCAATGCCATTGCAATTGGAATGTTGTGCATAACTATGCCTGTCAACAACGAAGAATGAGAATCGGTCATTAAATTTGCTAGTGGCATTCCTTCCAGAAATGAATGAATGGAGAGCCCAATCATCATTGCATATGGGAAAGCGTGATTTTGATGCTTATGCAAATGAATGTGACCATGTTCAATTCCCTCAGAGAAAAACTCAAGGAGTATTTGGGCAAAAAAACCGATCAATATGTAAATACCAACATTAGGAGTTTTTGATAAATAAATTTCCGGTATTAAATGTAGTACACTAATTGCAAACAAATAAGCACCACTGAAAGAAAGAATTAATTTTAAGTTTTTACTGCTGATTTCTACAAAAAGAATAGAAAGGCCGCTCACTATTACGGACAAAAAGAGAAGTAGATACATCCAAATATTCATCTTTATTTCTTTTTAGCAATCATTATTAATCGATCAGAGTTGGTAAGATCAAACTCATTTAAACTATAATCACCTTTGACATCAACTATCTTGAGACTAGCTGCAGAGCAGTATTTTTCAAAGTCGGATAATCTTAGTGTTGAAACACTTTCTTCGAAGCAGAATTCCTTCCCATTCTCAACAAATGTAATCCTCTTTTTTATAAAATCATTTTCAACTCTTTTGTTGATTTTAAAGACAATTCCTTCAACGGTGATTTCTTCTTCATTTACTAGCTTAGCTTTTGCCTTTTCAATATTTAAAAAATCGATTACCAATACACCCTCTTCCGTTAATGCTTTACTTGCAGCTTGTATCGTTGCAAAATTATCTTCTTGGTTCTCAAAGTAACCAAAACTAGTAAAAAGATTTACTATGTAATCAAAAGACTGTGAGTTATAATCTTCCCGCATATCTTTTACAAAGAAATGCAGAGAATTGTTTTCATACTGTTTGGCAGCCTCAATACTTTTCTGAGATAAATCAAATCCTGTAACATCCAGATTTTTCTTGTTCAAATAAATTGAATGCCTTCCTTTGCCACAACACAAATCAAGAAAACGAGCTTCTTTTGATGGATTCAAATACTCGATAAGCGTATCTATAAACAATTCCGCTTCTTTATAATTGCGATGTTTGTATAAGATATGGTAATAAGGTGTATCAAACCAATCTTTGAACCATTCTGTTTTCGTTTTTCTATCCATAATCGATTCACAAAATTATAAATAATAAATTGCTATTTGAGAATAAAAGAATAAGTAATACTAAATGAAGCCTAATCGTTACTTACCAAATGATTCATCTGACTTACTTACCGTTATCAATTTCTTCAATTAATTTGAAGCTCACACGATGATAAGGTGTGATACCATGCTCCCGAATTGCATCTCTATGAACCTTTGTGCCATAGGCTCTGTTCTTCGACCATCCATATCGTGGAAACTCTTCATGTAACCTATCCATATAATCATCACGGTAAGTCTTAGCCAAAATAGAAGCCGCAGCTATGCTCATGTACTTACTATCTCCTTTGATGATGCAAGTATGTGGTATAAAATCATACGGTTTGAAACGATTACCATCAATCAAAAGATGATTCGGGGTGGTGGCTAATTGATCAATAGCTCGATGCATTGCTAGTAATGATGCATTCAAAATATTTATTTCGTCAATTTCTTGCGCACTCACTCGCCCTACAGCCCAAGCTATTGCATTCGTTTCGATAATAGGGCGAAGCAATTTACGTTGTTTATCACTTAGCTTTTTTGAATCATTAAAGAGGTTGTTCTTGAAATTCTTAGGCAAGATTACAGCAGCCGCAAAAACATCACCAGCAAGACAACCTCTACCCGCTTCGTCACAACCTGCTTCTATTGCATGCTTATTAAAATACCTTTTTAACATTGATAATCCTCTGTTATAAAACTAAGAATGTATTGTTTTCATAACACTCTCCCATAAAGCACTCGCTGTTTTGTCCCAATCGAAATCAAGTTTCCGCTTTCTACCTTTTAGTATCAATTCGTTTCTCAACGTTTGGTTTGAGAAAATTGATGACATTGCCTTTTCAATTGAATCAACTGAAAATGGATCAACGAGCAAAGCTGCATCTCCAGCAACTTCTGGCATTGAAGTAACATTCGAAGTAATTACTGGAACATCACAATTAAATGCCTCCAAAATTGGTATACCGAACCCCTCGAAATATGGCACATACGTCAAGGCAAGAGCAGATGCTATCACTTTTCTTAATTCCACTTGTGATAATCTACTGGTGAAAACAACATCTTCCTTGTGTTTCATCTTTAGATAAGTCATTTTGATTTCGCTCGTCCAATAATATTTTTCACCCACTATCACAAGCTTAACGTTACTCTTTTGCTTTGTCTTGAAACTATCGAAAGCCTGAAACAAGCGCGAAATATTTTTACGCGGATGCAAGGCTCCTACGAAAACAAAATAATCGCAACCGGAAGAATATTGTTGTTTTGTGGCCAACTTAATCTCTTCATCAACTGGTGTAAATTTATCATTACAACCATTGAAAACAACATCAATTAGCGAAGGATTGATCCCGTATTGTTGGTGAATATCATTTTTCGAAAACTCGGAAACAGTTGCTATTCGAGTAGCCTTTCGTGCAAACTTTGGAAAAAAATAACGATAGTACTTCCGTACCAAAAAGGAAACATCATTAGGATAATGTTCGAAATTTAAATCATGTATAACAGCCAATTGTTTGCAATTCGAACGTAACGACAAGTAACCGTCAGGTGAAATAAACAAATCAGGTTTGAATTTATCTAAGAATGAAGCTACCGAAAATTCGAACCACCAATAAAATAAAAAAGGATGGCGCGCAGGAGGAGATAAAATGATAGGAGTAATGTTGTCAGCAAATAAAAATTCTTCATCGAAGTCGCGATCAAATAAAAATACAAAATGATCATCTGGATGATTTTGAGTAATGCGCTTCAACGTTTCGAAGGTGAACCAACCGATGCCTTCTAACTTGTCTTTTATTAAAAGTCTTGTATTTACAACTATCTCCAATTCTCGCTTTTGTTATTTTACAAGAAATGAAATAGGCTTACCAGTGCATCCGTTCGGAAACTGAATATTCAACAACATAGCCATGGTTGCTGCTAGGTCAGTGATATAAACTTGTTCAGAAGAGCTTCCTTGTTTGATGTTCCATCCATAGAATAACAAAGGTACATGAGTATCGTAGCTATATGGTGAGCCATGCGTAGTTCCTGTTGGTGAATAGTCATCAATGTATGCTGGAAGGTAATTTACCAAAACATCACCCGAGCGCCTTGCATTATATCCCTTTTGCATCAAATAACGCGAACCCTCCGTAAATTGATTATTATTGAGCGTTGTTGCGGTTAGTACTTCCGCAACATCTGGCAATGTCTGTATCAATTCAGCTACTGATTCTTCAACCAATGAAAGGTTTAGTTTCTTTTCGTTAATCACTTTATGATTTAAAAAAACTTGTTGATTGTGGTACGAAAGCACTAAAGTATCGCCATATAGTTTTTGCATTTGCTTTTTAAGTGTATCAATTATTTTCTTTTCGTGAACATAACCTGATGGTATTTTCAGATCCATTAAATAATTTGGTACTTCAGGTGCTGCATGGTCAGCTGTTAAAAACAACAAGGTATTGCTTTTCCCAATTTGCGCATCAATAAAGTTAATCAATTCTGCAAGGTCTTTATCTAAGCGAATGTAATCATCTTCTTGCTCCACTGAATTAGGTCCGTAGGCATGCCCAATATAATCAGGAGAGGAGAATGAAACAGTGATAAAATCGGTAGTTCCCGACTTACCCATATTTTCACTTTTGATGGTTTCAATTGCAAAATCTTTAGTGAGTGTATTCCCAAATGGTGTAGTACGAATGATGTTCAGTCCGCCATTCAGCTTTTGTGTTTCGGGCAAATTGTGTGGAAAGGTTGGTTTTGTTTCCCCTTTTAGTATTGTTTCATATTTGTTATCATCAGGCAAACTCTCGGTATATTGCTCAATTGGAAGCAGGGTGTTCCAAGGTTGACTCAAGTATTTTTTCGCCAATTCCTTTTTATTAAAATCACTCACCCAAGTTGGTAATTCTTTCATGTAATAAGTGCTTGAGATAAAACTACCAATGCTACCATCGTACCAATAGGCAGCATTCGCTGTATGGCCAGCGGGAAGTATGGCACTTCTATCTTTTAACGCCACACCAATCACTTTCGATTTCATGTTCGAAGAGATTCTTAATTCATCAGTGATGGTGGTGGTAAGCATGTTCACAGGCGAACGTTTTCCTTCAGGAGCTGTTGTTCCTACTCCACTTACAGCATTGTCTTGTGCGCAATAAATGTCTTTTCCTGATGTTTTATCATACCAATCGTTGGCAATGATACCGTGTACAGCAGGAGTAGTACCCGTGTAGATGGAAGTATGCCCTGGCCCAGTGTAAGTAGGCACATAATTATAATTGGTGTTTCGGCAAAAGAAACCTTCATTTACCAATTTCTTGAAACCATCATTACCAAATTTATCCCAAAAGCGATAGATATAATCGTAACGCATCTGATCGATTACAATGCCTACCACTAGTTTTGGCTTAGCGTTCGAACTAATTGCTGATACAGGTTTTGGAGCCACCATTGTTTTTGCAGAAGGGTTTTGAGCCGATATTGCAAAAGTGATACTCACTAAACATAAAACACTTGTTATTCTTTTCATTTAATTTTTATTGTTTCGTAAATCGATAATTGTTCAAAATTAAAATTCTTTTTCGCCTTCCATGCCAAACAATTTACCCGCTTTCCATTCCTTCAAGTCGTCTTTCATCAACTTGCTATTTCTGTCGGTTACTTCTTTTGCATCCAAATCATTCAAGTCGGGTTTGCCAGCATTCACCCATGCTGTGTACCAAAAACTAGCTACACTCTTGGTTGATAACTTCATTTGATTTTCAACCATACCCTGCAAGTTGGTATGTAATGCAGTTGCATATTCATCGCTAAAAATAGAGCTACGGAATTTGTTCTTCATCACTTCTCCCTTTTCATCTTTTTTGTACATTTTAGCTTCTCCCATTTTCTTTCTCAATTCCATCTCTATGTCGAGCGTTTTGGCAACAAGAGCATGTGACGAATTGATGATGTTCCATATTTCGTTATGCACATTATCGATGTATTTAGCATCGCCACAATACAAGTTGTACTTACTGCCAAACATCTCAGGCAGCTGAGCTTCCCACAGGGCATGTATTCCTTTTTGATTTGTTTTTTGTCCATCATGATTGGCCGAAGTATGAAATGGCATATGTGCATCGCCAATGTAATGCCCCAAATCAGCAGCAATGAAAAGAATTTCTGTTTTCCTTTTTTCTTTCATCGACTTGGTAAGTTTCTCCATCATCTCTTCGATGTACCAAGGCAAAAATCCATTAGCCGAAAGGAACTTATCATCATACTTGGCTTTTGCTTCGCCCATTGTTTTTGGCAAACTATCCATCGAACCAAAGTTTTCTAAATCGATGAAGTGGCGAGGGTTTTCAGCTTTATCACTCAAGGTATATTTTCGCAAATCAGGAACGGTTGATTCTTGTGTCACAAAATCGATGTGATTGTAAAAGAAGGTTTGCATCGGTTGAGGCAAAGCCAGCACAGCTCCTTTATTGATGTGTTCGTGGCCGAATATTCCCCACGAGACCAATACTGCTGAGATGCTCACTGCACCGATTACTAAAATTGTTTTTTTCATATAATTAAATTGAATGTTTGGTTAAAAAATAAATTAGCGAAACACATACTGCCACGCTGATAAGTATATTGGCAATGGCTACTAACGCATTGCCTGTACGGAAAAGTTCTACTGTCTCGAAACTAAAAGTAGAAAACGTAGAGAACCCTCCACAAAAACCTACCACTATCAAAACACGTAGTGTAGGGTTGTTTCCCACTTTCTCAGTAAAAAAACCTACTGCTAGTGCAAGTACTATGCAACTAATGATATTCGAAAGTAGCGTAGCAAGCGGGAATACCGATTTGAATTGCTGACGTACCAATTCCGAAATTCCATACCGAGCAATGCTCCCTAAACCTCCTCCCAAAAATACTAAGAATAGATTATTCATACATTATTCCAACGTTATGCTTTTGTATTACGGGCGCAAATGTAAACATTGAAAAGCATTTTTTCAGGCTTTTGTAATTCGATAATTCAAATAATGTAATTTCGCACTAAATAATTAAAACAAAAATGGCGAAAATAAAATTTGGTAAATGGGTAGGTAGTGGCTTAGGATGGGCGTTTGGAGGCCCTTTGGGTGCAGTGTTGGGTTTTGCACTAGGCTCAGCGTTTGATGCTGCCGATGTTACCGTGCAACGCGATGGCAAAACCACCTATAGTTCGTCACAGCCTCAAGTAGGCGACTTTGCAGCCAGTTTGCTCGTACTTTCGGCTGCCGTGATGAAAAGCGATGGCAAAATGATGAAAAGCGAACTTGAATTTGTGCGCAAGTTCCTTGTTCAGCAGTTTGGCGAAGACCATGCTATGCAGCAAATGCTTTTGCTCAAAGAAATTATTAAACAAGAAATCCCTTTACAACAAGTTTGTTTTCAAATAAAGCAATACATGCCTGTGGCCGAACGATTGCAAATCATTCATTACCTATTTGGCATTTCGAAAGCCGATGGACATGTGCACGAGCTCGAACTACAAACGATACAAACCATTTCTAATTACCTTGGCATCAACCCTGCCGACTTTGGTTCCCTCAAAGCCATGTATTTCCGCGATGTGAACAGCGATTATCAAATACTCGAAATAGAACCAACTGCTTCGGAAGAAGAAATTAAAAAGGCATATCGAAGAATGGCGGTAAAATATCACCCCGACAAGGTTATTTCGCTTGGCGAAGAAGTTCAAAAAGCGGCTAAAGAAAAGTTCCAAGTGCTTCAGGCCGCTTACGAAAACATCAAAAAACAAAGAGGGATATCTTAGTTGATATACTGCACTTAGCGCTATATAGGGCTTTCCACTTCAATTAGGTGCAGTTAGTCAGCGCATCCCTTTTTGTAAAATACTCTTCTTAGTTCTTACACCATTACGTCCATCACAAGTATGTCGTCTATCTGTTCTATATCTTTTCTGTAGTCTATAATAAACGTTTCTAAGGCAATACCTTGTTCATGTAGTGTTTTGTCTTATACTGATAAAATTAAATCGTTGAATCGATTCTTGGTTAATTTCTTTTGCCCAGTTTCACCACCAAATTGGTCAGCAAATCCATCAGTAAATAAATCCTATCTCCATCATTTAAAGAAAATGAATGGTTAGTAAAAGGTCTGCTATTTTCATTCATTCCAATTGGTTGTTTGTCGTCTTGTACGGTTTTAAATTGTGCTTGCAAATTGAGTTGGCTATTTGAATTTCTCTACGATGTCTTTCATGCTGAACTCACCCGACATTTCTTGAATGTCAATCTTGCCAAGTAAAATGTCAAAGAAAAAGTTTGAAATATTTTCAATTGTCAACGATTTGCCTTCGCCTCCATTTTCAATTCCCAAGTCATAAGTTCTAAGCAACTGCGAACCAAGAGAGGCAGCAGTCAAAAGAAAATGATTGTTGAATTTGTCAATGTCTAAAAGGTCTGCCGCCAAAACTTTTCCGATAACGGTGTAACTACGAATAATTTGTTGTGTGTCTTCTGAACGCAAAACTGATTTTAATTCATCTGCTTCCATACTCATTTTAATTTTGCCTGAATTTTTTGATTGTTCTTGTCCTTTGAAAAGAGAACCTAAGTCAGCCAAGCTCAAATTATACATTTCAGTCCCAGGTATTGCGTTAATTTTCTCAACTGTAAATGCACTCGGCAAAAGTAAGTGAACCACTTTTGAAATTCTTGCAAGTGGAGCGTTAAATGTTCCTATAATAGAATTGTTGATTTCAAGATTCAATGAAGCAAACACACCACCAATTACAACACAATCTTCCAAAACAATTTCGTCTGCAAAAATGCTTCCAGCAATAAAAGCATTACGTAATTTCACTTGCTTCGCATTTACATCACCTTGGAAAATTACACGGTAACTTGGAGCAAGTGAAACGATTGAATCGGCAGAACCAACAGCTTTGCGAAAAATTGCTGAACCTTTTGCATCAGTATTTACATGCAATTCAATTTGTGTGAAAACAGCACCTTGCACTTCAAGTTTTCCTTTTTGAATTTCAAAGTATTTTGCATACACCGCACCTTCAATAATTGTGTCGCCTTGTATTACAACATCTCTTTCCAATTCGCTAGCTGCTCTCGGAAGTATTGAACTTTTTACAAGATTATCATTCAGTAATAATCTTTGGTCGTTCACTCGGATTTCTTTTAATTCATTCATTGGACTTAAATTTTAATTATTGGTTTGTATGTTAGTGTCATTGTTCCAAAGCTGCATGATTTGTTGTGCAACTCTCGGATTGATATTGTGTGTTTCGCTTTCCTGACTTGATAATTCAACTTTCAAAAATGTATTTATATGTTCTCTGTTCTTTGAATCAATGGTTTTCCATTTGCTAACAGAATTTGAAAAGCTATCTTTTAGTTTTGCCTTGTTAGATACCAATGTGGGAATTTGTTGAGAAGAAACTATTGCAACATCATTTCCATTTTCTTGATTCTTACTTTCAAAATATAAAACAGGGATATTTCTTGTAACTACAACTCCAATTTCCATTGGAATTAAAATTTCTTGTAACTGTGCCGAAAGATTTTTTTCAGAAAACAAATAATGTTTTGCGTTGTCAATCAATGAAAGTGCTTTGCTTTTCAAGCCCGAAGCGAAAAGCATGGATTGAAGATAATTACCTTCCTTGTTGTAAATGGTTGCGATACTTGTGCTGATGTCGCTGAATGAACGATGCACGCGGGTTGTAAGTGTTCCGTGAACTCCAACTGCTGATTGATTCAACAAAAGAATTCTATTCCGCAATTCTTTGTCTAAGTCAAAAAATATTTTTGCATATCGCTCCGAAATTCTGCCAAAGTCGCCTTCCAATTGAACTTTCTTTTGAGCACACGTTTGTTGATGTTGCATCAACTCAATTATTAATGCTTCAACTCTTGGTTTTATTTCTGTGAGTTGTTGATTGATTTCAGATTTTATCAATCCGAAAAATCCCTCAACCATTGTATCAGAAATATCTTCTGCACTTTTAACTTTTGCAGCTATGTGTGCGGCTTCTGTTGCTACTACTGAACCAGTAAGAAAATTGACTTGTCTATTTGCCGAACTCACGCTTCTATCAAAAGGATTGGTGTCAACATTAATTCTAACATTAACTGGAACATGCTCCGTGTAATGAACTGTAACAGTCATGCTTCCTCCTGATTCAGACTTCGGATAGGATACGGTTTTAGATTCTGAACCGTTGACTGTAATTGTTTCGTGATAATCTCTTGAATAACTCATAGGATTAAGAATTTAATTTTTGCCATTTAGATGATTCAAGTAAAGACAACATTTGATTTTTCACTCTATCGGAAACAGTGGATTGATTTACAAAATTTCCAAACTCTTGTTTTACACGACT
>CAIWDF010000185.1 GCA_903911435.1 uncultured Bacteroidota bacterium
GCAACGGTATTTGCGCTATACCTGCCAATATCAACTTACCCCGATTTGATATTCCGGCTCGCCTTATATCCGTTGCCATTAATAACCAGGATACTTTGTTGGTGGGAAACATCATTAAATGAAGAAAGATACAAGCAATTGATGTTAGCATTAAAAACAGAATTACAAATCATTGTAGACAGCTATGACAAATATATTAAGTCGCCTAGTAAATCAGATTGGTGAAAACAACCCGCTGGCGCTAGCGTGTTTCGCTAGTGCCGAATAGTAGGTGGTGTCCTCACCACCACATCTAGTACTAAAAAAAATGCAAACCAAATGTGAAGAAGTGCATGAGTAGAAAAAGCTAAAAATGTGGCGGGACGCCACAGAATAAGAAACACGAGCGAAATACGCTCGCGTTTGCGGGATACAACTAGTGGAAAAATCCTTATTTCCTAAACACAACTACACCATTTAAATAGGTAGCCGTCACATTGGTGTGCGGTAGTAGCTCGGCATCACATTTCATAATATCATTATCCAGCATAATGAAATCGGCAAACTTACCGGGCTCAATGCTACCTTTTTCATGCTCTTCGAAATTGGCATAAGCCCCCCAAATGGTCATTCCTCTGAGCGTGTTTTCTCGTGAAAGTGCATTTTCAGTTTGAAAGCCTTCGTCAGGAAATCCTTTTAAATCTTTACGGGTCACCCCAGCATAAAAAGTATACATCGGGTTAATATCTTCTACCGGGAAATCCGTTCCCAAAGCCAACATACCAGTGGCATTCAGCAAATCGTTGTAAGCATAAGCATAATGTATACGCTCATCGCCCAGCCGCTGCTTAGCCCAATACATATCGGAGGTGGCATGGGTAGGCTGCACCGAAGGAATAAGTTGTGGAGCATGGGGCTGTGTAGCCGGTTGGTTGAGGCATTTCACAAGGTCTATATCTTTGAGCGAAGTAACCTGAAAATGCTCGATGCGCCAACGCAACGATTGCTCAGTTTTGGGAGTAGTCGTGTTGCAATGATTAGCAAGGTAAGGAGCGTACACCGAAAGCAGGAGGCGCACAGCCGAATCTCCAATGCAATGCGTGTTCATCTGAAAGCCTTTGTCAGCAACTCTTTTGGCAGTGGTGCGGAAATAGTCGGGAGAGCTAAGCAACAAGCCCTGTGACAAAGGCTGGTCCGTATAAGGTTTGCAAAGGCAAGCACCACGCGAACCCAAAGCACCATCGGCATAAAACTTAAACGAACGAACGTTTAACCGCTCGGTTTTGTAAATGCCGTGTTGCAAGTAATAGTCTAGGTTTTCGGCATTGTCGGTAAGCATGGCATAGATGCGCATTTTCAATTCACCCGATTTTTGCAAAGCATCCATCTGGTCGATTATCTTTTTTTCTAAACCTGCATCATCCACCGTGGTAAGCCCCACAGCAAAACAGTTTTTTTGAGCAGCAAGCAAGGAAGCGGTTATTTCGTCAACACTAGGTTTGGGAATAATTTTCTGAACCAAGTCCACAGCGTTATCTATTAAGATTCCACTAGGCACCGAAAAGGGATACTTAATATTTTTAATTTCTTTGTTGAATTCAATACTAAACCATTGGTCCGATTCGCTTTTGTTACTTGTTATTTTATCGGTTTGTATCACACCTCCCTGTACTTTGGTATCGGCAGTAATTTCGGCAAGTTTGAGGGCAGCATGATTAACGAGTGCCGCATGCCCGTCAATTCGCTGAAGAAACACAGGCACCTCAGGAAACAATTCATCCAGCTGATAACGGCTCGGAAATCCTTTCTCCGCCCAGTCATTCTGGTCCCATCCTCGGCCAATTATCCATTCCGATTTATTGGTTTTTGCGTATTGCACCACCCGCTGAATCACTTCTTCGAATGATTTTGTGCCTACCAAATTCACCGAGGTCAATCCCTTTCCATAACCATAAAAATGGCAATGCGAATCGATAAAGCCCGGGTAGATGGCTTTCCCATGGGCATCCATCGTTTCCTTTGCTTCGTATTTAGTTTCTATTTCGGTATTACTTCCAATAGCGATAAACTTTCCATCTTTTACAGCAAAACTTTCTGCAGTCGAAAACAAAGAATCGACCGTGTACACAATAGCATTGCGAACAATCAAATCGGCTTTCTGATTCTGGGAGCAGGAAGAAAGAATGAATGCAAGAATGCTAAAGACCGAAAATGTGGAGAGGGATTTCATCAATAAGTAATATATAAAATAAACCCTGTCGTGGTGTTGAGCCACGACAAAGAAGTTAATTATTCTTTTCGAAAGGTTGTAGTAGCGTTTGCCTGAACACTTGGAGTAATAATGATATCATTGATATTAACATGTGGTGGTCTAGAAGCACACCAGTAAATGGTTTCAGCAATATCTTCAGGTGTTAACGGCTTGATGCCTATGTATGGCTTTTTAGCACGTTCTTCGTCACCTTTAAATCGAACCACCGAAAACTCTGTTTCCACCATTCCCGGATTGATAGAAGTTACTTTGATGTTGTAAGGCAACATATCGATGCGCATACTTTTGCTGAGTGCATCCACTGCATGTTTGGTGGCACAATACACATTTCCATTAGCATATACTTCTTTGCCAGCAATGGAACCTATATTAATGATATGCCCCGAACCATAACTAATCATTAATGGAGAAAGATGACGGGTGATGTACAATAGACCTTTGATATTAGTATCTATCATTCGTTCCCAATCGTCCAAGACTCCATCCTGAATGGTGCCTAAACCCACAGCAAGTCCGGCATTATTCACCAGCACATCCACTTTTTTCCAATCTCCCGAAAGCGATTGAATGGCCTTTTCCACTTCTTTATTATTTCTCACATCAAAATTTAAAGTCAGCACATCCACTTTAAAAGTTGATTTCAATTGTGCCGCAATTTCGTTCAAACGTTCTTTTCTTCTTCCTGTGATTACGATGTTGTAACCATTTTTAGCAAACAGCTCAGCTGTTGCTTTTCCAATACCGGCTGTTGCTCCGGTGATAAATGCAATCATGTTTATTTATTTTGTTCTATTAAGTTTACTATTTTTTCTGCTATAACTAAAGTAGATGATCAAACCTGTCAATAACCAAATACCGAATCCAATCCAGTTGGAAAGGCCTAATTCGGCCATCATATAGAGGCAGCTCACCAAACCTAACAAAGGAATGAGTGACAAGTTTTGGCGATACGTCCACACGGCAAGTCCGAACGAGATGAAGATAAAAATCCACATCGGGATTTTATGTTTAAACAATCTAAAGCCCGATTCGTATTTCTGATTTTCAGCAACAGGAAAAGACTCAATTACTGATGTGTATTTTGTTTCATCCAGATTACTCAGATACGTTTCCAAATCGTTTTCGCTTTTAGCGAATTCAGCACTATCATTGCCCGCAATTTGTTTTTTAATTTCTCCAATTTGATTTTCTTTTAACGAAGTTACAAAAGAAGTAGAATTAATAATTGCCTTTTTATTGGTGATAAAATCAATACTAGCTTCTCGGTTGTATGCAAATGAAAGGATAATGGTTAATACAATAAGTCCAGGCATGATATACTTTGCATTGATATAAGGTGTTTTGAACTTGCCGCGAGGAATATCAGTTTTGTTTTGCAAAACCAACACACCGGCACATACAAGCACAAAAGCAAATAAAGTTCCGATGCTACATAAATCGGTAACCATCGTTAAGTTTAAAAACAATGCAGGAACAGCAACCACGAAACCTGTAACGATTGTTGCAAACGATGGCGTTTTGAATTTAGGGTGTACCCTCGAAAATGCTTTTGGCAATAAACCATCGCGGCTCATACTCATCCAGATTCGTGGTTGCCCCATTTGAAAAACAAGTAAAACACTGGCCATGGCAATAACGGCACTCACAGCAATGATTCCCGACATCCATTTCAAATCCAGTTTCTGAAACACAAAGGAAAGAGGGTCGCCAACACTAAGCTGGTCGTATTTTACCATGCCTGTAAGAATTAAAGCAATGATGATGTAAAGAACGGTACAAATAATAATGGCCCACATCATTCCCCTTGGCAAATCTCGTTGAGGATCCTTACACTCTTCGGCTGTAGTAGAAATAGCATCAAACCCGATGTAGGCAAAAAACACAGCGGATACACCTTTTAATATACCTGTCAAACCATTCGGAGCAAAAGGATGCCAGTTTTTGGTATCCACATAAAACACTCCAACAGCAATCACTAAAAGAATAATACAAAGCTTTACAACCACCATTAAGTTGGATGCATTCTTCGACTCTTTCATACCTCTGTAAACAAGAGCTGTGATAAGTATAATAATAAACAAGGCTGGTAAATCGGCTATGAAATGTAACGAACCAATGGCCGGAGAAGTCGTCCAGGCGGTGTAAGCAGCCTGTAATCCTGCATCCAGATTTTCGAATGTCTTACCACTTTGAAGCAGAGCAGTAGCCTGATGAAAACCGTTGGAAGCAGTTAAATAATCCATTTGAATCCATTGTGGCAGATGTAATCCCTGACTATCGAGCAAACCTGTAAAGTAATCGCTCCACGAAATAGCAACAGTTATATTTCCGATGGCATATTCCATAATCAAAGCCCATCCAATAATCCAAGCGATTAACTCACCGAAAGCAACGTAAGAATAAGTGTATGCACTGCCCGACACGGGAACCATGGAGGCAAACTCTGCATAAGCAAAAGCAGCAAATCCACAAGCAATAGCAGTAAAAAGAAAAAGAAAAATAACAGCTGGCCCTCCGTCAGAACTTGCTTTTCCAATGGTACTAAATATCCCCGCACCAATAATAGCTGCTATACCAAATGCCGTAAGGTCGCGTACACCAAGGTGTTTGCCCAATGGAGCATGACCACCTTCATCTTCACTTTTATTAGCTTGTTTTAGTATATCGTGAACCGATTTTTTACGGAACAATGAATCAAAATTCATGGTTTAGTTTTTAATTAGGAAAACAAATGTAAATAATTTATTGACTAAGCAATTTCTTCATAAAAGGAAAGCCTTTGAGCATTTTGTCCTTATCCAGAATAAATAAAAAGCTGATGAGAAGAAATGGAAGTGCCGGCACTTTGTAGCGAGCAATTGCTCCTATAACAGGTGTGGTTTCTCCAATAATAACAAACTGAATAATAACAAACGAAACACAAAATAGAACATATTCCCAATGGACGGTTGATAAAGGTTTGTGATATACAATGCAGAGTAGAATGAAAAGTAGGATGATAATGTTTTCACCCCCAGCTAAAAGCATCAACGGTGATTTCACTTCCCATGGATAAGGTCGGAAGAAAGTGTTCAATAGAGCCTTGGGACTGTTTTTTACAAGTGAAGAAAGTGTTGGCTCAAGTGTGTCAATCACAATCATGCTTCCTGCAATTGGAATTGGTTTGTGATAAGCATCAGTAAAATTTCCTTGTGCTAGTTGTTTAAATTCTATTTGCTTTTGAGACAAGGTCACCAAAGGGTTTTGAACAGATGTGAATCGGTCGATATTTAAACCTACTAGCGCGATTACAAAAACGATAAGCAGATATTTTAAAACTGATTTTGAATTGCCTGACTTGTTAGTCCAGATTAATAACAAAAGGCTTGGAACGATAGCCAGCCAAACGTAGAACTTTGAAAGGGCAAGTAATAGTGCCATTACGAAGCAAATCACTATTGCTTTTGCATTGAACAGCCGATTGGTGTAATGTATTACTAAGCCTAATGCAAATAAGATAAGTCCTTCTTTTAGCACACCCGAGCCCCAGAAAAGTACCGAAGGGAGTAGATAAACAGCAAACAACAATTCCTGCTTTTTATCTTTAAGAACAGCAAAAAATGTGCGGTAAATACCAGTAAGGCCTACGAATGAAAGGAAACAGATAAATACAGTATGGACATTGTAATAACCAAGTGAGAAAATTCGCACGAATGCATTGAATCGAATGATGGTGTGGCTGTCGTTATAAATGCTGCCGTCAATCTTACGTGCCCAATAATTCATTTGTTCGTAGTAAGGCTGAAATTCTGGAGTATTGTTATAAATACCCAATAACATACGGAAGAAGTGTTGTGGATGTTGCTTTAATGAGTCGAAGATGATTTTGCTGTCGTCAAAGTACTTATAAATATCAGCAGTGGATCGATCAGTGTAATAAAAAGTATAGATACCCCACAACATCACACCGAATAGAATTTTTAAAACAAAAAGCACGGAAAGAGTGCGTTTAGAAATTCCTTCTATTTCGAAGAACTTCATTCGATGAATAATGAAGATAAAAAATAAAGTATAAGTTGTGGTGAGTAGTAATTCCAACAATAATATGGTTTATAATTTCGGCAAAGATAATATTTTGATTTTCTTTGTATGAATTATCAACGAATATAGGATTTGAATGTTAATGCAAGTGTTTTCATCCCGATTATAACCACACTGAATGAACAAAAATTCTTTGAATGTTGATACAAATCATCCGTTCATTGATAGTTGTCATTTTATGTA
>CAIWDF010000186.1 GCA_903911435.1 uncultured Bacteroidota bacterium
GGCGTATAAGGGATTTGCACCCTCTGGAAAAATTACACCCACTTCCTTTGCTAAAGAAAAATTTGTATTTTTGAGTTATTTCTCAAGCATGGAGGTGGCAGCAAGTTAATAAAAACGAACGATAATGAGACAATATAAATTGATATTGCTTTTTCTTTTAGGATTTTCAAATCTATTTGGTCAGACAAATGAAAAGATTTACCAAGAAATGCTTGGCCTTAGAGAGAAAGGAATAGAACAAATTAAGAATTACTTGATTTTAAGAGCTGACAGTCTGAGAATCTGCATGCTAGAAAATGTTGTTATTGATAAAAATTATAATGACATTGTAATTATTGATGGCGCTCCTTTAAATATTGATTACTTGGACACAACATCTATCTCAAATTACAAAAAGATGATTAACGAAATTCAGTTGAAGCAGATTTGTGTTTGTAAACAATATGAGGAGATTAAACCCGGTTGGACAAATCTGATTTTAATCTCGACTTCTCATAATAGTGACGGAGTCTATAATGTAAGAGGAAATAAAACAACAATTTTGATTCCTGCTTTTTCATCATGCTTGTTTGAGATTAGAAAAATAAACGGGACAATAGTAAAACAATTAGATGAATTTATTCCTTTTCATGCAGATATAACAATACGAGATATAAACGGTTACAAGATTGGTGACGATGAAATGTTTGTGACATTGATTTGTACTGACAAGAAATATATGATTGGATATTATAAAAAATAAAACCTGCTGCCAATCGAGTAGACGGCCCCGCCAGCAAATACTGACGGGGTGCGCCTCTCACACCGGTATTGCTGGCGCAATAATGTAGGTTCTCGTTTACAGCGGTTCGTGAGGTATCAGTATTCATAATACAATAAAAATTTGTAATTTTCATCTTTTTCTAAAGCTTACGACGGCTGTGCACTGCTCGTGCAGTACACACACAGCACATTTGCAACAGGCGGGGTTTCGTGCTCCGCAGACCGTTTTGTAGTTACAGGAAGTTCAGCTCTCCGAATGAACATTTGTGTTGAAAAGCCTGCCCATCGCAAATCTGCAAACCGTTACCACCAATGCTGAAAAAGACGATACCGAAAATATATACATTAATAGTTTGCTGAGGAATTATGCAGACAATATTTGGACAGGTTTCAACCGACAAGAAGATGACCGAAAAAGAAAAATCATTTCAAACCGTCTTGGATAAAACAATTGACGGTAAAAAAGTGTTTGGGACATCTTTTGCCTTTAAAAAAGATACTTTAATCTGGCAAGGAGCATCAGGTAATTTGTCCATAGACCAACCTTACTTCATTGCAAGCACAACTAAATTATTCACGACTGCGATAATTCTGAAACTAAGAGCAGAAGGCAAACTAAGCCTTGATGCCAAAATCGGTACTTATATTGAGAAATCAATTTTATCAGGACTGCACATTTACAAAGGGAAAGATTATTCTCAAGAACTAACAATTAAACACCTACTCTCTCATACTTCAGGACTTCCTGACTATTTTCAAGGTAAAGGAACAAGTGGAAAAAGTTTGGAAAACGAATTAACAGAAGGTAATGACCAATTTTGGACTTTTGAACAAGCAATTGAAAGGACAAAAAATATGACCCCTCTTTTTGCACCTGGGACAAAAGGAAAAGCAAACTATTCAGATGCCAATTTTCAGCTTTTAGGAAAAATCATTGAAACCATTACTCATAAATCGTATTCCGAAAACTGCAAAGGCTTTATCATCCAGCCACTTGGTTTGACAAAAACCTATCTCTATCAAGACTCAACTAACAAAACACCAAAGACACTTTATTACAAAAGCAACGAACTGAATATACCCAAAGCAATGACATCTTTTGGAGCAGACGGTGGAATAGTTTCAACATCAACCGATATGCTTATTTTTATTGAAGCATTTTTCACAGGCAAATTATTCCTATCAACCTACATTGGCGAATTGCAAGAATGGAACAACATATTTTTTCCTGTGAAATCTGGTATTGGCATTCATTTATTCAAACTTCCTTGGCTTTTTAATCCAACAGGTGCAGTTCCATACTTCATAGGACACTCAGGACTTTCAGGGGCTTTAGCATATTACAGCCCGAAAGAGAATATTTTTATAGTTGGAACGGTAAATCAGGTAGCACACCCTGACATTTCCTTTAAGACAATGATTAAATTAACTCAAAAAGCGTTGAAAAAATGAGAAGCACTGGTTGTAACAGGCGTTTGACTCAATGGCGGGTGACGTGGTTAATTGAACATTCTACCTCGCATCAACTTTTGTGGTGTATTGACAGTTTTGAGCTCCGAAATCCGCCACTGCGCCAAGCGCCAAAACGTTACGGGCAAGTTTACTAAAGGCATTCGGACATAGACCGAAGACAACAATGTTTATTTTAGACACTTCTTGACAATTATTCACGACAGAATAGAATGACACATAAAAAGTGGAGACCAGAAACCACTAAAAAAAGGGGGCGAAACTGAAAAGCCAGACGAGTAAGGAAAATAATTCTAATACAACAATAAAATGAAAAAATTATTTTTCACTTTATTTTTTTTAACTGTCATCTTTAGTGCAATAGCCCAAAACCCAACATGTGATGGTAATCGGTATAAAAATTTTGCGTTTGGAGCCATTGACTCAACAATTAATGTTCAGTATGGACAAAACTATACCATGAATAATGTACTCGACACTTTGTTGATGGATATTTATCAACCCAAGTCAGATGTTGCTACCAAAAGGCCATTAATTATTATTATACATGGAGGTGGATTTACTTCGGGTACCAAAGAATTCTATAGCTCTTTATGCCGTTACTTTGCATATAAAGGATTTGTTACAGCAACAATTAATTATCGCTTGATTGATGTTCCATTAGTTGATTCTTTAACTATAACAGAAGCCATGATTAAGGCAATGAGCGATGCTAAAGCAGCCATTCGATTTTTTGTAGAAGACGCAGCTACAAATAATACATATAAGATTGATACGAATAATATTTTTCTTGAAGGTGGTTCAGCAGGTGCGATGACTGCATCTCAAGTAGCATATCTTGACTCTTCCGACAATATCTCCACATATATTATGAATTTAATCATGGCTAATGGAGGCTTTAAAGGAAACAGCAGCACCAATACCTCATATTCAACTCCAATAAAAGGGGTAATAAGTTATTCAGGGGCACTTTGGCGTAAAGAATGGATTAGCCCGGGAGAACCGGCCCTCTTTTGCGCTCACGATGACCTTGATACAATTGTTCCTTGTAATTATGGTTTATCCAAAGCACAACCTTTTGCGGTGTATTTTTATGGAAGTTGTGCAATGCAGCAAGAAGCCGACTTGAAAGGAGTTTACAATATTATATATATCAATAATAGTAGTAGCGGACACATGGCTTATTTTGGACCCCCTGCTATAAAAGATACTTTGTTACAGAAAACTTCTAACTATCTTTATGATATAATATGTAACAATATTCTTTCAATAAAAAATGACCAGAGAAATATTGACTCAAAAATTCAGCTTTATCCCAATCCTGCAAAAGACAGATTAACCGTTCAGCTTTCTGATTTTGATTTCTCAAAAAAAATAAAATTAACAATAGTAAATACTCAAGGGCAAACAATAAAACAAATTTTAATTTATGATTCATTGACAAACATTAAACTTGATAACATCGCATCCGGAGTATATTTTTATCAATTACAGAATAACGATGCCATTTTGAAAACAGGAAAAATTATTATTGTATGATAGACGATAGAAAAACCTGCCCATAAAAGCGTGTAGCTTCAATTGCCTGGACAGTGAGGGTTTCATCGTTTTTGTATTTAATAAACTTATGTGTAACCTGACAGGAAAGTGTTTTGAAACAGGCAATTGAACGCTACACGCAGATCGTTATGGGCAATACATCGACCGACAGCAATGAAGATTTAAACAACAGATAAATGAGTAAAACAACACTTTACATAGCGACAACACTTGATGGCAAAATAGCTCGAAAAGACGGTAGTTTGGATTGGCTTTTTGCACTAGCAAATCCGAACCAAATTGACCACGGATATGCTGACTTTCTGAAAAGCATAGGAACAACCATTATGGGTAAGAATACATATAATGAAATTTTAGGATTTGGTGTTGAATGGCCATATAAAGGAATGGACTCTTATATTGCAACGACCGATAAAGAATTCAAGGCAACAACGCCTGAAACCTATGTAATCTCGTCCGACATAGCAGACCTAATAAATAATATAAAAGGACAAAGCCAAAAGGATATTTGGGTAATTGGCGGGGGACAATTAATAACTTATTTTCTCAACAATGAATTGCTTGACAGAATGATATTAACCATGATACCAACCATAATTGGAGAAGGAATTTCTCTTTTCCCTTATAATCCCAAAGAGACTAAATGGATATTATCAAATGTTGAGAAGTTTGAGACAGGAGTTGTTAATTTGACTTATGATAAAGAATAGAAATACGGCCCATAACACGATGCTAAATTTAATTGCCGGTTTTGTTCGGACAACAAAGTTCACAGCACGCAACAACGGCAGTGCGGTTCGACAGGAAAGCAGCTCTGTAATCGGCAACTAAAGTAAGTGCCGAGACATTGTGCGTCATACTGGAAAACAAAACTGCAAAAATAAAATTCATACTAAACAACGGGTAAGCCGAAAACCGACTAGAGTAGGTTATCAAAAAAAAGAAAAAAAATGAAACACTTGACAAGCTTTTTCACTTTGGTAGCAGTAACAATATTGTTATCAATTTCAATGAACAGTTGTAAGCAGAAACCCTCAGGCGCTGAAAAAAACGAAATTTCTAAATCAGCGACTGTCGAAGAACTTGGCCAAATGAACCGGGATTTCGCAAAAGCTTTGACTGCAAAGGATGCTGTAGCGGCAGCAATTGTGTATGACGAAAATGCCTCAATCCTACCACCAAACGAACCAATTGTTACTGGACGTGCTAACATTCAAGCATATTGGCAAGGAGCTATTGACGCTGGAATTATTGACGCAACCGTAAAAACCATTGATGCCAAAAGCGAAGGCGATTTGGGCTATGAAATAGGAAAATTTACCATGCGTTTCAAAGGTTCGAAAGGTGATACCATTGTAGAACAAGGCAAATACACCGAAATATTAAAACGCAATGCGGAAGGAAAATGGATTTCTACTTACGGTATGTGGAGTAGTAATGAACCTGTGCCCACCAAATAGAATTACGAACACGCGGCATAGCCAATAAGGGCTTCATTGTTATGCGAAGGTTTGTGTCCCGCCTCAACTTTTATAACGGTGGATAGGAAAGTAGCCTGCAGTCCCTTACTGGCCATACCGCCAGCCGTCGTTACCATTATGAAAAACCACTTACAAGAATGAAAACCCTATTATTAATATTATTTGTATCCATCTTTTTCAACAGCTTTTCACAGAGCGAAGTTATCAAGAACAATCATGATTTATTAGAATTCAAGAGTTTATTCAATAACAAAATACGGGATAGCGTATCTTGTTATAGAATACCTGCCATTGTTAAAGCTCCAAATGGTGATTTAATTGCTGTAATAGATGAGAGAGTGCCATCATGTGGAGACTTAAAATGGAATAAAGATATAAATATTGTTATTCGTCGAAGTATGGACAATGGTAAATCCTGGTCTGAGATAGAAACGGTAGTTGATTATCCTTTTGGTAAATCAGCATCCGACCCTTCGATGATAGTGGATAGGGTCACTGGAGAAATTTTCCTGTTCTTCAATTTCATGGATCTGAATCTGGAAAAAGATGTTTACTATTTCAAAGTGATAAGGAGCAGTGATAATGGAAAAACCTGGTCATCTCCTATAGATATTACTTCACAAATTACAAAACCGGAATGGCATCGCAATTTTAAGTTTATCACATCCGGAACCGGCATCCAAACCAACTCAGGTCAATTATTAAATACAATAGTAAACCTTGAAAAAGGGCTTTATGTTTTTGGCAGTAACGACCATGGTAAAACCTGGTATCTAAATGACACCCCTATTGTTCCAGGCGATGAATCTAAGATAGTTGAGCTTGTTGATGGCACCTGGATGATAAATAGTCGTACGGATAAAGGAATGAGGTTTATTCATACCTCAACAGATAAGGGGGAGACCTGGTTATCCAGGCCAGATTCTTCACTTATTGATCCAGGCTGTAACGCAAGTATTATTAGATATTCATCTGTTAAAGATGGTGCTGATAAGAACAGACTTATTTTTTCGAATGCGAAAATGAAAGATGACAGGTTTAATATGACTGTAAGAATAAGTTATGATGAGGGGGAATCGTGGTCTGCCGGGAAAACTATATATGCTGCCAGTTCGGCTTACTCCTCACTTTGTGTACTTGCAAACGGAGATATTGGGTTGTTATTCGAAAAAGATAATTATAAGGACAATGTTTTTGCAAGATTTACATTGGAATGGCTAACTGATGGACAAGATAAACCCTTTACAACTCAATAAATATAACGCATGGAAACAGCATATTTATTATATTTGGGCTGATGACGCATGTGGAGTTTTAAACGCTTTTTGGCAGCTATACTACCGTGGGATAAGAAAGCGGTTTCAAACTCCCAAACGCAACAAATACGCAGAACGTTAGTGGTCGCTGTGTAAGACACGACCAAACTAAAAAAGTTGTTAAAGAACAGAATGCGAGATAAGAGATATATAGCTGAACATAGAGGCGGACTTTTGAAAAAAGAACAGCACCGGCAATTAGTTCTTTGGGCTTGTGAGTGTGTAGAAAATGTTTTTCCACTTTATGGCAATACAATTGACGAACGACTTATAAATGCAATAAACACTGCCAAGGAATGGGTGAAAGGCAATGCTTCAGTGGGTGAGGCAAGAAATGCTTCTTTAAACGCAATAACAGTTGCAAATGAGTTGGATGACAAGACTGCAATTGCAATAGCTCGTTCAGCGGGACACGCTGTTGCTGCAGCACATATGGCTGACCATTCGCTGAGAGCAGCGGAATATGCCATAAAGGCTGTATTGCTGGCAGACAAATCAATGGAAACGGAAAGAAAATGGCAAGACAAACATTTATCACTCGAAATTATTGATCTTGTACTGGCAACAAGGAATAAAATGATAAAAACAACGAA
>CAIWDF010000187.1 GCA_903911435.1 uncultured Bacteroidota bacterium
AGGTATTAATCTTAGTTTTTTAAACAACAGAGTTACTTTTGATTTTACTTATTACAGTCAAAAGTCGAAGGACTTGTTAATGTATCAACCTGTTGCTGCTTCATCGGGTTATACTGCACGTTATGTTAATGCCGGTTCGATGACAAATAAAGGTGTGGAATTATCAATAGGTGGCGACCCAATAAAAACCAAAAATTTTGACTGGAACATTACCCTTGGTTGGTCTCAAAACAAAAACAATGTTACCGCACTAACAAATGGAGTAACTAAATTTCAACCAGAAATAGGTTTTGGAGGCTTAAACAATTTTGCAATTGTTGGTCAACCTTATGGTGTATTTTATGGTTCTACCTGGAAACGTAACGGAAACGGAGATTTATTATTAGATGCAGATGGTTATCCTCAATTGAGCTCGGAAGCATCAGTTGTTGGTAATCCTTACCCAAAATGGCTAATGAACATCAATAATACATTTACTTACAAGAGCCTTACTTTTAGCTTTCTTTGGGACATCCGACATGGAGGAGACATTTGGAACGGCACCGAACAAAGTTTGAACACCAAAGGAAAATCAGCAGCTTCTGCTGACAGAAATCAAACCTATGACGTAGCCGGAGTATATGATGCAGGCACACCAGATGCCGGTCAGGCACATACCACCAAGCTTTCTGCGTATGATTACTTCACTTATTATAAAGGACAAAATGGAGCTGATGAAAGTGCAGTACAAGATGGAAGCTGGGTTCGTTTGCGCTCAGTAGGAATAAGCTATCGTTTGGATTTGACCAAAGGAGGAGAAAAGAAAATGCTTTTCAAATATGTAGAACTTGGAGTAAGTGCAAGAAATCTTTATTTGAAAACAAAATACACTGGAGTTGATCCGGAAACTAGTCTAACAGGTGCTGGTTCTAACATCAAAGGATTTGATTATTTCAACAATCCAGGTACAAAATCATACTTCTTCAATCTGAAGTTTGGAATATAATCCTCAATAAATTTTTTAATAACCGAAATAAAAAATAAAAAAATGAAAAAGATAATTTTTAAAACAATAGCGGTAGTACTTCTACTTACAGGAATGAATTCCTGCAAAAAAGGAGATGACTTATATATTTCACCAAACTCGCCTACAACCGGTACGCCAAGTACTATGTTATCAGGTTGCGAAGTAGGTACATTTAATAATTTGGAAGGTGGTCCTGTTAAAATTGCTTCAATGTGGATGCAAAACAGTTCAGGAGTGCTTGGGCAAGCCGTTCAACCGGAACAATACCAACCAATAGAAAGTGATATGGACAATTATTGGAACTCGCTTTACACAAATATGTTCAACTGTAAAATAATCATTGATAAGTACGGAGCAGAAGATCCTTACTATAGAGGAATAGCAAGAGTTTTAATGGCTATGAATCTAGGGCTGGCTACTGATATGTGGGGCGATGTTCCATACTCAGAAGCTTTTCAAGGTGCCGAAACAGGTGGTAATTTCACTGCACATTTCGATCCTCAACAAAGTGTTTTGAGTTCTATTCAATCCTTGTTAGATGGAGCCATAGCCGATCTTGCCACAAGTCCATCCGCTAACCACTTAACTCCTGGTTCAGATGATTTTGTGTATTACGGTGATGTTACAGCTTGGACAAAAACAGCATGGACATTAAAAGCGAGATATTATAACAGATTAAGTAACAAACCTGGATTTGACCCAAATACAGTGTTAACGTACTTAAGTAATGGTATTTCGAGTAACGCTGATAATTGTTATGCAAAACATGGTTCTGGCGGTAATGAACAAAATCAATGGGCTGCTTATATTAATTCTAGAGGTTATATTGTAGCTTCACAAGTGTTGATTGACTCCATGGGAAATATGGCCGATCCTAGAACAGCCTATTATTTCGACACTATTGGAGTAGGTTCTGCTTATGGAAATGCCTTGGGGGATTTAAATCCAAATTCTAGTTATTGGGGTCCTTATTTAGGTGGTGTTATTGATGCAGATTACAATGTGAATGCTGCTAAAAATATAGTTTTGGTTTCTTATGCTGAAGCTAAGTTTTTGGAGGCTGAAGCAAAACTTCGTATTAATGCAAGTGATCCAACTGCGATAGCTTCATTGAATGATGCAATTAAGGCAGATGTTTCAGAAGTAACCCAAGGTGCTAACGATGGAAGTTCTATTGCCACTTATACAGCAACTAACACTTCCATCCATACGGTCATTTTAGAAAAATGGAAAGCAATGTTTGCTAATCCCGTAGAATCTTATTCGGATTATAGACGTACAGGATTTCCTGTCTTAGCTATTAATCCATCAGGTTTTTTATCTTACATTCCAAAACGTTTGCCAACAGCCGAGCAGGAACGGACCATGAATCCGAATGCCCCAACTCCTTCATTAGGAACGCCTGTTTGGTATGCTCAATAGTATTCTATGTTAATAGAAAAGCCCCGAACAATTATGTTTGGGGCTTTTTTTTGTGGCTACTTATTAAAACATTTTTCCTACATTTGTGGCTCAAAAAATAATATACCTGAATGGCTAAAGAAATAAAAAAAGTGAGTTTTGCTTTTGGAAAAGAAAACTACAGAATATTAATAATCGGAGCATTGATTGTTATTATTGGTTATATGCTTATGGTAGGAGGAGGTTCAGACGACCCTACCAAATTCAATGCTGACGAAATTTTTAGTTTCCGAAGAATTACACTTTCTCCAATCGTAATTCTTTCAGGTTTTGTGGTAGTGATTTTCGGCATTATGAAAAAATCGAAAGACTAAGTTTCAATTACTTTTTTTCAGTGGTATCCTTTTGCATAACTTTAGGTATCCCTATTATTCGTCATTATCCATTTAATTGCTAGCCCCTGCTATGTCTTACATTCAAGCATTAATCATTGCCATTATCGAGGGAATCACTGAGTTTCTACCCATTTCGAGCACCGCTCACATGAAACTTGCTAATCCCATCCTTCATATTTCCGAAACTCCTTTTATCAATTTATTCGAAGTAGTCATCCAATTGGCAGCCATTCTTTCGGTAGTAGTTATATATTGGAAAAAATTTATCGACTTAAAAAATCTTGCATTCTATTTTAAGTTGGTAGTAGCCATGATTCCAGCATTGGTTCTCGGAGTATTGTTGAAAAAGCACATTGATAGTGCATTGAGCAATCTTACTTTTATTTCGTGCGTGATGATTGTTGGAGGGATCATCCTTTTGTTCATTGATAAAATATTTGTTACACACATTGTTGTCGAAGAAGAAAAAATAAGCTATCGGCAATCGTTTATAATTGGGTGTTTTCAATCACTTTCCATAATTTTCCCTGGTCTTAGTAGAAGTGCAGCAACAATAATAGGAGGGATGAGTCAAAAGTTGACAAGAAAATTAGCTGCCGAGTTTTCGTTCTTTCTAGCAGTTCCTACCATGTTTGCTGCATCGGTCAAAAGCTTTTGGGATGTGTACAAAGAAAACCCTGAGGTATTGATAAAAGATAATATGTCAATTTTGCTTTTAGGAGGTGTTGTCTCATTCATAGTGGCCTTGCTGGCCGTTAAGTTCTTTATCAGCTTTATCACAAAACACGGTTTCCGTATCTTTGGCTGGTATCGAATAGTTGCAGGAATTTCATTCTTGATTTACATGCATTATTTCATGAACTAATCATGGATTTTTATACAGGAGAAGTCATTCTCATCAATAAACCGCTAACTTGGACATCGTTTCAAGTGGTCAATAAGATGAAGTATTTGATTCGAAATTCAAAATCGCAAATTCGAATTCCCGACCCTTCTCAAGCAAATAATACACAGCATTCAACTAACAAACTGAAGATAGGACATGCGGGTACCCTCGATCCTCTTGCCACAGGGTTACTAATTGTATGTACGGGCAAACAAACCAAAAACATAGAAACCTACCAAGCAAAGGAAAAGGAATATACAGGCACTTTTTATATTGGTGCTACCACACCTTGTTTCGATCTCGAAAAGCCGATTGACCAAAATTTCCCAGTTGATCACATTACTGATGAATTGATAATAAAAACAACC
>CAIWDF010000188.1 GCA_903911435.1 uncultured Bacteroidota bacterium
ACTTGCCAGTATTTCCTTTTGTTTTACCTCAATAATTTCGTTTCGTTGCTCCACCTCCATCTTTTGTTGAACCACATCTTCTGTCCGTTCCCTAATGATTCGTTGCAAGACCACTTGCCGTCTGCGCAGAAAACCTGTTCGCCAATGAAGCACATAAAACAAAAACACCATAACTGCAATTGCTACTAAAACTCGAAACCACCAACGCAGCCACCAAGGCGAACGAATTGAAAATGAGTATTCAAATCCTTTGCAAAATTTGCCTGCAACTCCCACTGCATTTACCTTAAATGTGAATTTGCCATAAGGTAGGTTTCGGTAATTGACCATTGTTTCGGAGGTCAAAGGACTCCAGCCTTTATCTAACCCTTCGAGCATATAAACATACCTAAGCTTATGAGGAGCTTGCCAATCGATGGCGCTAAAACGGAAGGTGAGGTTATTGAGATAATAAGGGAAGTCTGGATTTACGGGATAGTTATGAAACGGAGCTACTTCCCTAAACCTAATTCCATCGAGTTCTTTCTTATTTTTCGAATCGCCTATGGTTATTTTACCTCCTTTCTTAAGGGTATCTTTTAGCCAATTGAAATCAATAAAGTTTTGATCGAGCTCAATGGAATTGAGTTGAATGGTAGGAGGATATTGTGGATACTCGTATTTGTTGAGGTCGAGCATGGAGGCCGACTTATAACTCCCCCACCAAGCATTGCCTTGCTTATCAAACAGTACGCTTTGCAAATTGAATCTATTGTCCTTCAGGCCTTCGCTTTTGGTTAATACCTCGTAAGGGGCATGCAGTTTATTGCTGTTAATCTCATTATTGCTGATGATGTTTATGCCCTTGTCTGTACTTACCCAAACCTTCCCTTCCTTGTCTTTGAACACAGCACTGACAATGTTGTTACTCAAGCCTTCATCCTCGGTAAAATTGATAAAATTGATACCATCAAACTTTATCAAGCCATCGCCATTGGTTCCAAACCAAAGGTTGCCTTGTTTGTCTTCGGTAATGGAGCTTAACTTATTGCTTACTAATCCTTGTTTTTTCGAAAACCGAGTAAAGGTTTTGCCATCGTATTTGCATATTCCTCCAGTTTGTGTTCCAAACCAAAGGTTGTTGTTTTTGTCATTAAATATCACCGTAACATAATTACTGCTCAATCCGTCTTTATCCGTGTAATGATAAAATGATTTCCCATCGAAGCGGTCGACACCAACTCCTTGTGTTGCGAGCCATAAATTGCCTGTGAGGTCTTCGGCAATGCTTGTAACACAATAATTGCTAAGTCCTTGTTTCTCGGTGTAGGTTGAAAATGATTTGCCATCATATTTGGTTACACCCCTATCGCTGGTACCAAACCAAACATTGCCCTTACTATCGGCAAAAACGGTGTTGATGTGATTACTACCTAAGCCTTCGGTTTCGGTGTAATTCAAAAACGATTTTCCGTTGTATTTACTCACCCCTTTCCATGTGGCGAACCAAATATTGTTTGCTGTATCTTGAGTAATGCTTAGCACTTTATCATCGGTTAATCCATCATTGAGTGTATAATGAACAAAGGAATGCACTTTGAGAATGTTGACACCTCCACTATTGGTACCAATCCAAATATTGCCAAACTTATCATTGTGGATGCAATTGATAAAGTTATCATTGAGTCCTTCCGCTTCGCGATATTGAATGATGTTCGCACCATCATACTTGTTAATTCCTGCGTTTTGAGTAGCAAACCAAATGTTGTTTTCTTTATCCTCCTTAATATCAACAATCACATTGCTGCTTAGGCCATCTTCCATGGAAATATAAGTAAAACCATTGGCATCTAGTTTATCAGCACCACCCATTCGATGTCCAAACCAGATGTTTCCTTTTTTATCTTCGAGCATGGTACTTACCCAATTATTGCGTAAGCCTTCGGATTCGGTATAGTGATAAAACGACTTGCCATCGTATTTATCGGCACCGCCATAAAGGGTACCAAACCAAATATTGCCCTTGCTATCTTCAATCATGGAAAGGATTATGTTGTCGTTCAGACCATTCTTGTTGGTATATATGATTAAGCTTTCACCATCGTATTTGTTCACACCTCCTCCATTGGTTCCTATCCATATGTTTCCTTCGGTGTCTTCAAGCAAGGAAGTTACCGAATTGTTACTCAAACCTTGTTTGGTGGTGAAATGGGTAAAAGTTTTTCCATCGTATCGGTTAGCTCCTCCTCCAAGGGTACCTATCCAGATGTTTCCGCGAATGTCTTCGATAATGGAACTAATGTTGTTGCTGCTAAGTCCTTCTTTTTCGGTAAAAAACAGAAAGGTTTTACCATCGTATTTTATCAAGCCGTTGCTTTTGGTACCCATCCAAAGATTGCCTATTTTGTCTTCGAATAGGATGTTGATGTTATTGGTGTTCATTCCTTGGTCCATATCAAGGTACTCGATGTGGTTAATGACATCATCCTTGGCATGAGGAGGAAAGGCAAGTACAGGGTTTGGCTGAAGGGCAGACACTTCGAGACCTCTGCTGGCCGTGCGAGTTGGAGGTAAAATGCCAGGAATACGAGTGGATGATACCAAAGGCTGACCACAAACGCGGGTGGTAAGTTTGGCAACTTTCCGAATATTGGTATTTACTGCTATTTCTGTTGGTTTTCCCGCTTTTACAACGATAGGTTTCCCAGCTTCCACGGCTGCAGGTGTGCCTGCTGGAACCTGCACGGGTGCCTGAAAATTGTCGAATGGTGGTGTATAGGTGCTTTTTTCTTCCTTATTATTGCTCAAATCAGGGGCATCGGCACTTGGTTCGGTGGAGCAAGCCGAAAAAAGAAGAAGAAAAACCGCCAAATAGCTTTTTATTTGCATCACTGACCCCTGAAATTGTTTTGAGACCGCAAATATGGCAATAATTTTCGGTACTCAACACTAGTTTCTTGCGCAAGGTTGGAAATTAGCAAGTTGAACAATTCGGATTTAAGCCAGAGCGAAGGATAGGAAATTGCTTTGTTTTGGAGTTTTGAACCAAATGAGTTGAGGGGAAATCAACTTTTCGGGTTCCGGTTGATTGGTGCTAACTTGAATCTTTAATCCGAAACACTGCTCAATATAAATTCCCATAATTAACTGCTATATATATCATTAAATCACATCAACAACAGTGTTGATTTATCTAAAAAGGTTAGTTTATTCTACTATTTTGCTACAGGATTTCGGTGCAGTTTCGCGCGAAACTCGAACAGATTCGCTCGAAACTTGAGCAGATTCGTTCGAAACTTGAGCGGATTCGTGCGAAACTTGAGCGGATTCGCTCGAAACTCGAACAGATTCGCTCGAAACTTGAGCAGATTCGTTCGAAACTAAGTTGGTGTCTCGCGGAGATGGAGTAGTTCCGTGCGGAAATGGAGTAGTTCCGCGCGGAAACGGAGAAGTTCCGTACGGAGATGGAGTAGTTCCGCTCGGAGATGGAGCAGTTCCGTGCGGAGATAGAGAAGTTCCGTGCGGAGATAGAGAAGTTCCGCGCGGAAATGGAGAAGTTCCGCGCGGAGATGGAGAAGTTCCGTGCGGAAACGGAGAAGTTCCGTGCGGAAACAATAAAATGTAGAATAGTAATCGACTTGGGTTCTAATACCCTAATTGATTGTCGGTTTTAGTTACGAAACCATAACCTTAAGTAAAAACTGTAATTACTTACAATTCAGTACTAATTAGCACATCAATTGCTTTGCTAAATCTTACGAAAAGTCGATTTGATAATGAGTGCCTCGTTTGGTGTTGAGAGTAAGTTCGGCATCCAATTGTTTTGATAGGGAATGGATGAGTTGTAAGCCCAAAGTTTTCGATTCTTCAATGTCTTCGGGTTGCTTATACCCTATTCCGTTATCGCTAACGCTCAATCGGTATTGATGTTTCGAATCTTTTACTTGGTCCGAAAAACAAACGGTTATTCGTCCACTTTTTCTGCCCTTGAAAGCGTATTTAAACGAATTGGAGATAATCTCATTCAGTATCAAGCCGCATGGAATGGCTTTGTCGATGTCGAGTTCGTCTTTTTTCATTTTAATATCGAACACCAAGTCAACTTTCAATTTTGGATTGTAAGAGAATTTCAACGAATGCACAATGGCTGGCAAGTACTGTGTGAACGAGATGCTTGCAAAGTTTTTCGAACGATAAAGCAAATTGTGCAGCTCTGCCATCGATGAGATTCGATTGATACTTTCCTTGAACTTGGTTTGTATATTTGGGTCGTCAATGGTATGTAGTTGCAAATTGAGCAAACTCGAGATGATTTGTAGGTTGTTTTTTACTCGGTGATGAATCTCTTTCAACAAAAGCTCTTTTTCGTGGAGAGATGCCGACAATTGCTCATTTATTGTTTTTTGTTTCAAAAAGGTAGGCACTTCTGGCTTGTCCTTCTTCACTTCGGGTTGTTTTTTGAGATACGATTGTATTTTATCTGGCGGAGCCATGATGAAGGTACACTCTTTATCGCCTTTGGCACGGCAGGTAATTTCCACAGAGGTGAGTTTTATTCCATAACTCTGTTCGCACCAACCACTCGAATAGCCCGAATTCATGACACATACTGGTTGTTCCGATTGTTTACCAGCAGCTATCCAACTATCGGCTTCGAACGAAAAAGGGTGAGTATAATGCAACATAAAATTCTGATTGGGCGATGGGTGGCTATCTTCCAATATCTTTACCTGAGCCCAACCTGTGTAAGCAAAATGCACCGGCCCAGCCGATAACAACTCTTCGGGATGGTTTAAATCCATCAAGGTGCTGAAATTACTAGCGTCTTCCACACCTATAAGATGTGCTAAATCGAAAAGAATGCTTTTACCAATCGACAAGGCTTCTTTTTCGCCTCTGTCGCGATAATAACTCATGATGCCTTCGAGAAACTCAATGGATAAAGCAGATGCGCGAACTAATAAATAACGTTGACCCGATATTTCGATGCTTGCTTTGTCGGGATGGATGGCTAACGATTGGTGATACTTACCTACATTTTTTTCGGCTTTATCAAATATCGATTTAAACTCAGGAGGAACCAACACCGTTTTGATTGGTTTGGTCTTCGTTTTTTTATACGTGGAAAGCTCCTTTTTCAGGGCTTTTACCTCCGCTTTCAGTCGAATAAGTTCTTCGTTTGCTTTCATTGAGAATTTGATTAGTTAAACGCAATTGATTAGAAAAAGCAATAATTTGATTCACAAATATACATGTTTTATAAATTCAATTCAAAATATATTTCACTTTTTTATTAACCTGTTTTTTTACGTTATCCTTAGCAAAGGAATTGTAATATTTAGGTTAATCATCCTGCCAATCTCCCCCTATTGCCTACTCTATTCAACATTCACCGAAGTTGTGAATAAGAATTAAAAGAATATCGAAAATTACTTTAATAATAATTCTACTTTTACGAGCTAATATTTATAAAACTTCGACCTATAAATGATGAAAAAGTTTCCCTACACAGAAAAGAAAGATACACGTTCAGGATTTGGTGCTGGCTTGACAGAACTAGGAAAAACCAATGCAAATGTAGTTGCACTCTGCGCTGACCTTACGGGTTCGCTTAAAATGGACGCATTTGCAAAAGATCATCCCGAACGTTTTTTCCAAACAGGTATTGCCGAGGCGAACATGATAGGCATGGCAGCAGGTATGACCATAGGTGGTAAAATACCATTTACAGGTACTTTCGCCAATTTCTCTACTGGCCGTGTGTATGACCAAATACGCCAATCGGTGGCTTACTCGGGCAAAAATGTGAAGATATGTGCATCGCATGCTGGCCTTACACTTGGCGAAGATGGGGCTACACATCAAATATTAGAAGACATTGGTTTGATGAAAATGTTGCCGGGTATGGTGGTTATAAATCCTTGCGACTACAACCAAACCAAAGCGGCAACCATTGCCATAGCTAGTTATAATGGCCCTGTTTACTTACGATTTGGCCGTCCGGCTGTTCCTAATTTTACTGACGCCAATGCTCCATTCGAAATAGGAAAAGCTTTGCTACTGAACGAAGGCAGTGATGTAACCATATTCGCTACTGGCCACTTAGTGTGGAAAGCAATAGAAGCAGGCGAACAATTAGCTGCCATGGGTATAAATGCCGAAATAATAAATATTCACACCATTAAACCTTTAGACAATGCAGCTGTCATAGCATCGGCTAGAAAAACTAGATGTGTGGTGACAGCCGAAGAACATCAAATGAATGGAGGGCTTGGAGATAGTATTGCTCAATTGCTTGCACGCGAATTGCCAACTCCAATGGAGATGGTAGCGGTGAACGATAGTTTTGGCGAAAGTGGCACTCCCGACCAGTTGATGACTAAATACGGCCTCGATGCTGTGAATATAGTGGATGCTGCCAAACGAGTGATTGCACGAAAACCTAAAGCCTAACATCGCATTGATGTGTTCTCTTGTCCTCTCCTCGCGGAGGGGATGAAATCACCTACGCTGTTGAAACAAACTTACGTATTGATATGAAAGAGAATTTTAGTGATAGTTCGTCCACCGGCTCTACCTTGGGTAAGAACGATTGGCAAGATAAAGAACTACTCGAAAAGTTTAAAAACCCCGATACTCAACATTACGCATTCAACCTTTTGGTGCGACAATACCAAAAGCGCTTGTATTGGCATATTCGTAAAATACTCATCGACCATGATGATACGGATGATGTATTGCAAAACGTATTTATCAAAGTATGGAAAAACCTTGCTTCGTTTAAAGGCGAATCGCAATTGTATACTTGGCTGTACAGGATTGCAACCAATGAGTCAATCAACTATTTGAATCAAAAGAAAAAACATGTGGGCATTCCAATTGACGATGCTTCGAGCTTTCTGGCGAATAAACTCGAAAGTGATAGTTATTTTAAGGGAGACGATATTCAAAAGAAACTTCAGAAAGCCATTTTAACCTTGCCCGACAAACAACGAATTGTTTTTAACATGAAATATTTTGATGCGTTGAAATACGATGAAATGAGCGTTATACTTGAAACATCGGTGGGGGCACTTAAAGCTTCGTATCATCATGCTGTAAAAAAAATAGAACATTATTTAACCTCGCATTAAACCTTTTTGGTTTTACATTATCCAAACCTCGAAATGAATACAAATAACAACATACCTATGGACGAAGAAGCGCTTTCGAGCAGTGCGCCTCGTTTGGCTAGCATCAAACATGCGTCACCACTGGTAGCCAATGATGATTATTTCAATCGTTTCAACCAAAAACTGCAAAACAATATTGAAGAGTTTGAAGAAATAAAGTTGGAAGCTCCCTTGCTAGCAAGCATACCAAAATACAATCCGTTCGAAGTGCCTGCACATTATTTTGATGATTTGCCATCAAGAGTTCAGCAAATTGTTTCAACTAAAAAATCATCTACTTCTTTAATCGAATGGTTGATGCTTGTTATTCAACCAAGGTTTGTGCTGCCTGTAATCATTACTTTATTCGTATCGTTTTCGGGTATTCGTTACCTCAATACCATTTCGACTATGCCTAAAATGGAAGCTTCGGAAGAACAATCGACCGAAGAAGAACTATGGAGCATTGACGAAGGCACCATTATGGAATCGATGAATGCAAGTGAAAGTACCGAAAATAGTGCCGTAGCATCTGATGATGCATCTATTCAGAATTACTTAATAGAAAACAATGTAGACGAAGCAAATTTATAAGAGATAGCTTATGAACTGATTAAAAATGAAAAAGACCTCACCCCTTCATCCCCTTTCCAAAAGAGAGGGGGTGTTACGTGAAGTACATACCAAACCTAGCACTTCTGGCTTCGTCATCCCTCCATTTCGGAGAGGGACCGAGGGTGAGGTCTAAAGCGAGCAATCAATCAAATCAACATCAATTTATAATCACTTAAATAAAACATCAATATGAAAAACAAAATGAAAAGCCTAAAAGCCGGTGTACTGATGATAGCGCTACTTGCATCATCCACTACCATTACCTTAGCTCAAAAAGATGGGCCTCCACCTCCTCGACCTAAAGATAAACGTGCCGAGCGACATGACGAACGAAAAGAGAACATCGAAACGTTGAAAATAGGATTTTTGACCAAACGCCTCGACTTAACACCCGAAGAAGCTCAGAAATTTTGGCCAGTTTATAACCAATTCAGCGACAAGCTTCAGGATATTCGTAAGAAACGAAGAGAAGATTTTAGAGATGCTAAACAAAAATTCGAAGACCTTTCGGATAAAGAAATGGAACAAGCCGTTGACACGGACATGGCCAACCGCCAGAAAGAACTAGATATTCAGAAAGAATACCATGCTAAGTTCAAGGCAGTGTTGCCCATCAAAAAAGTGGCTCGACTGTACGCTGCCGAGGAACAATTCAAGATGGAATTGCTAAACAAATTAAGAGATAGAGAACGCGAAAGAGGAAACAAGGACAGAAATCCACCTCCTCCACCGCCTCCCGGAGAATAACAACATCCCCATGTTGGTAATTTGGTATAATTCTTTTACCGCAAAGTCAGAAAGGCGCAAAGAGAAAATAATAAGTACTAAATTCGAATAAAAAAGCCCCTTGTATTTCTGCAAGGGGCTTTTTTTGAAGTGCTTAATGGTGATTCCTAAATACATGATTAATACGCCCTTTGTAGTTGTTTGTAATACCTCACTTTCCTTTTCAGTTTTATATTCCGTTTTTTTGATGTCTTTTACCATTGCACCGTTCTTATTCTTCATGCAGTACTAAGTTGGAGTCACTAACAACAGAATGTGGCACAAACTCAAGAGAGTGTGACACAAACTCAAGAGAGTGTGACACAAACTCAAGAGAGTGTGACACAAACTCAAGAGAG
>CAIWDF010000189.1 GCA_903911435.1 uncultured Bacteroidota bacterium
ACAGGTGCGTAAATAGGTGCGTATGGGTGCGTATTTGTGAACTTGGCTGAACTCCTTTGAACCTCTCTTTTTTTAACTTCCCACCTCCACAAACCCTAATAATAAAAGCTATTTTAGAGCGAAACACTTGAAAATAAAGAGGGGTTCAACATTTCTGTTAAACCCCTCTGGGTGGGAGCTACTGGGTTCGAACCAGTGACCCTCTGCTTGTAAGGCAGATGCTCTGAACCAGCTGAGCTAAGCTCCCTTTTTTAATGGTTGTTTTTTCAAACGGGGTGCAAATATAGATACTTTTTGCAAAGTGAGAAATTTATTTTTTAATTTTTCTAACTTTTTTCTCATTTTCATTGCTAATATTGCTTTCTAAATGCAAAAAAAAATTGTTTTTATTCTGTTTTTACTCCGTTTTGGAACCATTTTGGGTCAAAACACCCCTCCTCTATCCAAGGCTGATAGTTTATTGAAGGAGATTGAGCACTTGCAAATTGCGCAAACTGATTTTTATGATAAAGGGAAATTTGCCACCTTAAGGGGGAAACACCGAAGAGACGACAATACTCTGTTTTTCTCTTCACTCATTGGGTTTACACTTCAGGGGTTGCGAAACGATATGCCTAAAGCCAGCCAAGTTGAGATTGATTCCATCCTTATTAGAGTTGTTCGTAATTACCCTTCATATAAAAACAAAACAGGCATTGCGACCTACAATTTCTGGAAAACTAATCCTGCGATGTGTTTCCCGCATTCGCCTTACCTATCGAAACGCAACAAATATCATGTGCCAGATGATGCTGATTGTACTGCATTGGTTTACCTTACCGATACTTCGATACAACATGCAAATTGGTTGAAAGAGAAGCTAAGCAAGCATGCGAATCTTAGTGCCAATAAAATTAAAAGCACCTATCGAAAGTGCCGAAACTTAAGTGCATATTCTACTTGGTTTGGCAAAAACATGCCTATTGAATTCGATATATGTGTGCAGAGCAATGTGCTGTATTGGGTTTGCGAAAACAAATTACCATTCAACAAAAACGATTCGGCAACGGTGCAACTCATCAAGGAAATGGTGCTTTCGGGAAGGTATTTGCGCGATGCGGGGTTTGTATCGCCTTCTTACAAAAAGCCAAGCATTGTACTTTATCACCTTGCTCGATTGCTTGGGAAATTCGATATTGCTGAGTTATCCTTGTGCAAAGAACGCATAAAAGGGGCGATAGAAAATGAACTCACTAAAAAGAACTCGCTTATGGAGAAGGTGATTTTATCTACCGCATTGATTCGTATGGGAGGTCATCCTGCGGAATTGCAAAGGTCAGTTAAGATTGATAAAGAGTTAAACGATTTTGTGTTTTTCGAAGCCGATTTGTTTTCAGCTTATGCCCGACCTTGCCTCAAATTCATCTCTAATCAACATTGGTTTTCTATACCTTTTCGTTGTAAAGCTTATCATCTAGCCTTGCTCATGGAGTATGAAGTATTGAAAACGAAGCCTTAGAAATTATAATAACATCTTACGCCTGCTGCATGTTGCAACTTGTAGGCTGGCAATGGGCCAATGTTTATCTTATCGTAAGTTGGGCTATATAGCAATTGGATGGTCCACTTTGGACTCATGGTGATATTGAACCCTGCGCTGGCAAAAGCACCGAAACCAATGCCGATGTGTTTTGGGAAATAAATAGGATAAGCAATTCCTCCAGAGTTGGGTGCTACGTAAGCCGTTGTTAAATCGATGTTCAAACTTTTAATTACTATTCTATTTTTATCAAACTTAGCGAGGGTAGCATTTAAACCTCCTTCGAGAAAGAAGTTGAGGCGAGGATTATTGCCCAATATCCTGTTGAATCCAAACTGAAACATCATTCGTTGTTCGCCTCCTATGATGTCGAAAGTATTGACATATTGACTACCCGACACTTGATTTTGATTGACGTTTACATCGGTTTCTATTGAAAAGTTACCCGCTACTTTGAGTTTCGAAGCATTGACATTAAGAATGATTGCACTCTTTTTATCAACACTATAACGAGCATTGAGGCCTACCAAAAAGTTAATGGTGTAATGCATATTTTGAGGCATATCATTTGGCCCAAAATGCCATGTATTGGCACCTCCAGCGTTTGACGGGTCTACACCAAGGGCTTGTGCTATCTGGTCGAGTTGCCCATAACCTCCACCATATTCCAACACAATTTTATTGTAAATTAAACTATTGGTAAACTCGTTGTAATTGCCATTAACATCTAGTCCGTAACCGCTATACAAGTTGGCGGTGTATTTGTTTGCCCAATATGGCCCCACAAAAAAGCCAAAGTGAAAGCCTTTCTTTTCCATCACTTGTGATTCGGGCTCATCGTCCGAAGCATTATCGTCTTGCGCCATGGCAGCAAAACTGGAACATACCACCAAAAGAACAATTAAGGTTCTAAATTTATTTTTCGATATCATGGTGCGAAATTACAAAATCTATTTCAAGAAAGAAGCATGAGATGACGGGGCCTAACATTTTTCAATATTCCAAACCATAATGGCACGGTCGTCACCGGTTGATACTAAGTAATTGTTGTATTGGCTCCACACGAGCTTGTTCACCGAGTTCACATGTCCACCATGGTTTTCACTATTGATGCGCAACAGCAAATCGAAGGTGTGGGCATTCCAAATCTTCACTGTTTTGTCGCGACTGGCAGTGGCAAAAAGCTTGGCATCGGGCGAAAAGACAATGTCGTAAATAGCAAAATTATGTGCCGCTATCTTTCGGATGATGTCATTCGTTGTGGCATCCCATATATTCAAATGAGCATCTCTTCCGCCCGAGAGAATTAGTTTTTGGTCGGGCGAATAGGTAACACAATTGGCCGATAAGGCATGTGCTGCAAAGCAAGCAAGTTCTTGTAGGCTTATCAAATCGAATGTCCTTATCATTCCATCGCCCGAAGCCACTGCTATTTCCTTGCGTTGGTGACTTATGCTAAGGCTTCTTACTTTTTCGGCACAAAGCTTTTTGAGTTTTACCAATGCGAGTGTTTCTACCGAAGTAACCGCAAAGCAACCATCGCCACCTACCGAATAAATACTTTTGGTAAGTTCGGAATAAGCCATGGCAAACACCGGCCCAGTGTGGTTTTGTAAGAGTTTTATTTCTTGCTTGGCTTCGGTATCAATAATATGTATGCCTCCTGCCGAAGTTCCTACCAATAAGAGGTTGCGTTCGGGCACTTCGGCAATGCAATAAATAATAGCCGGAAACTTAGCGGCTAGCTTTTCGGGAGCCAAGGTTTCGAGGTTCCAAAGTGCCATAAACTTGTCGCTACTGCCCGAATACACCTTATTTCCCTTTTCCATTAAGGCATACACCGAACCCGAATGACCTGTAAAACTAAATACCTTGTTTGCTTTTATTTTCATCACCACAAAAGTAAGAACAATTGGGCAGATGGGCAATTAGTCAATTTGGCAATTGAACAATTCTACAATTTTGCGATTTGTATAAAGTTTCGCAAGGTTTCAATAAAAGTGCTTGATGATTTTAACAATCGAACCTAAAATTTTAACAAAACGAGAAGTTGAAGAAGCAAAAACATGAAGAAGTTAGACAAACAAAAATTAGATTGTGAAGCTCCAAATGCAAAAATGACAGTTCTTAATCGAAAATAGCTGCCAAAAAGGCGTGAAGCTGGAAAGTTTTTAATAAAAAAAGCTAGTTCCGCTCGGAACGGAGCAAAACCTAATTAGGAAAACATCCGTTCCGCATGGAACGAACCAAAACCTAATTAGGAAAACACCCATTCCGCGTGGAACGAACAAAAACCTAATTAGGAAAACATCCGTTCCGCATGGAACGAACCAAAACCTAATTAGGAAAACACCCATTCCGCATGGAACGAACCAAAACCTAATTAGGAAAACACCCATTCCGCGTGGAACGAACAAAAACCTAATTAGGAAAACACCCATTCCGCATGGAACGAACCAAAACCTAATTAGAAAACCATCCGTTTCATGTGAATCTACAAATATTCTAATTCAGAAATTCCCCCAGAGGGGAATTTTGGGTATACATATATATATGTATAGGGTAAGGGGTTGATATTTGGCGTATATTTGTGATTGGAAACTTACAGTCCTGTGCTACACGTTAAATAATAATTGGTACATGCTAAATGTGTCTGCGCTACATTAAGTTTTGATAATTATTGACAATTAATAAATAGCCTAATGAATAAAATAATTTGTGCCCTTCTTGTGATTTTTATGTCAAGTTGCTCTTCAATAAATTACATTCAAGTATTTGAAACAAATACAAGCAATACAAAAAACATTGATAGTTGCTATACCTATGAAGATGATACAGTAAAAATAACATATTCTTTTTGGACAAATAAGGGAATAATGAATTTTGAAATTTACAACAAATTAAATATCCCTTTTTATGTGGATTGGAAAAATTCTTCCTTAATAATTAATGACATTAAATTAAATTATTGGGAAGATGTAACAAATTCGAACACTATGTCCAACTACTCAACTTATTATTATAAAGGCCAAACATTAGTTACAACGAACGGTGTTTCTTTATCTAGAACTTCCAAACCTGAGAGAATTACCTTTATACCTCCGAAATCAAAATATGGATGTTCTAACTATTATTTATTTCCTTTTAAATATTTTGAAATGAAAAAATATGAATCAAAAAAAATGAAATATTCAACAATTTATTATCAAAACTTCAATATTCAGAACTCTCCCTTGAGGTTTAGAAATTATGTTTCGTTAACATTCTCCGAGGAAAGTAAAAAGTTTAAGATAATTGATAACGAATTTTTCGTTAGCTCAATAAAAGAGATGACAAATATACATTTCCAAGGTAAAATGAATCAAAGTACAAATAAATTTGAGTTCCCATACACAAGTCCAAGGTCATTTTATTTGAAAATCCCTAGGAAAAACAGTTGGCATTATATTTTGGATCAGAATGATTCGTATTGGCCACAATAATCTGCGAATAAGCGATTTTTCACCCCTGACCGTTTCTTTCATTTAGTTTAGTAAACATATACGCATTAAATCCTCTCCAAAAGATAAACCATCGAACTAGATAATAATTGTTAATGCAAGTGTCGATAAGCAAGAAATATGTAAATTCGCAATCCACAAACATGGATAATGAGTAAAATAAAGTATCGATTCAATACCAAATCCCTATCCTTCGAGAAGGATATAGTGCCACTTCGCAAACGCGTATGGCAGGCATTGTCGTATCTAGGTACCGGGTTATTTTTTGCTACCATTACTATTGCTTTGGCTTATAAATACCTCGAATCACCAAAAGAAAAACAACTCAACCGAGAGATTGCCGAACTCAATCTTCAATACGAATTGTTGAACAACCGCATGGGCGAAGTAACTCAGGTGCTCAACGATATTCAAGAACGCGATAACAATATTTACCGCACCATTTTCGAAACCGATGCCATTCCTGCAAGCATCCGCAAAGCAGGATTTGGAGGAGTGGAACGCTACAAAGAACTGAAAGGCTACGACAATAGCGACTTGATGATTGAAAGCACTCAAAAGCTGGATAGAATTAGCAAACAATTGTACATACAATCGAAATCGTTTGACGAGGTGGCAAAACTTGTGAAAAGCAAAGAGCAACTCTTGGCTTCGATACCCGCCATTCAACCCATTTCGAACAAAGACTTAAAACATGTACCTTCGGGCTACGGTTGGCGCATGGACCCGATTTATAAAACAGGAGAATTTCATGCTGGCCTCGATTTTACTGCCAACATCGGTACCGAAATTTATGCCACTGGCGATGGGGTGGTAACCACTGCCGATGCTGTGATGCAAGGATACGGAAACCATGTTGTGATTAATCACGGCTTTGGATACCAAACCTTATACGGACACATGAGTAAGATGAAAGTTCGACCAGGACAAAAAGTAAAACGTGGCGAATTGATTGGCTGGGTAGGTAATACCGGACGTTCAACCGGACCACATGTGCATTACGAAGTAATTAAAAACGGGGAAAAAGTGAACCCTATCAACTTTTTCTTCAACGATTTGAGTCCTGCTGCTTATCAGCAATTAATCTCACTTTCATCTCAGCCATCGCAATCATTCGATTAATGATTCAATTCCTATTTATTTATGACTAAAAAAGCGATTGGCTTTTATACAGCTACATCTATTGTAATCGCCAATATGATAGGCACAGGAGTGTTTACCAGTTTGGGATATCAAGTGATAGATATAAAAAACGGAAGTAGCATTCTCTTGCTTTGGATTATTGGAGGTATCGTTTCATTGCTTGGGGCATTGTGTTATGCCGAGATAGGCACGGTGTTTCCACGCTCGGGTGGCGAGTATAATTATCTTTCGAAAATGTATCACCCTGCAGTTGGCTTTATGTCGGGCTTTGTATCGTCTACAGTAGCCTTTGCAGCACCAGTAGCCGCAGCAGCATTAGCATTGGGGCAATACTTCAACAATGTATTTGCCGTAGAGCCAAAGATAACCGCATGTGTGGTGGTTATTGTTTTATCAATGATACATGCATTTACATTGAATTGGGGAAGCAAAGTTCAAACCACATTTACAGGTATTAAAGTTTTGTTGATTGTTCTTTTCATCGGATTCGGATTGGGTATGGGGCATACAGGCGATGTAAGTTTTGCATTAAACGGAAATACCATGGGCGACATCACCACAGCAGCTTTTGCTATCGCTTTGTTCTTTGTTTCTTATTCTTATTCAGGTTGGAATGCTGCATCGTATATAGCCGGTGAAATAGATAACCCACAAAAAAATCTTCCTAAATCGTTGTTGTATGGCACTGCCATCGTAACAGTGCTTTACGTATTACTCAATTATGTTTTTCTCTACACCTCGCCCATTGCTTCGTTGGCAGGCAAAAGCGATGTGGGTTATGTGTCGGCAACATTTATTTTTGGAGACACAGGCGGGAAAATAATTTCAGTCATCATCTCCATACTTTTGGTTTCATCCGTTAGTTCCATGGTGATGGCAGGTCCGAGAGTAAGTCAAGCCATGGGTAACGACTTAAAATTCCTTTCATTTTTGAGCAAAACTACCAAGAACAATACACCGTTGAACGCCACAATATTTCAACTTGTTATTTCATTGTTCTTCATCTTCACCGCTACATTTAGTCAGGTTATCACTTATATTGGGTTCACCTTATTGCTATTTACTTTTCTTACTGTATTTGGATTATTCATTATTCGAGTAAAAAAAATGAATACCAAAGATTCGTTCCGAACTCCTTTCTATCCGCTCACTCCCATTCTCTTTCTAATTTTTAATACATGGTTACTTTATTTCGGATTTACACAAAAACCATTAGAATCGATGATAGGCGTAGCCACCGTATTGCTTGGACTTGTTGTTTATTTTGTTGGAAGAAATAAAACTACCGAAAGTTAATATACTTTATATTTGCCAACTATTTTTTTAGACAACACTAACACCATATCACGATTTACAATTAAAAATCACTTAAACATTTTTATGAAAAACAGACGTTATTTTATTCCATTTATTTTAGGAATAGTATTTATGGTAATGAACACTTCTTGCGGCAATGCAAGCGTAAAGCAAGATGCAGCAGCTACCACTGTTTCAGATTCGGCAAAAAAAGAAGTGAAAGATACAGTGAACGCTGTTGTAAAAAACACTTTACCAGTTCACCCAGTGTATAATGATTTGGCTCGCTACATAGCAGGTATGAAGGTTACCAACTCTGCAACCATTGATTCATCGCTTACCAGCAATGGCAGTTGGAAAGAATACGCTTCTAACTTCGACAAAACTTGGTTGAAGGTAGATACCTTAAAAATAAAAAAGATGAGAACTTGGCGAGAAACAGAACTAAAGGAAGCAAATACAAAGACTTTATTCTACCCCTTCTCTGGTGCTGACTTCTTTAATGCAAACACTCTTTTCCCGAAAGCTGAGAACATCATCATGGTAGGTTTAGAACCAGTGGGCACTTTGCCTACGTTTCATAAACACATGTCGAAAGATTCAATTGCTTCTTATTTCAACAAAGTACACACTTCATTATATGCCATTTTGAATTATAGCTTTTTTAAAACACACAACATGTCCATCGACTTTAACAATAAAGATTTGAATGGAACCATACACCTTATTGCTTTGTTTATTGAACGTACTGGCAATTCGATAATTGATGTTAAACCTGTGGCAGTGGATAAAGAAGGAGGCATCATCACTTATAAAACATTTAAAGAACAACGCAATGCAGGAAGCATGAATAGAGGTGTGGAGTTTGATTATGTGGGCGAAGATAATGTTCTGAAAAAGGTGTATTATTTCTCCGTCAATTTGGACAACAGTCACTTGAATAAGAATCCTGATTTTGTGAAAATGATTACTAATAACAAAGGGGCAACTACCTACGTTAAGTCAGCATCGTATTTGATGCACAAAGAGGTGTTTTCATCAGTACGTAATTTAATTCTCGATAACAGTAATTACATTCTTCAAGACGATTCAGGAATTCCATATAAGTATTTCAAACCTGAAGTATGGACACCGGCTTTGTATGGCACGTATACTGGTTCAATCCCATTATTCACTGGTGTTTTTCAAACCGATTTAGATGAAGCCTTTAAAGCAAAACAAGGAGTAAAACCTTTGAAGTTCGGAATCGGATATAAATACAATGTTGGCGAATCGAACCTAATGTATTTCCGAAAAAAATAATTTCCACTTAACATTCATTCCTTGAAAACTACTTACTATATAGACTGTTTCCTGCTATTAGTAAGTAGTTTTCTTTTTAGTTCAAATCCTTCTTATGGTCAATCAAAACAAGCTTCTGTGGTTAATGCTACAGACGAGTTGTTTATTGAAAACATTTTGAAACAATACCCAAAACAATTTCAGAATATCCTTTCGAATCAAAAGAAATATGAGGTACAAATAATCTATACTCAAATTAATCGAGACAAAAATAATGTTTCCTCATTTAAACAATATACCTATCATCTCGACCCTAAGAATTATTTCTATCCTGCAAGCCTTGTGAAATTGCCTTGTGCAGCCTTGTCTCTTGAGAAATTGAATTCCTTGAAAATTCCTTCACTCGACAAAAACACTTGTATGCAAACCGATAGTGCTTATGCCTGTCAACGAAAAGTTACGAAAGACAGCACAGCATTTAACAAAATTCCTTCTGTAGCCAATTATTTAAAACGCATGTTGCTTGTAAGTGACAATGATGCTTACAGTCGTATCTATGAATTTCTTAGTCAACAATACATTAATAATGCATTAGCAAAAAAAGGATACCCTGAAATACGAATCGTTCATCGATTCGATGCTGATTGCAATGCAATTCAAAATAAATGTACCAATCACATCTCCTTTTTCGACCCTTTAGGAAAGTGTATTTACAATCAACCCATGTTGATGAATACTACGGATTATAAAAGCCCAATTGGTACTATCAAGAAAGGAATAGGATATGTAAATGAAAAGGGGAAATTGGTGCACGAACCCAAAGATTATACTTACATGAACTATTTGAGTTTGCAAAACATCACTGATATCCTACAATCAATTATGTTTCCTTTAAGCGTAGAAAAAGAAAAGCGTTTTGATTTAACAAAAGAAGATTACAACTTCCTGTATCGCTATTTATCAATGTATCCTCGCGAATCGGATTTCCCGAAATACAATGTAAAAGACTTTGAGGATAGCTACAAAAAATACTTTATGTATGGCTCTTATCACAAAAAGATAGAAACGGATTCAGTTCGTATTTTTAATATTGTAGGACAATCGTATGGAAATTTAATAGACTGCGCTTACATCGTGAACCTTGACCGTAAAATCGAATTCATGCTTTCGGCAGTTATTTACGTTAATGAAGATGGTATAATAAATGATGGAAAATACGAATATAAAACCATAGGATTTCCCTTTTTAAATGATTTAGGAAATGTGTTTTATAATTACGAATTGAAAAGAAAAAAGATATATTTGCCAGAATTGAGTAATTTTAAACTCCGATATTAAAGAAATATCAATGCCAAACTTGGAGAAAGAAATACATAGACTTTATTATTCAATGGGAGAAGTGGCGACCATGTTAGATCTCAGTCAGTCACTTATTCGCTATTGGGAAAAAGAATTTGATGCCCTTACACCAAAGAAAAACAAAAAGGGGAATCGTCTATTCACTCAAAAGGATTTGGAATGTTTGAAACTCATCCATAGACTACTCAAAGTTGAAGGATATACGCTTGAAGGTGCGAAAAGGTATCTCAAAGAAAATGCGAAAGAACAAAATCAGGAAAACAAATTAGAAGTTGTAAGCACACCTTTTATTGTTGAGACAACAACCAATGAAATTAAAAACAAACTACTAGAAATAAAAAAGAAATTAATTGAACTAAAAGAAAGGATATAATACCCGAATTGCTCTTACCAACTTCCGCCAGAGCCTCCGCCTCCGAAACCACCTCCTCCGAAACCTCCGAAACCACCTGAAGAGCCGCCTCCTCCAAAGCCGCCACTACCTCCACCAAAACCTCTTCCCATCATCGAACCCAAGAAGAAGCCAGAGCCCATACTCATTCCTCCTCTACCACCGCCACCTTTTGACGAACCTAAGACAACAAAGATAATGATGAAAATAATTGCGATAATGATTCCTTTGGGAATACGTTTACCCTTTGAATGTTTTTTTCCATAAGCATCCGAATTGTACTCACCTTTAGCAATAGACATAATCACAGAAGTGGTTTTGTCTAAAGCATCGAAGTATTGTTTTTGTTTTAATGAAGGAAGTAATTCTTCTTCTTCAATCTGTCGACAGGTCAAATCAGGAAGTACACTCTCCAAACCATAACCAGGTGCAATGAAATACTTTCGTTGACCAGAGCCTCCTGTTGGTTTAATAAGTATTACAACCCCATTGTCCATTTTTGCTTGTCCGACACCCCATTTATGTCCAAGGCGTGTGGAAAAATCGTATGACTCTAATCCAGCCAAGTCATCAACAATAACGATTACAATTTGATTGGACGTTTGATTAGCAAAGTCTTCTAATTTACTTTCCAATTGTGCTTCCTCAGAAGAAGAAAGAAAATCGGGCATTTGTTTAGAGAGATTATTTACTAATCGAGGAGGATTAGGACGTTCAGGTATACTATCAGAAATAGAAAACACATTGAGGGAAATCAGAATTAAAAGTAAAAGAGAAAGTTGTTTTTTTAGCATTTCAATTTTTATTATTTCCCAAAACTTATTTCGTCACTCAATTCATTTCTATCTTCACTTTGGTAAGGGAAATGAGTTTTCAATTTTTCTCCTGCCATTTCAATTCCTTTACAAAGCCCTTGAGTGAAGTGTCCTTGTTTAAAATAAGACAGCATAGTTTCTTTAATTGTATCCCAAAAATTTTCAGGTACCTTTTCATTGATTCCTTTATCACCTAGTATCGCAAATTTCTTATCGTTCACTGCGAGGTAAAACAGTACGCCATTACGTAATTCGGTTTTATCCATTTTTAGTTTATGAAACATATGAGTAGCAGCGTCCAGTACTTCACCTTTACAAGCATCATCAATGTGAACTCGAACCTCTCCAGAAGTTGCGTGTTCAGCAATTTCAATTGCTTTTATAATTGAATCTTGTTGTTCCGTTGAAAAGAATTTTTTTGCACTCATGTTTTATAAATAAAAGAAATGTGAGATTGTATTTCACATCTCACATTTCTAAATTCGCTTTTATTTTCCTTCTCTCATGCTTTTAATATCAGGAGCTTTATCAGCACCTTCTTGCGCTTCGAAGTAAGCACGTTTGTCAAAACGAAACATCCCTGCCCAAATATTTTTAGGGAATCTTCGGATGTAAGTATTGAACTCTTGTGCAGTTTCATTGAATCTCCTACGTTCTGTGGCAATTCGATTTTCCATACCTTCGTATTGAGCTTGAAAATCCCTAAATGCACCAACACTTTGCAGTTGAGGGTAATTTTCGGCTACTGCCATTAATCTACCTAACGAAGAACCAAATGCACTTTGAGCTTTCTCAAACTCAGCCAACTTTTCAGGTGTAATATGGCTAGGGTCTATAGTAATGCTTGTTGCTTTACTTCTTGCTTCCATCACTTCTTTTAAAGTTCCTTTTTCGAAATCAGCAGCTGATTGCACGATTTCAAAAAGGTTTTTGGTTTTGTCCATACGAGCTTGGTAAGCCACTTCAACTTGTTTCCATTGAGCTGTTACACCTTCGTCCATTGTAACCATCGCGTTGTACGAATTACAACCATTAAATCCAATAAGTAGGAATATACCTACAATTACTAATAATATTATTGTTCCTTTTTTCATTTTATTTGAGGCTCCTTTCTGTAACTATTTAATATGACGAAAGTATTAGAGCTATTTTTAGTTGTTTATTAATTTATTGTTCTGTACAAAGGTATTAAATTATCGATTAGGGATTCGTTTCACTTCCTCTATAAGAAGGAAGTGCTCCTCCTTAGTCAATTAACTCAATGCTACGTTTTATGAATTTAGTCAACTCTTCTCCCTTCAGCAAACCTTGAGAAAGCATTGCTAAATCAGCTGTTTGCTTAGCAAGTTGTTTTTGCTTATCTGCATCTCCCTCGTTCAGTATTTTCGAAATCAAAGGATGGTTGCTATTTACAACTAGGTTATGCATATCTGGCAAAGATCCATAAAAGGACATTCCACCGCCTCCCATAGCGCTCATGTCTTTCATTCTGCGCATAAACTCAGGTTTGGTAATTATCATTGGTGCATCCTTTTCGCTTAAACTTTCGAACACTACCGAAAACTTTTCTTTAGGTACGATGCCTTCAATAACTGGTTTCAGCGTTTCTTGCTCCTTGTCCGAAAGTTTTGAAGGTTGTGACTCATCTTTCTTAATAATCTTTTCAATTGTATCAGCGTCAACTCTTACAAAAGTCGTGTCTTTCAATTTTTGTTCTAAATGATTGATAAAATGGGAATCAATTGGACTATCCATTACTAACACATCATAACCTCTGTTTCTAGCGGTTTCAATAAAACTATGTTGCTCGTCAACATTGGTAGTATATAAATAAACTACTTTGTTGTCCTTGTCAGTTTGAATTGGTTTTACTTTCTCTGCATACTCCTCGAATGTTGAATAAACGCCTTCAGTGTTTTTTAGAAGAGCAAACTTTTGAGCTTTGTCATAAAATTTCTCTTCGGACAACATTCCATACTGTACGAAAACCTTGATGTCTTCCCATTTCGATTCAAAATCTTTACGATCATTCTTAAAAATCTCTTCCAATTTATCAGCAACCTTTTTGGTAATATGGGCGGAGATTTTCTTTACATTACTATCACTTTGCAAATAGCTACGGCTAACATTTAAAGGAATATCCGGTGAATCGATTACTCCTTGTAGTAATGCCAAGAAATCAGGTACAATATTTTCTACCGAGTCGGTAACAAACACTTGATTGCAGTACAATTGAATTTTGTCCTTCTGCATTTCAAACGTCCTCTTAAGTTTAGGGAAGTACAAAATACCAGTTAGATTAAACGGATAGTCAACATTCAAATGAATATGAAACAATGGGTCTTCAAAATTCATTGGATATAATTCACGATAGAAATTTTTGTATTCCTCGTCTGTCAAATCAGAAGGTTTCTTTGTCCAAGCTGGTGTAGGGTTATTGATAATATTATCAACCTCCACTTCTTTGTCCTTTTCCTTGCCTTCTTTCCCTTCTTTTATGGTTTCCTTTTTAGTTCCGAATTTTATTTGAACTGGTAAAAATTTGCAATACTTCTTAAGAAGTTCACTGATGCGGTATTCTTCTAAAAACTCTTCAGAATCTTCGGCAATGTGAAGTATAATTTCAGTACCAATCCCATCTTTTGTTGTTTCTTCTAATTTGTAGTCAGGGCTTCCATCACATTCCCAACGAACAGCCACAGAACCTTCTTTATGAGAAAGTGATTTTATTTCAACTTTTTTTGCCACCATAAAAGCTGAATAAAAACCAAGTCCGAAATGTCCAATGATGGCATTGGCTTCTGTAGCTTTGTCTTTATATTTATTTACAAACTCTTCGGCACCACTAAAAGCTATTTGAGTAATGTATTTCTCAATCTCTTCTCCGGTCATACCTATACCATTATCTTTAATAGTAAGAGTTTTTGCTTTTTTGTCTATTGCAACTTCTACTTGCAATTTTGCAATTGAAGCAGTTGATTCGCCAATAGAAACAAGTGTTTTTAATTTTTGTGAAGCATCCACCGCATTTGAAACAAGTTCACGAAGAAATATTTCATGGTCGCTGTAAAGAAATTTTTTAATGATTGGAAAGATATTTTCCGTTTGTACATTTATTTTGCCTGTTGACATAAATATATAATATTAAGGTTTAAGAATTTGATGTGGGCTTTTCAAAAGATATGCCAACTGAAAATAACTGACATAATGGCAATATTTTGGTTCATCTACAACCAATTTATCTGCTATATTTTCATACTTTGCTTAAACTGTTGGCAACAAAAAAACCCAACAAACTTGGCTATTCCACAAGTTTATTGGGTTAGATATAAGAAACAGGTAAATGACCTATCCGAATGCATTAAAACCAGTAACATCCATACCTGTGATTAACAAGTGAATGTCATGAGTTCCTTCATACGTCACAACCGATTCGAGGTTCATCATGTGGCGCATGATTGGGTACTCACCAGTAATACCCATGCCACCATGTATTTGACGTGCTTCACGAGCTATTTGTAATGCCATATTTACATTGTTTCGTTTCGACATTGAAATCTGAGCTGGAGTTGCACGATGTTCATTTTTCAAAACACCTAAACGCCAAGTAAGAAGTTGTGCTTTGGTTATTTCAGTTATCATTTCAGCCAATTTCTTTTGTGTCAATTGAAACGCACCAATTGGTTTACCAAACTGAATACGTTCTTTAGAATAACGTAAAGCTGAATCGTAACAATCCATAGCTGCACCTATTGCACCCCAAGCAATACCAAATCGAGCTGAATTTAAACAACTCAATGGTCCTTTTAATCCTTTTACTGAAGGAAATATATTTTCTTTAGGAACCTTTACATTAGAAAACACCAATTCTCCTGTTGCCGAAGCACGAAGACTCCATTTACCATGTGTTTCTGGTGTTGTAAAGCCTTCCATTCCACGTTCTATTACCATTCCTCGTATATCTCCAGCTTCATCTTTTGCCCATACCACCGCAATATCAGCAAATGGAGAGTTTGATATCCACATTTTGGCTCCATTTAATAGATAATGATCACCTTTATCTTTTATATTAGTAATCATTCCCGAAGGATTTGAACCATAATCAGGCTCTGTAAGACCAAAACATCCCATCATTTCTCCTGCTGCTAGTTTTGGAAGGTATTTACGTTTTTGTTCTTCCGAACCAAAAGTATAAATAGGAAACATTACTAAAGAACTTTGAACAGATGCAGTAGAGCGTAAACCACTATCGCCTCTTTCTAATTCTTGCATAATGATTCCGTAAGAAATCTGATCAAGACCTGCGCCTCCATATTCAGTTGGGATATAAGGACCAAATGCTCCTATCTCTGCCAAACCTTTTATCCACTGTTTAGGAAATGTGGCTTTCTGACATGCATCTTCTACTATTGGGGTAACTTCTTTCTTAACCCATGCGCGTGCTGTTTCGCGAATTAATTTATGTTCATCTGTTAATAGCTCATCCATTAAGTAATAATCGTGAGCTTCAAATCTATCTGTTGCCATACTTTATTAAGTTTTATTATTTTGAGGCGCAAAAGTAATGATTTTATTGAAAGCGATTATTCTATCTGCGCGAAATTGGATATGATTTTTAGCAGTATTTTTTGATTGTTCCTTCAAAAGCGAACAAAATGACAGGGCAGTTCAACTTTGTACGTTAAACGCACCTGTTGAAAACCTTTGTTTAAAAGTTTACCAAACCAAAGTTGGTATATTGAGAAAAGTTTCCTAATTTTATGAAATAATTATTGAACTTGTATCGTGAAGCAAATAACTTTCAAATATAAAATCAACTCCTTGCTAGTGCTTGCATTGGTAATTGTTGGATTTCATTCACAATCACAAACGGATGTAAGGAAAGTTCCTGTTGTTGAGAAATATGTGGTAGGATACAATGATGTTACCAAGATGAAGTTCATCAATGATGATCAACTTTATAAAGAAGGATGGCATAACCTACCTCAACCAAAGTTTTGGCAGAAGATAATGCTGCTTCCGTCCGACTCCGCAATCGTAAGTGTTTCAGGTAATCGACAGTTGCTTGACCAAATTTATGTAAAGAATTGGAGTAAGATGTCGGAGGTTCAACATTCGATGTATAAAGATAGCCTAAGACGTACTTATTGCCTTTCCGACAGTAGCATCTTATTGGTTACTGCTGGTAAGAAAGACTTTTATGACTATAAGAAAGCGATGCCAATTATCAACCGTTCTATTGATGTTTTCAAGCAATACGGAGTGGACCCTTGGTATGCACAAGCAATCCTTTTGATTGAGAGTCCAGGCAAAATGAACACCAAATCAGGCGTAGGTGCTAATGGTCCTTTTCAATTGATGAAGGCTGTGGCAAGAAAAGAAGGTTTGATTGTAAATGGAAAGATTGATGAACGAACAGATGTAGAAAAATCTGCAATGGGTGCATCTCGTTTGCTAAGTACTATCTGTATTCCTTATACCAAGTTAATGCTCGACAGTGCACATGTAGCTTATAACGAAACTGATTTATGGTTCCGTTTATTAGTTCTTCATTCATACCATGCTGGAGCTGGTAATGTGGCAGGTGTTATTAAAAAAATAAAACCATGTGATGGTGGTATGCAATTGATACAACAAGTTTGGCAAACTACTTATGGTGGTTTTAAAAATGCTTCACAAAATTATTCGCAATTAGCACTTGCTGCTTTCTGTAATTTCGATGAATTAGTAATGCAACAACGAGATTCGGTATACCTTATTGATGGAGACCGATTGTATAATGCTTATGCTAGTTGTAAATGTTCTCCTTACAACGAATGTGATTATCTTGGTAATTGTATTAAGAAATATGAAAACGATTTAGTAGAAGGTACCATACCTTTTGATTATTTTGTATCGAAAGTAAAAACGGTTCGTTTGGAACTAAGTGGTCTTTCGCCAAATTCACCATCATTTAACGATGAGCAAGTAAACGACATCGGTTTTAAATTACTTAAGGCACGAAAGATGGAAGAAGCGTTTAAGGTGTTTAAGTTGAACGAAATTAACTACCCCTATTCGTGGAGTGTGTATCATGGTTTAGGACAAACCTATCAGATGATGGGGCAAAAGAATCAAGCTTTGGAGTATTACCGCAAATCATTAAAGCTAAACCCTAAAAACGAGGAAGGTTTGAAAGCCATTGCTCGATTAGCGGGTAAGTAAACACCCAAAAAATTCAAGCTTTTATAATATAGAGTGTTCGCTCTACAAGAATTCGTTTGCCAAATTGGCTAATTCCGAACGTTCTCCTTTTTCGAGTGTGATGTGTGTGTAAAGCGATTGATCTTTTAACTTATCAATTAAATACGACAATCCATTACTTTGCGAATCGAGATAAGGAGTATCTATTTGATAAATATCTCCTGTAAATATCATCTTGGTATTTTCACCTGCACGGCTAATTATTGTTTTCACTTCGTGAGGAGTTAGGTTTTGAGCCTCATCAACAATAAAAAAAACATCCGATAAACTTCTTCCTCTGATGTATGCTAAAGGGCAAACCACTAACTTCTCGTGTTCTACCATTTCATTGATTTGTTTATACTCTTTATCTTTTTCGCTGAATTGATTTTTGATGTATTTCAAATTATCCCAAAGAGGTTCCATGTAAGGATTCAATTTTGATTTGATATCTCCAGGAAGATATCCAATATCTTTATTACTCAATGGTACGATAGGACGAGCTAAATAGATTTGATGATAAGTTCTTCGTTGTTCTAATGCACCTGCCAGCGACAAAAGTGTTTTTCCGGTACCAGCTACTCCTTGTATCGAAACAAGTTTAATATCTGGATTCATGATTGCATCCAGTGCAAAGGCTTGTTCTGCATTGCGCGGATTAACACCAAATGCTGTTACTTTCTTTACCCTTTCTAATGTGTTTTTTACTGGACTATACGATGCAAGTACAGATTTAGAACCATTTTTTAGAATATAAAAATGATTAGATTTTGGCTTGTTCTTCTTTAATATAACAGATGGTTCGCAGAAACCTTTTTCATATATCTCATTGATGATTTCTGTTGATACTTTCTGAATTTCACTTCGGCCAGTATAAAGTTGTTCGGTTACATCTTGAATTTTTCCTGTCTTATAATCTTCAGCCATTAAGTCGAGCGACTTAGCTTTGATGCGAAGATTAATATCTTTGGTAACTAATATTACTTTTTGTTTTGGATATTTTGCTGCTACATACATAGCAGTGTTTAGTATTCGGTGATCACCTTTGCGTTCGCCAAAAACTTTTTCAGCATCAATCTTAGAATTTTGATGCATTTCAATCATTATATTTCCATGTCCTTTGCCATTGATATTAATCCAATCGGTAAGTGTATTTCCGTTCGAAATTTTATCAATATATCGAGTAAATTCTCGAGCTGCGAAGTTTTTTGTATCGTTACCTTTCTTAAAATTATCAAGTTCTTCGAGAACTGTGATAGGTATTACCACATCATGTTCTTTAAAACTTTTAGCAGCCATGTGGTCGTAAATAATTACACTTGTATCAAGAACGAAAATCTTTTTTTCTATCGCCATAGTCAGATCAATTATAAAATTATAACGCCATAAAACTAGATAAAGAATACCTTGTTTTTCGAATATTCAACCAAAGAAATGAACAAAAGAATGTTGAATTAAAAATAGTATGCGTGACTAAACACTTCTAAATCCATTGCTATCATTAGCTTTACCTTCCTTAGGGTTGAAACACCTAATCCTGCAAAATGTTCATTTGGTCTATTTAATGATATTAATTCTATATCAATTGAATATTAAGTTTTACTTTCGTTGACTTTAAAAAAAACGATAATGAAAAAAACTACACTATTAGTATTTGGTTTGATGTCGATGAGTGGTCTTTTTGCTCAAAATTCAACCAATAATAATGAATCAGGATTTGTTACTTGCGAAGAGTTTCATATTACTAAACCATTAAGAGAAATATTTGCCAACTCGAATGTAGATATGGATGAAATCTATGATACAGAAAGAGAATCGGAAGATAGAAAACATAACATTCCTCAGAAATTTTTGAAATCAGTAGAGAAAGATGGACCAGCTTATGGCAACGATCCTTCAACTATTCAAACACGTATGGGAACAGAATCACCTGGAAGAGCACCACTTCAAAGTTGGGCCGGACAAGCTCCTGCTGGTAGTTATCCTCTTGATCCTACTGGAGCAGCAGGTAAAAATCATTTTGTACAAATGGTGAATGCTACTCCATTAAAAGTATGGAGTAGAACAGGAACTACACTTCTTTCGGGAACACTTGGAAGTCTTTGGACACCTGCTACAACAAATGATGGAGATCCAATTGCTCTTTATGATAAAGCTGCTGATCGCTGGTTTTTGGCACAGTTCGAGGTATCAACCCGAAAGATTTTTGTGGCTATATCAACCACTGCCGACCCTACCGGTAGCTGGTATACCTATACCTTCACCGCTCCATCTAGTTTTCCCGACTATTTGAAATTTGCTGTTTGGCAAGATGGATATTACATGACTTGTAATCAAACTACATTAAGAGTTTATGCACTTGAACGTACACAAATGCTGGCAGGAAATGCTTCTGCTCGTTTTGTTTATCAATCCTTCAGTCCACCACATACAGGCTTTGTGGTTCCTTTGGCAGGCGATACAGGCGATGGAACGTTAGCTCCAGCAGGTACACCTTGTCCTATATTTTCATATTCCGACAATGCATGGGGAGGAAGTGCTGTGGATGGTATTAATATTTTCAAAGCCACTGTTAATTGGGTTCCAACAACACCTACACTCGCTGTTGCTTCGGCTGGAGTAGTGCAAACAGCTTCGTTTGATGCTTCGTATAATTCTGCGTGGAACGATATATCGCAACCAGGAACTACCTCAAAGCTTGATGGAATTGGAGGAACATTAATGTTTCGTGCGCAATATAAAACATGGGCTACTTATAATTCTGTTGTATTATGTTGGGCTGTTAAAATAAGTTCTACACAACGTAGTATTAAATGGTGCGAACTAAGACAAAATCCTGGAACAGGTGCATGGTCGTTGTATCAAGAAGGAATATATGCACCAGATGCAAACAACCGTTGGATGGGAAGTATAGCTATGGATAACAATGGTGGTATTGCTTTGTGTTATCTAAAATCAAATTCGACAAGTATTTATCCTGGCCTTTATTATGCAGGTAGAAAACCTTGCGACCCTCTAGGAACTTTGCCAATAACTGAAACTACTGTGATAGCAGGTTCGGGTTCGCAAACAGTTACTAATCGTGATGGTGATTATTCTCAAACATGGTTAGACCCTGATGGTTATACGTTCTGGCATACTGGTATGTATTTAGGAGCAGGTGGAGCACAAAAAACACAAGTGTATTCATTCGTATTGCCTACTTGCACAAGTGCTAATCCTCCTGCAGCTAATTTTGTTTCTGATATTACTACTGCTTGTGCAGGTCAACCTGTTCATTTTACCGACATCAGTACCAATGCTCCTAGTTCATGGGCTTGGACATTTACTGGACCAAGTACCTTGACTGATACTGCGCAAGACCCTATTGTTAGTTTCCCTACAGCAGGAACTTATACAGTTACCTTAACTGCTACTAATGCTTACGGAAGTAATACAACTTCTCAAACCAGCATCATACAAGTGAATGCAACACCGGCAACACCTACGGCAACAAGCAATTCGCCTTTGTGTAATGGACAAACAATTACCTTCACTACACCTACTGTTGCTGGTGCAACGTATCATTGGACAGGACCAATATCTTATAATTCGGCATTACAAAATCCTACTCGTCCGGGTTCTCCATCACTTTCAGGAACATATTCAGTAACGGTTACTGTTGGTGGATGTACTAGCTCAGCAGGAACAGTTTCGGTGCTAGTGAATCCAACACCTGCTGCACAAGCGATTACATCCAATGCACCTGTTTGTGCTGGCAATACACTTATGTTGAATGGTGCTACACTTGCTAATGCTACTTATCATTGGACAGGACCAAACTCTTATTCTTCTACTTCACAAAACAATAGTATACCTTCAACCACTGCAGCAATGGCAGGTACTTATTCATTAACTGTAACTGTTAACGGATGTACAAGTGCTGCTAGCACGGTTTCGGTAGCAATTGGTACAACCACTCCTCCTGCTCCTACAATTTCTATCAATGGCATATCGCTTCAATCGAGTACTGCCACAACTTATCAATGGTATCGCAATGGAGTATTGATAGTTGGTGCAACTAGTCAAACCTACACTCCGGTAGTGAATGCAACGTATACAGTTATTGTAACTTTAAATGGATGTACATCACCTGCTTCGGCACCTTTCGTTGTTACCAATGCAGGAATTGCTGAATACACCGAAGATAGTTCGTTCCTTATTTTCCCAAATCCTAGTGATGGATTGTTTACTGTTTCGTTTCATGCAAACACCAAACAAACGTATAAACTTAAATTGGAGAATGCGCTAGGGCAATTGATTTATGTGCGAGAATATGCTGATGTGATTGGCGACTTTTCGCAACCAATCGATATTTCGAACTATGGCAAAGGAGTGTATATGTTTATACTCACTGACGAAAAGAATCAGACTACAAAAAAGGTGATGGTGTATTAATAGGTTCATCATTCAATTTATTTCCAAAAGAAGTCTCGCAAGAAATTGCGGGACTTTTTTTATTTCGAATAAGTGAAACGATAATTTTATTTCTTTTTATTTTGAATGGTATTGCTCCAAACAAAATTGGTGCACCACCTGAAGCAGTGCACCAATTGGGCCTAACGGAAGGTGAACAAAAAAAAGCTTAACGAGGAATGATTACCGGATCGGGACTTGCTATTGGCGAAATACCATTCGGATTAAAATTGGCAACTACCGAATTTATTTCAGTTCCTTTTAATTGATTTTCAATTGTTGTTTTATGTGAAGTTGCTACATCTACAAATATGGTTGAACCATCAGCATTTGTAATTTTTAATTGAGTATTTCCGCTTTTTACTACTGATATTTTGGTATCAGAATACGAAACAATAACCCTTCCATAAGCCAATTTATCAGAGCTTTGACTAATGATGATTTGACCTGCATCATTCGAAAAAACATATTTAAGGTTTTCGGGAGCGAGTGGATTTCCGGTACTTGCAGTTTTAGTACTTGTACCATTTACACCAGCCAATGCAACAATATTACCATCGCCTTGAGCAATCAAATCGATGTAATCGTAATTAGCATCCATTGCTTTTATACAAAGTGCAAGATAATTGTCATAATCATCTTTTGCTAACTCACTTGTATCTTTTGCAGCAAGTAAGGTGAGCAATTTACCGCTCATGATGGTTACACTGGCTCCCGGATTTGGACAATCGGGAAAAGTGGCTGAGTTAGTGGTTAGATAAGCCCCTGTTTTTGCTAAATAGGTTGGCTGTTTGTCTTCTGCAAGTTTCGAAAACTCTCTTAATGCATCTACTATAAGTCTCATGATTTCTGTTTTTTAGTTATTACTATTTGTTATTTATTAGTTCTTATTCTTCTTTATATATAAGTGCAAGGTATTGGTTCACCACCTATAAGTTATGTATCAAATACCTCTTGTCTTAAATTAGTTCCTTCACCTTTTCAGTAAAAACCTGCATCATTTTGTCCAAAACCTGCATCATTTTAATTAAAACCTACACTATTTCAATCAACTCCTACTCCTTTTCAACCAACTCCTACTCCTTTTACACCAGCTCCTGAACCTTTTTATATAGCTCCTGAACGTTTTGAAACGTTTTGTGCAGTTTTCAATTTTTTTTGTGCATGTTTTAATTCATTTTGTTCAAGTTTTAATTCGTTTTGTTAAGTTTTTAAATCCGTTTGTATAGGTTTCAATTCGTTTCGTACAGGTTTCAATTAAAAACGTTCAGTATCTGACTCAAAACGTACAGTATCTGACTCAAAAGGTTCAGGTTTTGATAGCGCACTTTTCTTTGTCACACTTCTCAAAACAAGCTTCGTTCAGGAGAGGACATTTTTCAATAAAATGCTTCAACTGTTCTTTTATAATCGCACCTTTTATTCCTTCTTTCTGTTCAATATCTTCGTCCTGCTCCACTCCCATCAAAAGATCGTCAACCGTGCAATTAAGTACCTTAGCAATGCTAGCCATTTTTAACAAGCCTTGCGCGTGATTGCCATTCTCGTACCTTGATATGGTAATCTCCGTAAGCGAAGCACGCACAGCCAATTCTATTTGTGTCATGTTATCGTTCAGTTTGCGCATCTGAGCAATGTTTCGGCCCACTATACGCTGATTTTGCAATTGCTTTTCTTTTAAATGCTCCTCAATCATACTGCAAATGTCAAAATAGTTTTGTCGATACTACATATCACATTTGATATTGTTGAAAACTTTTTTGAAGAAGTTTTTCTTCTCAAATAAATTGACATCAAAATTGCCAATCGCATGAAAAAAGTTTTACATTTGATGAATTATTCATTGAAGTATGAGGAGGTTACTATCCATTTTTACTTTTATCATCATCCTGCAAAGTTCCTCCTTTGCGCAAAAGGATACTATTTTATATGATAAAGATTGGAAAGAATGCAAACGCAACAAGGCTGCCTATTATAGAATAGTAATCAAAAGAGAAAAAGATTATTTAGTAAAAGATATTTACATCAGCGGTCGCCCACAAATGATTGCCGAATGTTCTGCTGTTACTCCTAGATTATATAGAGAAGGAAAATGTACATTTTATAACGAGTCGGGAATAATTATTTCAGAAGGAAACTATCATAATGAATCTCCCTGCGGAATTTTCATGGAAGTTAGAAATAAAGGTAAAGACACCCTTTACAATTATCAAGGTTTAGAAGTAAAAACAGATTCTATTTATTACAATCGTTTATACATTGGCATAGATAATCCAGTGAAGATAACAGCATGTAATATTTCTCCCGAAAATTTAAGAGTAACTACTACTCAAGGTACTATAAAAAGAAGTAATGGAAATTACATTGTAACCGTTAATTCAGAACAAGTAAGTGATACTTTTAAATTTTATAATTTGGATAAATACGTTGGACAGGTAACAAAGATTTGCTACAAAATTCCTGAACCAGAAGCTTATATTGGAAAAGCTAGAGGTGACTGTAGACCCTCAAGAGAAGAGATTGTAAAAGCAGGTTGTATAGTAGCTCGAACTCCTAAGTATGATGTGCCATGTAAATACAAAGTTGTTTCATTTAATATGGCATATCTTACAAATGGACTGTTTGTTGATATTAATTCTAAATCAGCCTGTTTAACAGATAAGATGAAAGAAGTAATTTTGAATAGAAAAGAAGGAGGCACTGTTTTGATAGAAGAGGTATGGACCATAGGGCCTGATAGCACCCGAAAAAAAATTGCTGGTATGGTAATGAAATTCGATTTGGATGATACAAAAGCAGAACTAAGTACCGAACAAATGAAATCAAAAGTTCAGCAAATGGAGAATGCTCGTATCAATCAAGAGAAGATGATGCTGGCACAAACTAATAAACTCAACGAAGCAGAACTTACCAAAGAAAAAGCGTTAGCATCGGCCAAAGAAAACGAACTAAGCATGGTTCATCAACAACAAAAAATGAAAGCCATGGAAGATGAACAAAAAGAAACTGCACATAAAGCCGAACTTAAACAACGCTCCATCATATTAAACTCAGTACTTGCTGGACTTCTTATTGTATTAGTGTTTTCGGGCTTTGTGGTTCGTTCGTTAAGAGTACGCAACAAACAAAACAAAATTATTGTTGAACAAAAAACAATAGTAGAAGAAAAACAAAGAGAAATATTAGACAGCATAGAATATGCATTGCGCATACAAACTGCCATACTTCCACCACAACGAATAGTAAAACAATATTTAGAAAATTCATTCATCCTATATAAACCAAAAGATATAGTAGCAGGTGATTTTTATTGGATGGAACAAATTAGTTCAAAGTTGGAAAGTTCAAAGTCCGAAGTTCTTTCTGCAGAAGCACAACTTTCAACTTTAAACTTTGAACTCCCAACAATTCTTTTC
>CAIWDF010000190.1 GCA_903911435.1 uncultured Bacteroidota bacterium
ATTCAACATGAAATCGCTTATGCGAATGGCTGAATCGGCAACAGCTATTGCTTTATAAAACGAAAAACTGTCTTCGTATTCCACAGCCAATTCATTTAGGCATTTCACCTTTTGCGAATTAACTTTTTCGTATTTTAAAACGTTGAGAAGTGAATCAATTATTTTTGATTGAGCACTAGCAATAAATGGAATGAATAGAAAAAGGTGTATGTAGAGTAATCGTTTATTCTTCATCAGCAGGAGATGTTTGATTAATATATCTGCAACAAATGTAATAAATCCATAATAGCTGAATCTAGTCCTTATTTATTAATTGATTCATTGTAATCGGTTTTGGATTTTTCAAGTAAGCCCCAAAGTTTCTAAGAGGGAGTAAATAATAAGTTTATCAATGAAAAATTCGGTTCTCTGAATTATAGAAGGTAATCAAAGGGAATTCAATTTTTACTCCTCACTTTATCCTATCTCGGTAGAAATTTCAATTTTATATCCTCCTTCCGAAATCCTACTTCTCCTATCTTTCGAATTTTTAGGTGGTCAATCATCCATTTGCATCTAAACTGATGTTTCGATGTATACATATATTATATGTATACCCAAAATTCGCTTCTTGGGGTATTTCCGAATTAGGATATTTGTCGGTTCATGTGAACTGGAGGGTTTTACAATTGTACTTTGCTCCGGTTCACGTGAACTGAATGAAAGTATAATTGTACTTTGCTCCGATTCACATGAACTGAATGAAAGTATAATTATATTTTGCTCCGGTGCACGTGAACTGAATGAAAGTATAATTATATTTTGGTCCGATGCACGTGAACTGAATGAAAGTATAATTATATTATGCTCCGGTGCACGTGCATTTTACTTTTTTATTAAAAACTTTTAGGATGCACGCCATTATGGCAGCGTTTTTTGATTGAGAATCTGTAAAAATGGCAGTTTTGTGTTTTCAAAGGTCTTTATCTATTGTTTCGCCAATCGAAAGGCTTTGGTTTCGTGAAATTAACACAAGGTAAAACGAACCAGAAATGCCAGATGAGTTCGCATCATTTGAGGTAAGTTTTTAGCATAATTACAAACAATAAGCATTGATTTAAAAATAAAAACTATTTTTGTAAACAATATTACGAAAGAGAATTAGCGCAAAACCATCCATGTCAGACACTGTAAAAGAACAATTGACCACCGTAGAAACCGCACAGAAATTGGGATTACTTCCTGATGAATACGAAAAGATAAAAACCATATTAGGCCGAACACCTAACTTCACCGAGTTGAGTATTTTCTCAGTGATGTGGAGCGAACATTGTTCGTACAAAAATTCCATCGTTTGGTTGAAAAAACTTCCTAAAAAAGGACCCTTTATATTGGCCGAAGCAGGCGAAGAAAATGCTGGCTTGGTGGATATAGGCGATGGTTTGGCATGTGCCTTCAAAATCGAATCGCATAATCACCCTTCGGCATTAGAGCCTTATCAAGGCGCTGCCACAGGCGTAGGAGGCATCAATAGAGATATATTTACCATGGGAGCTCGCCCTATAGCACAACTCAACTCACTTCGTTTTGGCGATATCAACCTCGAAAAAACAAAATGGTTGGTGAAAGGAGTAGTAAAAGGAATTGGAGATTATGGCAATGCATTCGGAATACCTACCGTTGGTGGCGAGGTGTTTTTTGATGATTGTTACAATGTCAATCCACTAGTGAATGCCATGAGTGCAGGTATTGTGAAAGTTGGCGAAACCATCTCAGCTACATCGCATGGTGTAGGCAACCCAGTGTTTATAGTTGGTTCGGCCACAGGTAAAGACGGCATACATGGAGCTACTTTTGCTTCTGCTGATATTACCGAAGACTCCGCCAAAGACTTACCAGCAGTGCAAGTTGGCGACCCGTTTCAAGAGAAACTTTTGTTGGAAGCTACACTCGAAGTAATAAAAACAGGTGCCGTTGTTGGTATGCAAGATATGGGAGCAGCAGGTATTACTTGCTCCACTTCCGAAATGAGTGCCAAAGGCGAACATGGAATGGAAATTTGGCTCGACCGTGTGCCAACACGTCAAGCAAACATGCAACCTTTCGAAATTCTTCTTTCCGAATCGCAAGAACGCATGTTGATAGTGGTGAAAAAAGGAAGAGAAAAAGAAGTACAACGTGTGTTTGATAAATGGGATTTAAATTGTGCCATGATAGGCGTAGTAACCGATACCAAAAACATTAAGTTTTTTGTTGGCGATGATTGCGTGGCCGATGTTCCTGCTTTCGATTTAGTGTTGGGTGGTGGTGCTCCTGTGTATCACCGCGACTCAAAAGAACCAGCTTATTTTAAAGAGTCGAAAAAGTTCAATATAGATGATGTGCCAGAACCAACCGACTTGAAAGCAGTTGCTAAATTCTTGGTAGCTCATCCGAATATAGCCTCCAAACAATGGGTCTACAATCAATACGATTCAATGGTAGGTACAGCCAATATGAGCACCAATGCGCCTTCCGATGCAGCAGTAGTAAACATCAAAGGAACCAATAAAGCCATTGCTTTGAAAGTTGATTGTAATTCGCGTTATGTGAATGCCGACCCAGAAACAGGTTGTGCTATTGCAGTTTCCGAAGCAGCTCGTAACATTGTGTGTAGTGGTGGTGAACCATCTGCAATAACCAATTGTTTGAACTTTGGAAACCCATATAACCCCGAAGTGTATTGGCAATTTACAAATGCCATCAAAGGAATGGGCGCAGCATGTATTAAATTTCAAACCCCAGTTACAGGAGGAAATGTTAGTTTTTACAATCAATCCTCTTACGAAGGTCCTGTATTCCCAACACCTACCATTGGTATGCTTGGTGTGTTGAAAGATAAGTCGGATAGAATGACATTGAATTTTAAAAACGAAGGAGATTCCATTTATTTAATCGGAAGTTCGAAAAACGATATTGCCTCTTCCGAATATTTATTCTCGTATCATAAAATAAAAAATACTCCTGCTCCAGCATTTAATTTGGATGAAGAATTCGAAGTTCAGAAGGCAGTGAAATCAATCATCAAAGCTAAATGCATTCAGTCGGCACATGATTGTTCGGATGGAGGATTATTCATTACCCTATTAGAATGTGCAATGCCAAATGGTTTAGGCTTTAATATCAATACAGATGATTCGGTACGCAACGATGCTTTCTTATTTGGAGAAGCACAAAGCAGAGTGATTGTATCGGTGAAGAAAGAAGACGAAGATGCTTTTATTGATTTGATGATGGAATCGAGAGCCGAATTCGAATACCTTGGTGATGTAAAAGGCAAAGAAATAATTATTGATGAAGAGAGTTTTGGTACCGTTGCTGATTTCAAAAACAGTTTCGATACCTCACTTGGAAATTTGCTCAAATAAAAAATTATATTTACCATTGTGCATTCATTGAGAATAGAACTTTTTCAATAGAGGATAAAAAATAAACATTTGTTGATGAAAAAAACTTTACTTGTATTAAGCTTTTCTTTGTTCATACATCTTTTGTTTTCACAAAACAATCCTTCCGAGTATTTACTAAGTGCTACGGTTAACGATTCGTTGAAAGACTATCCAGCAGCCAAGCACGACTTAGATAATGCCTTGCAATTAAATCCCGATTTCGACAGTGCTTTGTGTTTGCTTGGAAACATCACACTCAAAGAAGGAAGTTATAAAGATGCCATTAAGCTATTCGATAAAGTAGTAAAACTTAATCAAAATTATTTCGAAGCTTTTTATGGAAGAGCAAGTGCTAAGGCTCAATTAAAAGATTATAGCGGAGCCATCAAAGATTATAGTAAAGCCATTCTTCTGAATTCAAATCATGCTAAATCATATTACAATAGAGCGCTTGCAAAAGGTTATCTTGAAGATTATCCTGCTGCCATATTGGATTTGAATAAAGCCATTGGTTTAGATGCAAAATATGTAACGGCTTATTATAGCCGTGCATTTTGGGAAGACATTTCTGGCAATTACGATGATGCTGTGAAAGATTACAAAAAGGTAATCGAGTTGGATGCTACCTATAGGGAAGCTTACACGGGTATGGCAACTGCTATGTATCAGCATGGCGACAAAACACAAGCCTGCGAGGTGCTAAAAACAGCAGCTGAGAAAGGAAGCATCATGGCTGAAGAATTAATTAATAAATTATGTAATTGATGAGTAGAAAAATTACAATTGTTGTTTTGTGTTTTCTTTGCTCTGCAATTCATCATTTGGTTGCACAAAATATACATACAAAACAACGGCAAATAAACGTAGGTTGCGAGCATTCGTACCTTGGGGCTGCCACAGTGGTTGTTACTAATTACATTGATAACAGCACTCATACCCCTTATCATTACGTATGGAGTAATGGTGTTTCAACATCGGGCGATTCTGTATCAACCATTACTAATCTTGAGGTAGGCACGTATACCGTTACGATTACCGATGTTCAAGATGCAGATTACGCCACAGCTGAATTCGAAATTACTGAAGATTTTTGTAAGATGGTTCCTTCAGCAGTATTTACGCCTAATGGAGACGGAATTAACGACACATGGTTAATACAAAAAGCAGAATTATTTCCCGATGCAAGGGTAATTGTCTATAATAGGTTAGGGCAAAAAGTGTACGATCATAAAGGGTTTTATGATGTACAATGGGACGCTACCGATATCATTGGAACACCGTTGCCTGATGCAGCATATTATTATGTGATTTATCAGGATAGAACAGATAAGAGTTCAATTATTAAAGGTTGTGTAAACATTGTTAGATAAATGAAAAAGTTATTCTCTATACTCTGTTTATTTTTTATTTTACAAGAGTTCTATGCACAACAATCGGTGCAATACACTCAATTCACTTTTAACGATTATGGATTAAACCCTGCAATTGCAGGTAGTTCAAACGGCTTGATGTTTTTAGCAGGTAGAAGAACACAATGGCGCGGATTTGAATTGGCTCCTGAAACAAATTTTGTAAACATCACAAAAGCGATAGGGAAAAAGGGTTACCGTCATTACTGGCATGGAGTGGGTGCTTATGTAGAACAAGATAAAATGGGGGTATTCACCACTCAGGTTATGTATTTGTCATATGCTATCCATTTTAAATTATCTCCACAGTTCCGATTTAGTTTCGGTGTTGCTGCTGGAATGAAAAAGGTAGCTTTATCCAATCTTGTTTTCGATATGAATGATCCAACGTTTTCTATGGACAATAGAAGCGTAAAAGTGCCTGATGTTATTCCTGGCTTTTATCTTTATTCTAAGAAATTCACATTGAGCGTAGCCATGCACAATGTTTATAAAAACACCTTGTCGTTTGGAGGGAAAGAGCTTGGAACAGGCAATGGTGTCTCGCTTTTACCAACAGCATACGTAACCGTAACAAGAAAATTTATTTCTGGTGATTACAACTTTGTATCCGTTCCTGCAATCAATCTTCAAACCGATTTCAGAGGAATTCCTTCTGCCAATATTAATTTTATGACGTATTATAAAAAACGTATTGGCCTTGGTGTCAACTATCGTATTCATGATTCTTTTTCTGCTATACTACAAGTTAGAGTTTGGAAAAATTTGGTTGTCGGTTATGCTTTTGATTTTACCATCTCTCGTTTTCGGGTAGCAAAAGCCAATTCTGACGAAATAATGATGGGATTTACCCCAATGATGAGTACCGAAGATTTACAAAAATTAGGCACAGCCGATTGTCCTAAATTCGAATTATAATTCCCCAGTTACATTTAGTGAAAAAATTTATTAGTAAAGTATGGCATATTCTATGGAAAACCGCCATGTGGTTTTTTATTACAAGTATTTTATCAGTCATTATATTTAGGTGGCTACCCATTCCTGTAACTCCATTGATGTTGATAAGGTGCGTGGAACAGAAGATGGATGGAAAGGAATTAAAATTAAAGAAACATTGGGTTTCATTTGACGAGTTGTCGCCCAATTTGCAGCTAGCAGTTGTTTGTTCGGAGGACCAGAATTTTATTAAACACAATGGTTTCGACTTTGAAGCCATTGATAGGGCAATGGAGTACAACGAGAACCATAAAAAAACAAGAGGAGCAAGCACAATTAGTCAACAAACAGCTAAAAATGTTTTCTTATGGAGTGGGAGAAGCTGGGTTCGTAAGGGTTTCGAGGTGTACTTCACATTTTTAATTGAAACCATTTGGAACAAACAACGAATCATGGAAGTTTATCTAAATGTGATTGAAATGGGAGACGGAATTTATGGTGCTGATGCTGCAGCTAAAATTTATTTTCACAAATCAGCCAAAGATTTAACCAAGCCAGAAGCTTGTTTGATAGCTGCTGTATTGCCAAACCCTCGGAAGTTTTTGGTTGTTAATCCAGGTTCTTATATTTTATCAAGAAAAGATTGGATGCTTCACCAAATGTCGCTTTGGGGAGGTGTGCTGAATTATGAAAAACCTGTAGAAAAGGAAATTCCAAGTTCGAAAAAAAAATAATTTAATCGCTTACCCTTTTCAAAGAACTTCTTTGAAAAGGGTAAAGCAATTCATCAAATTTATTGAATTATTATTTTTCTATTGATAACATTTTTGTTTTCGTCAACTATTTTAACAAAGTACACTCCTTCATTTAAATTCCCTTTTTCAATTACAAACTCGGAACCTGAGAAATAAATGGTTCTAACTTCCTTGCCCAAAATGTCGCTTAGTACAATTGTTGTGTTCGATTGTTTTTGTGCAAACGAAACGATAGTTTGAGTTGAAAATGGATTAGGATAAATGGATACAGAATTGTTTAAAGTTACCTCATCAACACCCGTGGCATTGAAAGGTGATGAAGATGAACTACAACTTCCAGTTGTTACAACCACCGTGTAAACACCTAAAGTGGAATAGGTGTATGTTTGAGAAGTTGCTCCTGTTATGCTCACACCGTTTAAATACCAATGATTCCCTGTTGTTGAACTCGATGTTAATAGATTTCCAGAAACGGTTATTGTTGGAACTGCAGGTACAGGCGCTATCAACACTGTTTTTGTGAAGCTTGCATTGCCGCATTGATTAATAGCATTCACGTGTATTTGACTCGTACCTGAAGTTGGAAAAGAAGCTTCAATGGTATCGTTCGAAGTGCTTACAATTGAACCATTCGTTTGCGACCAAGTATAAAAGGTGCCATCGTAAAATGAAGCATGATAGGTGGCTGTGTCGCCCTGACAAACAGGAGAAGGTCCAACGACCGACATTGGCGAAGGAGGTCCGGTTACAACCATAGTAGAAGCTTGCCCATACGGTCCAACACAACCGTTGTTTGTTTCTTGAACCTTTAAGGTATAAACTCCTGGATTAAATGTGAACACAAATCCTGTATTGTTTGAATTGGCTCCTTGTGCATTTTGAAAAGGAGCGCCACCATTATAACCTGATATTATCCATGTATAGGAAGAGTAGTCGAGGTAATTGTATGGTGAAAAAATAGGATAAACCTGATCTCCTACACAGAACGTGTCCTTGGTTGTAAAAGTGGTATAGTCTAAAGTCGATACCGTTGGACCTGTAGCGTGGGTTCCTCCAATGGTAACTCTAATCAAACTGCCAAGAGAATTGTCAGGTTGATTTGTATTTGTAGCTACCACTCGCAAATAATTCATGCCAAGCGGAATTCCCGAAATTCCAAGGCTGTCCATACAAGGCACATGCACACTAAGTGTAGTGTCGCTGGTAGCAACTACACTTCCAAAAATTCCATTGGCTCCAATGTGCGAAAAGTTAGAACTACTGAGTAATTGAGTGGTGAATGTGTTTCCTAGACCATAAGTCGCGTTCGGGTTAAAAGCATGTACAGCTAATGTTATGGTTGTGTCACTTCCCATTGGCGACACAGCACAGTCTGTTATGCAAAAATGAAGGTCTTGGCTATTATTGGTTCTAATGTCGCATTGACCAATACAGAAAGGCCCCCATGAACTGACAGTAGAAATGGGGTTGGTAGAAACCACACGTATGTAATAATTACATCCTGGTGCCACATTAGGAACCGTGCCATGAATAGAGCCTGGCTGATACGGAGGCAAGGAAGGAGAATAGGTGGTGGAATTTACACTGCTTCCAATAATATTGGGGATGATGGGAAAATTTCCCGATGAGTCGGAAAGTTGTGCATAATAAGTATTCGCCAAAAATACGCCTGTTGACCAAAAAGGCACATCTAATGCGCTGCCGATGCATACAGCATTCGTATCAAGAGTTGCAATTGGTTGTTGAGCGGTGATGGTATTGGCGCAAGCGGTTACTGCAAAACAAGGACTAGCCACACCTGTTATGGCAGGAAAGGGGGTTGTTCGGTCTATTCTAATTTTATAACATGGACCAATGGTTACCGTATTAGGCAATTGAATGGAAATGATTCCACTTGTTTGCGGGTAATACATGTTGAATATCCACGAATTGGTGCCAGGGAAAACTCCAGATGCATTTGATAAAAGAATGGTATAGGCACCATCGCACAAGGTGTCGGATAAGTGATAATAAATATATGCAAAATTCCCCTGACATATCGAGCTTGGCGATATACTGTCAACCGTTACCGTAACTGAATTGCTCGCATAGGTAGCCGAAACATTTATATCATCAATAGCAAACGATTCGTTTGATGGAGGTGTGCCGCTGCCATTTACCCATCTGAATCCAAATCGAAGATTGGATTGGTTGGCAAAGGCTGGGTTGGTGATGGTTTCGTGTTTCCACTTGTATTTATTGTTGTATGCCGATTGGCCAATTTGAATCCAAGTGCCGTTGTTCAACGAGTAGTAAACTTCTCCATGTGCATTCGAATTACCTTCACACAAATAGAAAAAACTAAATTTAACACTATCCATACCCAAGGTGCAAATTCCGTTGGTGAGGTAAGTGAAATTGTCGGAAGCAGAACTAGCATCAAAATTAGCATTTGATATTCCCGAAGCATTATCAAAAATATGCAGATACTTACTAAAAGGTGCGAATGTAATACTACCTCCATACGTGCTGTCCTCCCTCATGGTGTTGTTGTAAGTTGGAGCACCAAGATAGGTATTGTTCACCGTCCATTTATTGTTTCCTGCAGCCGTTGAAGGGCCTCCACTGTTGAGTGTAAATCCATTCGTGATTTCGAAATCTTCAGAAAAAAGTTGTGTGGTTTGTGCAGAATTTGAATAAAAACTCACAATGCCAATGGTTAAGAGTAGAAGTTTTTTCATGTGTTTAAATTTATAATTTGACAAACAAATGTACACTTTTTTTGCTATCGTTAAATGGATGAGCAAAATTTGTTTTCCAATGTTTGAACTGAAATCGAATTGAAATTTTCGTCATCTTGTTTCAATAATTCTTAACTTTTAGTTAAGTCCGAGCGTTGTTGCGTTAACTCCGCTTGAACCTTAACAACATTCATTGGAAAATGATGAAAGAGCAAGCGATATTGCCGAAGGAGCATTGAGAACTTAATAATGTTCAGACGGAGTTGCAGAAGAATCGTTTGAAGTTTAAGAAGGAACATGCGTAATTGTTAAAGTTCAGACGGAAGTTACTAAGAAGCAAAGGGAATTGATGAAGTTTCGCTTGAACTTGTCGAAAGAGCAAGCGGAAATTCGTAAGGAGCAAGCGAATCTTACAAATAAGCAAGCGGAATTGCAGAAAACTCAACGATATTGCCGAACCAGAGCACTGACTGAGGTTTCTTCATGCTTGTTTCGAACAAGCAAATAATATAATTTGCTTAAAAACAAGGTAAATCAAATAAACAAAACCATGTATCATTAGGTGATTTAATCGCTTTCATCATACATTCATTATTTTCTACTTTTTTTATCTTACAATTGTATGCGATTTTAGAGTTAATTTAGGTCAATTCTAATAAATAATGAATATGTTTGAAATAAACTTACTACTTAAAAGGTGATATTCGTCACAAAACGCATATCTCAAGTCCTGATTTGTGCTTTAAAATCAACTATTTGCAGTCGTTTTAGGGAGGTTAATTTTTTTTTGACTTAATTAGTAGCAAAATGCAACTTTTTTCTGTTACTTTGCGTCCTTATAATTCAAGGAGTGACTAAATATCTATTAATTTTAAACGTGAATCAAAAATAACAAGTAACTAAATAAATAACTACCTGCAATGACACAAAAATTATTCAATTCTAAATCACCAATCAAAAGCATTTTGTTCTTTACTGTCACAATGTTTGCATTTATGGGTATCAATGGTTTTGCACAAACTGCGACACCTAAGGCACAAATGATTATTCCAGCGGATGTTTATCAGCATTTGAAAGAAACAGGTAAACTAAATCCTGATTATGATTATCGAGTTATTCAAGCAGAGCATGCCACCCCTCAAGTGCAAGAATTGAGCAGAGACAGCAATGGTGGAGGTGTTCAATCTGTTGGTAACGAAAAGACACTAAACTCTTGTAATTGTTTGATTCCAAATGTTAATACAGACCCTTCGTTTTCGGTTGCAGAGATTACAAGTGGTTCAGCACCTTTGTATAGAAATGATGATGGTTCTACTGCTGCAAAATCAATGGCTTTCAATTTTTGTATGTATGGTGTCAATTACAACCAGTTTTATATAAACAACAATGGAAATATCTCATTTGGGGCATCTTACGGAACCTACAACCCTATAGCATTTCCTTCAGGATCCTTCGTAATGGTCGCTCCATTTTGGGCAGATGTTGATACTCAAGGTTCAGGAAGCGGTGTGGTCTATTATAAAATTACTCCTACTTATGTGATTGTTCAATGGTATCGAGTTGGATATTTCAGTTCGCAATGGGATAAACTAAACACCTTTCAATGCATTATTTCCGATGGAACTGACCCAATCATACCAAATGGAAATAACGTAGCGTTTTGTTATGGTTCCATGAACTGGACCACAGGTTCAGCTTCTGGAGGGGTGAACGGATTTGGTGGGTTTCCTGCAACAGTTGGTGTAAATAAAGGTAATGGTATCGATTTTGCTCAGGTTGGTCGTTTCGGGCAAGCAGGAGCAGTTTATAATGGCCCAGTGAGTACAACACCAAGTAGTGGAGTAAGTTGGTTAAACAACCAATCGTTTTATTTCAATACCTGTGCTACATCCAATATCCCTCCAATTGTTACAGGTTTGAATAACTGTGATACTATTAGAGTTTGTAGCATTACCGATTCTGTTTTAGTAAACGCTGTTTTCCTTTCTCCTGAAGCTGGACAAATAACGAATATTACCGTTAATACTAATGGTATACCTGGTATTTCAACCATTAGTAATACCTCAGGAAACGTGGCTACCGCGCAAGTTAAGGTGGTGGCTTCTATTCTGAATGCAGGCCTTAATATCATTCAATTTACCGCAACCGATAATGGTGTTCCTGCTCAAACTTCCGTTGTTAATGCTCAAGTTTTTGTCGATACCTCAGGTTTTGTCGTCAACAATTCTGTATTGAATGGTGTACTTTCTTTGTGTCAAGGAAATCCAACAACACTCAGTGTAACCCCAACAAATGCTAACGCTTATTTATGGAGCAATGGCTCAACGGGTACTTCGGTGACCATAAGCACTCCTGGACCGGTATGGGTAACGTCAAGTATAAATGGTTGCGTTAAAACTATGTCCGCAAATATTCAATCTACATTTGCAGCAGGATTCAATTACAATGGTTCTCCTTTCTGTCAGAATGTTGCTAACCCTGTTCCAATCTATGTTCCAAATGGTGGCCCAGGAATCTTTAGTTCCACTCCAACCGGACTTGATGTAGACCCATTATCAGGTGTGGTTAATTTGTCGAACAGTGCAACTGGAACTTATACCATCACCAATACCATTGCTGGTACTGTTGATTGTCCATCCGTTAGTGCTTCAACAACTATTACTATCACACCAGCACCAGATGCTTCATTCAATTATCCTGCTGACCCATATTGTAATAGTGCAGGAGTATTAGCCACACCAGCCTTTATTGGTGGAGGATTTGCTGGTACGTTCTCAGCTATTCCTTCTGTAGGAATTGTGTTAGACCCTGTAACAGGAATTGTGGATGCAGAATTAAGTCAACCCGGAACCTATACAGTTATTAATACTATAGCTGCTGTTGGTGGTTGTGCCGATGCTGTCTCTACAACGTTAATTAATATTTTACCTCCTGCAGTTGCCACATTTACTTATATTGGTAATCCTTTTTGTAAAAATGCATTTAACCCAACACCGTTTTTCTTAGGTGGTGGTGTGGCAGGAACATTTACATCTTCAAGTACTGACTTAGTAATCAACCCGACAACGGGTACTGTTAACCTTGCGCTTTCGCTCCCTGGGACTTATACTATTACAAACACACTTCAGGCTTCAGGCCCTTGTCCAATCATAGTTGCAACGTTTGATATAACCATCACAGCAGTACCGGTTGCTACGTTCAGTTATGTAGGTAATCCATTCTGTCAAAGTGGAGGTGTTGATCCTTCACCTACTTATACAAATGGTGGAACGGGAGGCGTGTTTACTTATTCGCCTTCAAGTTCATTCTTGAGTATGGATGGAAGTGGAACAGTAACTGCTAGTGGTTCTGACGCTGGTACTTACACTATAACCAATACAATTCCTGCTGCTGGAGGATGCCAAGCGGTATCTTCAACAGCAACAATCATTATAACACCAACACCTGATGGATTCTTTTTCTATCCAGCTGACCCATATTGCAAAAGTTCAACAAACCCTGTTCCGACTTTAGACCCAGGAGGAACAATGGGTGTGTTCTCTGCACAACCATTTCCAGGATTAGATATCAATCCAACCACTGGAGAGGTTAACCTTGCTAATAGCGTTGCTGGAACGTATACTGTTTATAATGATATAGCTTCAGCCAATTCTTGCCCAGCGATACAAGCTACAGCTTCCATCACAGTTACTGACATGCCAATTGTTGCTTTTGACTATCCAGGCAATCCATTCTGCCAATCTGCTTTGTGGGCATACCCTAATTTCTTAGGTCAAACCGGCTTGGTTTATTCAAACGACTCGAATGTTCACGTTGGAATATTTGATGGGTCCATTGATTTAGCCGGTAGCCTACCAGGAACATACAGTATTTATAATTTTATTTCTGCTTCAGGAGGATGTCCTGACGCGGTAGACACTACTGATGTAACAATCGTTTCAGAATTTAGTGCAGCTTTCTCATACACCGGAAGTCCTTATTGTCAGTCAACAAGTACTGCAAATCCTACCTATACCAACACTACTGGTGTGGCGGGAATTTATAGTGCGTCACCATCAGGTTTAATTATCAATGCTGCCACTGGAGCTGTTGATTTAACTAGTCAGTCAGGAACCTATACGGTTACCAATCAGGTGATGTCATCAGGTGGATGTGCTGGAGACACCGCAACTTCGACCATAATAATAAGTCCAACACCTAATGCTACCTTTAGTTATCCTGGTAGTCCTTATTGCGTGAGCGGACCTAACCCGATGCCTAATTTTACAGGCGGAGGAACCCCTGGAACATTCTCTTCAACCTTGGGTTTGGATATTTCGCCAACCACAGGTGAGATAAATTTAGCAAATAGCATAGCAGGTACTTATATTGTAACAAATACCGTAGGTGGAGGTTTATGCCCAGCCGCAATACAAACCGCAACTGTTGTAATTTCTACTCAATTTGCAGCCGGATTTAGTTATGCAGGTTCTCCTTATTGTCAAAATGGTTCGAATCCTATTATCACCCTTGCATCAGGTTCCAGTGCTGGAACTTTCACAGCGTCTTCTCCAAATGTTCATTTTGTTTCGAGCACACCAGGAGAAATTGATCTGAGTTTAACTAACCCCGGTGTATATACCATAACCAATACGGTACCTGCATCAGGAGTTTGTGCTTCAGTTAATGCGAGCACCACCATTACCATTACTCCAACTCCAATAGCTACTTTCAGTTATACGTCAAGTCCTTATTGTCAGAATTTAGCGAATCCTTCTCCTACTTATTCTAATGGAGGTTTTGCAGGAACATTTACATCTTTACCGAATACACTTATTTTTGCAGGAAATCCAGGCCAAGTAGATTTAGCAGGTTCTCCCGTTGGTACTTTTACTGTCACCAATACGATAGCAGCTACGGGTGGTTGCCCAGCAGCAACAGCAACCGCAACAATTACGATAACAGTTGCACCTCTTGCAAACTTTAGTTATACGGGTACTCCTTATTGTCAAGCTTCGGTAAATCCTTTCCCAACGTTCGGTACAGGTGCTGTAGCAGGAACATTTACTGGAACAGGACCTGGTACTTTTGTAATAAATTCTGCAAATGGAAATGTGAATCTTTCAGGATGTACTCCTGGAACATATACGGTAACCAACACCATTCCAGCAACAGGAGGATGCGGAGCTTCGGTAGCAACAGCAACTATTGATATCGTTGCGCAAAATATCGCAAACTTTAGTTATGTTAATTCCCCTTATTGCCAGAACGGTACCAATCCATTACCAACACTGGCTGTTGGTGGTACCGCAGGAACATTCTCTGTGGCACCTACTACATTATTAGTTGACCCTAACTCGGGTTTGGTTAACTTAACTTCTGCAACAGGCAACTTCACAGTTACCAATAGTGTTCCAGCTAACGCTTGCCCTGCAGCAGTTGCCACCACTCTAATAACTGTTACGGCAATGCCAATCGCAACATTTGCATACACTGGTACACCATATTGCCAAGATGCTCTTAATCCTTCTCCATTAATTAGTACAGGAGGAACTGCTGGGGTTTTCTCATCCGCAAGTGGTCTGCATTTTGTTTCTGTAAATACAGGAGTAGTTGACTTATCATCAAGTACTGCATCTACTTATACGGTAACTAACACAGTAGCCGCAGCCACAGGATGTCCTGCCGTAACAGCCACAGCCACAATAACCATAAATGCAGTGCAAATTGCTACCTTTAATTACTCTGCTGGTACTTATTGTAAAACAGGTAACACACCAGCACCGACTGTTGTAACACCTAACGGAACATTTACTTCATCTCCTGCAGGTTTATCAATTTCTGCCTCAAATGGTATTGTAGACTTGACCAATAGCAGCACAGGAACTTATACGATTACTTATGCGACTCCTGGGCCTTGTGCTGGAACAAGTACACAGCAAATTACTATTCTTCCAGCACCAGTAGCAAATGCAGGAACCAGTCAAACACTTGACTGTATACTTCATACTGCAACATTAAGTGGAGGTGCATCGAGTACAGGTACAACCATCTCTTATTCATGGGAGCCTTCGGCTAATGTTGTTTCAGGAGGAAATACAGTAAATCCTGTTGTTAATCAACCAGGAACCTATACACTGACAGTGACCAACTCGGCAACTCCAAATTGTCCAGCAACTTCAACGGTGGTGGTTTCAGGTTCAATACCAGTTTCTTCGTTCACTGCTAATCCAACTCAAGGTACACCACCATTGACAGTTAATTTCACAAACACAAGTACCAATGCAACTTCTTATATTTGGTCTTTCCCTGGAGGTATTCCAAATGGAGCAAGTACTCAAGATGCTACAACAACATATGCTACCACTGGAACCTATGTAGCTTATCTGACGGTGTCTAATTCTTTTGGTTGTGTTACGATTGATTCGTCAGAAATTATTGTTTATGATGGTTATTCTTTAGTAATACCAAATATGTTTAGTCCTGACGATAATGGAATTAACGACTTGTTCTCGCCAGTATCCTCTACTGGGTTAGCTTCATTGAAAGGAGAAATCTATGATCGTTGGGGATTAAAAATATTTAATTGGAATGAATTGAATGGAGGATGGGATGGTAGAACAACTAGCGGTAGTAAAGCTGCAGAAGGTACCTACTTCTACATCATTCAATCTACCGGCATGGATGGATCAACACATGAAGATAAAGGATTCGTAACATTGTTTAGGAAGTAACTAACAACAAAGGGCTTATTATTAAGCCCTTTGTTGTTTTATAGAAGTCATCAATAATTAATTTGTATGAAAAGTAATTATAGAAAAGGAGTTCTCACGGCATTTGCCTTCGTATTGGTTTCATTTGCATTTGCCCAGAACAATGTTGGAATTGGTACCAATACACCAGCATCCAGTGCTCTGCTTGAATTGCAGGCAAACGACAAAGGGTTTCTTGCCCCTCGACTCACAACAGTGCAACGAATAGCGATTGCTTCACCTGTAAACGGATTGCTAGTTTTCGATACTGATTTGAATTGTTTTTATTATTACGCTGCGGCAAGTTCTAGCTGGGTTTCGCTTTGTTCTACCAATCCAAGTTTCCAAAACTACCAAACTGCTGCAGCAACTGTCAATACATCATCATTCACAGTTATTCCTGGGCTTTCTCAGTCAGTGACACTTACTGTTCCTTCCAAAATATTGGTTGCTACCAATGGTGGAATTCAAACTACATCAGTAGCATCAAATGGATTTTCGATTGTAGATGTTGCCATTTTTATCAATGGCACCACGATGCCTAATGGTGGTCATCAACGCGTTAATGTTATTAATAATACTGGAATTACGGAGGCAACAGATAATTGGTCAATGAGTCAATTTGCTAGTACAAGTGCAGGTGTTTATATTCTCCCGGCAGGAACATATACTATTGATGTGAGAGCCGAAGGAAATGCATTAGGTGCATCCGCGTTAGTGGGTGGAGACAATACTTCGGTGCTTCAGGGTAGCTTGACTGTATTGGTAACTCAATAAGTTAAAATAACTAAATTGAATGAAGTTGCTCCTCGTATAATTTGAACTAAGTAAAAATATACTTTCGAATTTCTGAAAAACAAATTTGAAATGAAACAAAGAAACAAATCAACAGAAATTATTTTGAAAAATAATCACCTCTTTTTGAAAGTAGTAGTTCTTTTTGTTTTTATATTTCGAATAAATTTTTCGTCTGCACAATTATTCTTCAACAATGGTGCTACTATTACCATTATGGCTGGAGGTTCGATGATAGTAAAAACAAATTCCATTCGTAATGCAGTTGGGGTGATTGATAATGCTGGAACAATCACAGTAGAAGGAAACATTGAGAACGATGACTTTCTGCTCGGTAATGGATTCAATAGTATCTATAATCTAGATGGTGATTGGATTAACAATAGTAATTTTGTTTCAAATTCTTGTACGGTTAACTTAACTGGCGGCAATCAGTTGATAGCAGGAACATCATTTTCTAATTTCTACGACTTATCATTAAGTGGAACAGGAATAAAAAGCCAACAAATTGATGCAATTGTTTCGGATAGACTTACCGTAAACAACCTTGAATTAGCAACCAATACTTTTAAAATGATGGTGGTGAACCCTGCTTCAAATGCCATTAATTATACGTCTGGTTTTGTAAGTAGTATAGGTGCAGGCAGACTTACAAGAGTAACTAATAGCAGTGCTCCATATGTTTTTCCTGTTGGGTCATCTATTGGCACCATTCGCATTCGCCCTGTCATTGTCAGTCCAACAACAAACGCTTCCCAAACATACGCGGTTCGTTTTGCCAATGTTGATGCTACTACACAAGGGTTTGATAGGTCTATTATGCAAGCAGCCGTCTGTGAAATTAATCCATCGTTTTATCATATTTTCCAAAGAACAGCGGGTACAGCCTCAGCAGATTTGACCTTTACTTATGATCCTATATTGGATGGAAACTGGGAAACAAATACACATTGGCAAACAGTTCCAAATTGGCAAGTAATGGGTAACCCAATCCTAGGAACGTATGGCCCTCTGAATTCCATTCAGAATTTAGCTTGGAACAATTTTACGCAACCTGCATTCGCTTTCGCTCACGTAAAACCTATTGCAAATGCTGGTGCTACTCAGGTTCTCGAATGTGGTGCCGATAGTACTTTACTTAATAGCACAGCACTTGCTTTGGTAACCAATTCATACATTTGGTCAACCACAAATGGAAATATTGTTTCGGGAGATAGTACCATTAGTCCAATAGTTGATGCTACAGGTACCTATACGCTCACAGTTACAGACCTTGCTACTTCGTGTTCATCAACAAGTACAGTGGCTGTAACAGTGAATCCTGGTCCTACAGCCTTATTTACTTGTTCTGATACAGCAGGTCTTTCACCTTTAGTAATAAGTTTTTCTAATGGGAGCATTAACGCATCCATTTACAATTGGGATTTTGGAGATGGCATTACTTCAACAGATCTTAGTACTAGTAATACGTTTGTAATACCTGGTACTTACACAGTCACCCTCGTTGCGTCAAATGGGCGAGGATGCGTTGATTCTACAAGAGCTACCATTGAAGTATTCGAAAATTATTCAATCGTGATACCTAATGTATTTACCCCAAATGGAGACGGAATGAATGATTTGTTTTCGGTAAAAAGTACAAGTGTGGTAAAACTAGAAGGAGATATTTACGACCGTTGGGGACTAAATGTGTTTTCATTCAAAGCACCCAATCAAGGCTGGGATGGCCACCTCACAAGTGGACAATTGGCTAGCGATGGTACCTATTATTACATCATCCGAACAACAGGTTTAGATGGCATGGAACATGAAGATAAAGGCTCACTTACTTTAATGAGGTAATCCTTTTGAATTAGAAAAAATTAAGGATTAATCGCTCCTTCTAATAAATCAATTTTCTCAATATATGACATCGAATTATTGATATAAATATCAGCAGGAATCGATTGTTTGATGGTAGGAACATCTTGCAATAAACGAGTATTGTCAAATACCTGTCCTAATTCAGCAAATCCAAGATAAGGATCCAAACCAGCAAGCAAAATACGCAAGGCAGAAGGGTCTTCGAATGCATCTTTCCAGTATTCTAAGTACTCAGGATATTTGTGCAATTCACTATCAGCATGCAATTTGTTTTTTGCCCAATGCTTTACTTGATTAAGTAAAGACTTATTTGCGAAATGAAAAGGCGGAGGCTCAGTGAAGTAATTCTCCAGATTTTTCGATAGTTTAAGCGCGGTAGTTGACGCATCTTTACCGGAGGAAATATGATAGACTTTGTGATTTCGTTTTACAAACAATAAACTTGCAATCGCATTCACGGTGTAATCAACTGGTATTATGTCTAGATGTGCATATTCGTTTACAGGAACAAATCGAAGGTGATTAACGGTTGCTAAGGCCCAAAGGATAACTGGAGAACGAGGGACGACCGGACGGCTATCACCCATGATAATGGAAGGACGAACAATTAGTATTTTCTCGTCAGTCAAATGCTTGTGAACAATAAGTTCTCCGTGCATTTTAGTATAGGTATATTTAACCAAATGAGAAGCGGCTAAGTTTGGCGATTCATCTTCAAATATAAGTCTGTTCTTAATATCTTTGCCACAAATAGTAGCAGTGCCGATGTAAACAAACGTTTGTAAATGCGGAAGTTTTTTAGCCCAAAGAAGTATTTTTTCAAGCCCGCCCATATTTACTTTCTCCACCATGTCATCGTAAATTTTTGAAAACGAAGTGTTGGCAGCCGAGTGGATAATTACATCAACATCTTTTATCATTTCGTTAGCCATCAAATGGTCAGTAAGGTGTTCATCAAAAAGGTTTCCCATCACAGGAATAATTTTTTTCTCGTCAAAATGATCATGATGAAGACGGAAAATGTTTTCAAGTTTGATGATTGCTTCATCTTCAGAGAATGCCCTCAGAAAACAGTAGATTTTATTTATCTCTGCTCTTTTCGAAAGGGTAACAAGTAGTTCTCCTCCAACAAATCCAGTAGCACCGGTTAAAAAAATATTCATTTAGCTTACTATGTTTTTATATTATTCAAAAATTTCTAAACCCAAAATACCAAGTATGATAAGCGAGATGGAAATTATTTTTGTAACAGATACAGTTTCTTGAAAAAAGAAAATTCCAATCATGGCAATTAATGCTGTTCCTGCGCTCGCCCAAATGCCATAAGCGATGCTTACTTCCATTTTTTCAAGGACAAACACAAGAGCTGCCAAACTTATGCCATAAAAAACAAATACAAAGATGGAAGGAACCAGTTTGGTGAAGCCTTCAGCATACTTCATCGAGATGGTGCCAAGCACTTCGAATACAATACCCAAAGCAAGCATCAACCATTTCATCCTATTTTTGTTTTATTATGATTTGTCAGAATTTTAAATCGCAGAAATTATTTCGAAACGAACTTAATTTGGCAAAGCTACTTCTTAATTTTAAAACACCATCTATTTAAGAATAATTAACATAACAATACTCTTGCAAATTTAAGTCGAATTTTTACTGAAAGAAAGGTTTGAATGATTTTTGCGAAGGGGAAATTTAAGGACATCGCACTCAAGAAAGTTAAGTGCGGATTGCCTCAACTTTGATAATTCGATTTACAGCCGAAAACAATCGTTACAATTTAGTTGTTTTTTTGACGATAGAATACGTTGGAGTTGAGAGCGTAACAAAATACACTCCACTTGTCAAGTTGTTTTCTCCAAAATTCAGTTCAATTGAATTGTCGCCTTCTCGGAATTCTTTTTCATCAATCGATTTTATTTCTCGCCCATACACATCAGTAATGTTTATTTTTATTTTTTCAGAATGTGGGAGATAAAAATCAATTTGAAAACTGTTTGTAAAAGGGTTAGGAAATAATCGAATGCTAGAAGATGTTATTTGATTATTCATTCCAACTGTACAAACACCAGGTAGGTTCGTGTCAATCCATGCAATTCTGCTTTGTATCCAGTCTTTCATTGCGATAATCTCAGCAGAATAGTCAGATGGTATTGGCGAAGGGTTTGGCCAAGTATAAGCTCCAAGTATGGGCCAAGCTTGGAAATGGCGTACTGTTGCTTCTGTCAAATAATTTGCAACAGAATCTATGAAAGTATCAATAGAATTCAGACTTAATGTGGTCTGTCTTAATTGAGTCCATCTACATTTTAAATCGGCAACATAAATAGGATCCTGCATCAATCGATCCCACCAGAATGGAACCTCCCATTGATCACCGCTGCAGACCGAATTAAACTGATATGCCCATCCAGTGAATAAATTGCCATCGCAATAATTAGCATTCCACCATGCGAGGTTGTAATCCCAGGCTGGACCAGCAACAAGCTTACCTCCATGTGTTATTTTGTATTTGAATAAATAAGTGCTCAGTCTATATCCATCAACATTTTTACTCACTTCATTCAAAATAAAATAATCAATAAATGAATTTACATCTATATACTTTCTGTAACCATTCAAAAGGTCATTAAAGTTATTTCCACTTAGAACAGTTTCAAAAGAATCGACATAGTTTTGAATGTAGGTTTTTTGAACTGGCAAAATGTTCACATCACTAGGGTAATCATATTGAAAATAGATATTGCTGCCTACAGAAGTTGGGAAAAGCGAATTCCAGCCTGCACCACCATTTCCTGTAGTTTTGTCAATTTTAATAATGTACCCACCTGTAAGCGCGCTTCCAACAGTGTCTAAGGTAGTCAGTTTAGAAATGTTGACTCGGTTAGCATCTCGTTTGATTTTTTCCATCATCACATATATTCCTTGATATTGCCCATTAATTAACAATTCGCAGAACTTGCAACGAGATGCATAATGACCAGTTTGATTGGCTATTGAATAGGTGAGCACGTCCCGCATACATGTTTTATCGTCATACGGAGCGTATAAAATCCAATCATTCTCAATTGGCATTCCAAGTATCATTGTGTCTTTTTGAATTCCTCCTGTGTCAAGCGTTTCGAATCCATATGATTTTTGGGGAAACATCTGTGAACTAGAACCTCTAATTTGAATCGCAATTTTATTGTTGTAATCATTAAATGGGTCTGTCAAATAATTTCTAACACCAAATCCATTGTAGATGATGCCCATGTGGGCAATAATGTTTGGCGAATCAGGAATGTTTTGGTTGTTAGTATTTATTACCACAATTGGTAAATTGGAAGAAGTAAACAAGAATGGGTGAGCAGGATTATTTCCAAACGTAAGACTCCAAGTAATAACCGAACCTGTATCTTGGCCAGCTACATCTTGCACCAACAAGGTCCAATTCCCATTTCCGTTTTGTCCATTATTAAATGCGCCAATAAATCCTTGTGGACGAAAAGTGCCAGTGAATGGGGCAGATGCGGTAACAATTGAATTGGCTGCAGAGGCATTCAAACATGTGTTTGTATAATTATCGCCACTACCTCCATTTGAAATCGATAAATCCACAATACTACCATCTGGGGCTTGCAACGAAATGTGTAAGTCAGCATCCCATGTATGTGTAATGGTAAAACAAACAGTTTCTAGTCCGAAAGTGGTATCTATATTATTTGGTGATAAACCTGAGACCGTCAAAGGAAATTGAACCATTGCTCCCGCATCAGGTATTGAACCTCCAGCATTGTTAGTATAGGTTTGTGCCTCTGTGAATAAACAAAGTAGGATAAATAAAAGTGAAAGTGTTGCTTTTCTCATAAGCAGGAATTTTCTGTAAAAGTAATTCAAATTTTACAAATTATCAATATTTTCTATAGTCCATCAATTTGATTACTTTTACCGTCCTAAATATCGATTTTGGAGAAACGTTGGAAATATAAAGACAAAGCTGATGCTACCATCATCAATAAACTGGCTAGTGAGATTGGAATAGACAAGGTTCTTGCTAACTTATTAGCTCAACGAGGTATTACAACATACGCTGAGGCAAAGAAGTTCTTTCGTCCGTCACTTGATGATTTGCACGACCCTTATTTAATGAAGGACATGGATAAAGCGATTAGTCGCATCGAAACTGCAATTCAGAAAAATGAAAAAGTCCTTGTATATGGAGATTATGATGTTGACGGTACTACTGCCGTAGCTTTGGTATATTCTTTTTTCAAAAAACATCTTTCAAACGATAAACTACTTGGATACTACATCCCCGACCGATATACAGAAGGATACGGCATTTCTTTCGCTGGAATTGACTATGCAAAAGAAAATGGTTTCAGTTTGATTATTGCCTTGGATTGCGGAATAAAAGCCAACGAGAAGATAGCTTATGCTACTAAAAATGGTATTGACTTTATTGTTTGCGACCATCACCGCCCTGGAGAAATACTTCCCGATGCCATTGCAGTGCTCGACCCGAAACGAAGTGATTGCAATTATCCATTTGACGAATTGTGTGGATGCGGTGTTGGATTCAAACTCATACAAGCATACGCACAAAAAAACAATATTTCGTTCGAAGAACTTTTTGAATATCTTGATTTAACAGCCATTTCCATTGCTTCTGATTTGGTACCGATTGTAGGTGAAAATAGAACACTATGTTTCTTCGGATTAAAACAAATTAACGAAAATCCTAGAAAAGGAATTAAAGCAATTTTCGAATTAGCCAATATCAAAAGAGAAATTACGGTGAACGAACTCGTCTTTGTTATTGGGCCTCGAATCAACGCTGCTGGTAGAATTGAAACAGGACGAAATGCTGTGGAATTGCTAATTTCCGATACAAATGCGATTGCATTAACATCTGGTCAGAATATAAATATTACCAATACTGCACGAAGGGCACTAGACGTTGATATTACTGCGCAAGCATTGAGTATGATTGATGAAAGTGAAGTGTTAATTTCAAGAAAATCAACGGTGCTGTATCACCCTGATTGGCACAAAGGGGTAGTTGGAATTGTCGCTTCTCGATTAACAGAGAAATATTATCGCCCTACCGTTGTCCTTACAGAATCTAATGGCAAAGCTACTGGCTCTGCTCGTTCGGTAAAGGACTTTGATGTTTACAATGCCATTGAAGCGTGTGCTGATTTGCTAGAGCAATTCGGAGGGCATAAATATGCTGCAGGATTAACCTTGAAACTTGAGCATGTAGAGGCTTTTCAGCAGCGATTCGAGGAAGTGGTTTCACAAACAATCGAAGATGAAATGTTGATTCCGGAAATAGAGATAGATGATGAATTGGAGTTGAAAAGTATTACACCCAAGTTTTTTAGGGTATTAAAGCAATTTGCCCCATTTGGCCCAGATAATATGTCACCTGTTTTTATCTCCAGGAATATTATGGATAAAGGTTATGTTCGTATTGTTGGAACCAATCATCTGAAAATGGACATTCAAGCAGCACAGAACCCTCGTGAGTTTTTTCCTGCAATTGCATTCGCACAGGCACATCATTTTGATGATGTACTTAGAAGAAGGATATTTTCGGCTTGTTACGCGATTGAAGAAAATGAATTTAACGGAACCACCTCTCTTCAATTAAATATTAAAGACATGAAAATGGAGTAGGGGTTAAAAGATATGCCCTTTTTATACTTAATTGGAAACAAGTGTTCCGAACTATCTGATTTCAGCTCCAGTCTTTTCTTTAAAGGTCTTCAAAAGTTTATCCATCACTTTCTCAATCTGCTTATCAGTAAGGGTGGTAGTTTCATCTTGCAAAACAAAACTCATTGCATACGACTTTTTATCTGGAGGAAGTTTGTCACCTTGATAAACGTCAAATAGACTCACTGTTTTTAAAATGTTTTTTTCTGCTTGATAAGCTAATTGCTCTAGTTGTTCAAACTTGATTGTTTTGTCAACAAGCAATGCTAAATCTCTTCTTACCTCTGGAAATTTGGATGCTTCCTTGTATCTAATTGTTGAATCATTAAGCTGATTTAAAATCAAATCCCAATTAAAATTTGCATAAAAAACTTCTTGTTTAATATCCATCATCTTTAGTATAGCCTTTGATAAGGACCCAAACTCAACTATGTTTTTTTTGTTCGTGCTGTAACTTAAACCATAAGAAAACAAACCATTGTTTAGTTCCGATGTCTTAATGTCTTTTAGTCCTATTCGATTAAGGACTGCGTTTACAAAGCCTTTGAGTGAATAGAAGTTCAATACTTCGTTTTTTGAATTCCAGTTTTCATCTTGTTTCTTTCCTGTTAAGAACAACGATAAATTCTTTGTTTCAATATACTTTGTAGAATCTTCACCTTTTATTGCCATATAGGTTTTGCCAAATTCATATAGTTTTAAATCGGTATTTTTTCGGTTCAAATTATAAGCAATGGTCTCTAACCCACCAAATAGAAGCGTTTGTCGCATCACATTCAAGTCACTACTCAATGGATTCATGATGTTTACATTTTGTTCATCATTTATCGAAGTTGATTTCTGGGTATATTCGCCTTTGGTAAGAGATAAACACATCATTTCTGAAAAGCCATTGTTTGTTAGTGTTTCGGCTACCACATGTTGAGTTTTTTCTTTGTCAGGTTTTTCGGAATACGATAGAGAGGAACGAACACTTGTTGGAATATCAATATTATTGTAACCATAGATTCTTAGAACTTCTTCTATCACATCTTGCTCTCTAGTAACATCCACCTTGAATGGAGGGACAGCTAACAACAAGGCATCGTGACCTTCATGTTCGATTTCAATTCCCAATGAAAGAATGATTTTTTTTATGAGTTCTAATTCTATTTGTTTCCCTATCATTTGTTCACATTTTAAAAATGAAAAAGGAACTTTATGATGAGGGAATCTTGTTGGATAAATATCTACTATTTCAGAAGAGACTTCTCCTCCTGAAATTTCCTTGATTAATAACGCGACACGCTTCAAAGCATACACAGTGATATTGGGGTCGGTGCCTCTTTCGAATCGAAAGGATGCATCCGTTTTTAATCCGTGTCGTTTAGATGATTTTCGTATGGAAGTAGAATTGAAATAAGCTGATTCAAGAAATATTTTGGTGGTGTGTTCAGTAACTCCCGATTCCGCACCTCCATAAACACCTGCGATGCACATTGGTGTTTCAGCATTACAAATCATCAAATCTTCTGAAGACAATTCTCTTTCAATTCCATCAAGAGTGACAAATTTGGTTTTATTCGGGAGTTTTTTAATAATGATTTTATTCCCTGTTATTTTGTCGGCATCAAAAGCATGAAGGGGTTGACCAGTTTCATGAAGTACATAATTGGTTGCATCTACAATATTGTTGATTGGCCTAAGTCCAATCGCCTTTAACTTATTCTTTAACCATTCAGGAGATTCCCCAACCTTAATATTAGACATCATTACACCTGAATAACGAGGACAGGCGGTATGGTCTTCAACAATTACTTCAAATTCTGAACTAGTCATTTCTACTTCAAATGAATTTACAGAAGGAAGTGTTAATTCTGGATACGATCTCTCACAGTCTTGGTGCCGTATTGCAATTATTGCAACAAGGTCTCTCGCAACTCCAATGTGCGAAGCAGCGTCAGCTCGGTTAGGTGTTAAGCCGATTTCGAATACATAATCTTCTTCTATCTTGAAATATTCACTAGCAGGCATACCAATCTTGGCATCTTCTTCAAGAATCAAGATTCCTGCATGTGAACTTCCTAATCCTATTTCATCTTCTGCACATATCATTCCTTCGGATGCAGCACCTCGTATTTTTGATTTTTTTATTTCGAATGGTTCGCCAGTTGTTGGATAAAGCATAGCTCCAATAGTCGCCACTATTACCTTTTGGCCAGCCTCCACATTAGGTGCTCCACATACAATGTTGAGTAATGTGCCTGTTCCAACATCAACCGTTGTAATACTCAAACGATCGGCATCAGGATGTTTCTCTTTTGTTTTTACCTCCCCAACAACAACTCCTTTCAATCCTCCTTTTATGGTTTCATTCCTTTCTATTCCCTCCACTTCCAGGCCACAGTCGGTAAGCATTGTGGCAACAGTTTCAGCAGGCAAGTCGGTATTTATATATTGTTTTAACCAGTTATAGGATATTTTCATTTTTACAAAATTAGTTTGCGATTGGCAAAAGTAATAAATTATATCAATGAGGAAAGGTTGTTTTCTTCATACTATAAAAATTGTTTTCCATAAAAAAAGCGCCCTGCATTATCTGCAGGGCGCTCTCTTTAATTCGTGAAAAATATTATTTTTTCTCGTCTTTCACTTCTTCAAAATCAACATCAGTGACTTCACTATCAGTTTTGTTTTCTGCACCTGGGTTTCCTTGTGGATTCGCATTTGCATCAGCAGCACCTTGTGTAGCATTGTACATGTCTTGTGAAGCAGCTTGCCAAGCAGTGTTTAGTTTGTCAAGCGCAGCATCTATTCCTGTCAAATCTTTAGAAGCATGAGCCGTTTTCAATTCTGTTAAAGCACCTTCAATTACCGATTTTTTCTCAGCAGGAATCTTATCTCCATATTCCTTTAATTGTTTTTCGGTTTGGAAGATGGTTGAATCAGCAGTATTGATTTTTTCGATTTCTTCCTTAGCTTTTTTATCAGCTTCCGCATTTGCGTCTGCATCAGCTTTCATACGTTTGATTTCATCATCAGTCAATCCTGATTTTGCTTCAATTCGAATGTTGTGCGATTTTCCAGTTGCTTTATCTTTTGCTGAAACTTGAAGAATACCGTTTGCATCAATATCGAAAGTAACCTCTACTTGCGGCACACCACGAGGTGCTGGAGGAATTCCATCTAAATTAAATTCGCCTAATTTTCTATTGTCGCGAGCCATAGCACGTTCTCCTTGGTATACTACAATCTGAACCGATGGTTGATTGTCGCTTGCTGTTGAAAACGTTTCCGATTTTTTAGTCGGTATGGTTGTGTTCGATTCAATTAATTTTGTAAACACTCCTCCCATGGTTTCAATTCCAAGCGAAAGTGGTGTAACGTCAAGTAACAATACATCTTTTACCTCACCTGTTAATACTCCACCTTGAATAGCAGCACCTATTGCAACCACTTCATCTGGATTTACCCCTTTCGAAGGCGCTTTTCCAAAAAACTTTTGAACTGCATCCACAATAGCAGGGATACGTGTAGAACCTCCTACTAGAATGATTTCGTTAATATCATTCACTGTTAATCCTGCATTTTTCAATGCTGTTTTGCATGGTTCAATTGTACGTTTAATCAAATCATCCACTAGTTGTTCAAATTTCGCACGAGTTAAAGTACGTACCAAGTGTTTTGGAATTCCATCCACAGGCATGATATATGGCAAATTAATTTCTGAAGAAGCAGTGCTTGATAATTCAATTTTCGCTTTTTCAGCCGCTTCTTTCAAACGTTGCAATGCCATTGGGTCTTTCGATAAATCCAATCCTCCATTTTCTGTTTTGAATTCAGCAACTAACCAATCAATGATTTTATGGTCGAAATCGTCACCTCCCAAATGGGTATCTCCATCGGTCGATTTTACTTCAAACACTCCATCTCCAAGTTCAAGTACCGATACGTCATGGGTTCCACCACCACAATCGAACACTACAATCTTTTGATCCGTATGTTTTTTGTCCAAGCCATAAGCCAATGCAGCAGCAGTTGGTTCGTTGATAATACGTTTTACTTTCAATCCTGCAATTTCTCCTGCTTCTTTGGTAGCCTGACGTTGCGAGTCGTTGAAATAAGCTGGCACTGTAATCACAGCTTCCGTTACTTCATGACCCAAATAATCTTCTGCAGTTTTTTTCATTTTCTGCAATATAATTGCCGATATTTCTTGAGGAGTGTATTTGCGGTCGTCAATCAATACACGTGGTGTATTGTTGTCACCTTTCACCACTTTATAAGGTACACGTGTTATTTCTTTTGTTACTTCATCAAACGTGTGTCCCATAAAACGTTTGATTGAATATACCGTTTTTATTGGATTTGTAATAGCTTGACGTTTTGCAGGGTCTCCTACTTTACGTTCGCCATTTTCTACAAATGCTACAATGGAAGGCGTTGTACGTTTACCTTCGCTGTTAGGAATTACAACGGGCTCATTCCCTTCCATTACTGAAACACAAGAGTTGGTTGTTCCTAAATCGATTCCGATTATTTTACTCATTTTATTTAAATTTTAGTTATTACAAGTTTTTTTTACTGCGATGCAATTCCCAATCATTATGCCAATCATAATTTGATGTAATTATGGCATAAAAAAACGCCATAATGTGTTTATGGCGTTAAAAAGTATGACAAAGAGGCAGAGTTTTATGGGCAAATAATTCCCTGTGCATTTAAAAATTTCAATGATTTGGTGTACTGTCCACATGATAGCTCATCTAAAGTGGTAGCATGAAGATATCTGCTCGATTGATTAGTCAATGGCTCATTGTACCTTGCACTGAATATACCTAGTCCATTCGAAATATTTGTAAAATTAGGTCGTTCCTGAACGATTCCCGTTGATGGGGCGTTCACTTGAATATAAGTATTTAAATCTTCAGAGCCAGCTGTAAGCTTTAAATCTGTTTTTAAAGCCCGTCTTGCAATCACTACTTTATTGCTGTTGTTAAGTTGATTACCAATAAAGCGTATGTAATCCAATCCAAGAAAATCTACTTGCATGCTCTCAGCTCCAGCAATGCTCTGTGTGGTTTGTGAAGGAAATACCCAATCCAAATGCATCGTGTCGTTACCCGCACTTGTGCCACTAATGGTCGAGTCAATATAGTTGAATCGGACCACCAATTGATAAACTTTTGCCTTTATTGCGCTATTCCATTTTACATAGAAACGGTAATTGTCAAATCCATTAATAAAGCTAAAAACGGGCGATACAGCGGTACTAGCTACAGGACTGATAAACGAACCAATGCTGGATATTAAAGTGGTTTGAGCACTTGCCTTTACCCCAGTGTTTTGATTGGTAATATTTAGTTGATAATCTCCATTAGTTAGAAGGGTGTTTGTGTAAACACTATCATGTCCATTTGAACCAATAGTTGCCAAAAGAGGGGTTGCCAAAGAATAAATGGCATTCGCTTGGTCTGGCGCATAAAAAGCCCCTGAGTCTTTCGGAATAGTATTATCAGGAAGTAGGGTATATTCTATTCCATCCGAAACTCTTTTTAGTTTCACTGTAAGTGCATTTACGTATTGCGAGGAATCTTTTATTTGAGCATACAAAGGTGCGCTTCCTTGACCAAGAAACGCCTTATTTATTTTGATGTATTGTTTCGGTTGCGATTGGTCGAGCAATCCGTAAACCACCATTGTTTCCTTATAATCCCCGGTTACATCCAAGGCTGTGCTACATCCCGATAAAATGCCTGCAGCAAGGAATATTAAAAAGCCAAATTTCGTTTTCACCCTATATACTTTAATTATTGATTTTTATTATTGAGGTGGCAAATGTAATTATTTTATTCGGTTCATAATTAATATTCCTTTTGGTGGAATTACCCTTTAGGAGTAATTATTAGTTCAAAGGTCGAATATGGAAGAATCCCAATTCCGTTCACCACATCTTCCTTCTTATTTCTCAAATCTCATATCTTAAATCTCAAATCTCCTTTCATGTTTTTCACTTCTCCCCTCGTGTTTTTCACTTCTCCTCTCGTGTTTTTCACTTCTCCCCTCATGTTTTTCACTTCTCCTCTCGTGTTTTTCACTTCTCCTCTCGTGTTTTTCACTTCTCCCTTCGTGTTTTACACTTCTCCTCTCACATTTGCACCTCCCCTCTCATCTTTTTCACATCTCCCCACGTGTTTTTCATTTCTCCCTTCAAATTTCCACATCTGTTTTCATATTTTTCACTTCTCCTCTGGTGTTTTTCACTTCTGTTTTCATATTTTTCACTTCTTCCCTCTAATCCTAAATCCTAAATCTGCAATCTGACAATCTGACAATCTGCAATCCCCTAAAATAAATATAAAAAAATGATTACCCCCTATGCAACCTTTTAGTATCATTTTGCATCTTCTGACGTAAGGAAGTAAAAATGGTTGCCTCTGGATAGGTGAAAATTATTAAATTTAACAATTCGAGCACCAATTTTAATTACTTTTACACTTCAAAAAATTTAAATATAAAACATAACTACTCATACAATGCTAAGTAAAATCAAATCGTTTTTAGCCACAGTTGTTCTCATTTCTGCCTTCTCTACCATTGCTAACGCATCACACATTTCGGGTGGTGAAGTAACTTATAAATCCATGGGCGGTATGCAATACAAGGTTATCGTTACTTTTTATTGGGATTGTTCTGCTTTCGACCCAGGAACAACAGTTCAGATGCAAACGTTTAATAACGGAGGTTTTACCGACCTGTCTTTTACGGTTAACATGGATTCAACAAGCGAAATTTCTCAACTTTGTCCATCGTCACTTGGAAATAGTACTTGTAATGGAGGTATACTTCCTGGTAACAAGCGGAATTGTTACTCTGCCATCATCACCCTGCCCGGTGTTTGTAGTCAATGGACATTTGCCACAATCAGTACGTGCTGTAGAAATAGTTCAACCAATGCACCTGGTTCAGCCGAGTCGTTTATCCTTTATGCAACACTCAACAACCAAGCTGCGCCAAATAATAATTCACCGTATTGTACATCACAACCATTGCCTTACCTTTGTGTAGGCCAAACGGTATGCTATAGCCCAGGGGTTGTTGAACAAGATGGTAATTCTTTGTCTTTTGCCTTTGTTGATGCAATGGGAACAACCACTACTACACCTATCACTTATGGTGCGGGGTTTTCAGGTTCTTCGCCAATGCCTGGCCTCACCATATTGCCAGGAAATGGATTGATGCAATTTACCCCTACCGCAATTGGAAATTACGTAGTTGTATTTCAAGTAACAGAACGTGATGCAAATGGTGTAGTAATCGGTACAGTTATTCGTGATGTTGAAATGGTGGTAGTAAACTGTACCAATCAAGTGGTATCTTGTAATGCTGGAGCTGTAACTAACCTCGTAGGATACGGGGCAGTAATTATTCCACCAA
>CAIWDF010000191.1 GCA_903911435.1 uncultured Bacteroidota bacterium
ATGAGATACCTGTATGCCAATTATGAGATGTCTGTATGGGGTGGATAGGGTATGAAAAGGGGGTGAAAAGTGTCTGTATACGGTTTATGAGATGTCTGTATATGGAATATGAGATGCTTGTATACGGTGTATGAGTGTATTGTAAATGGCTTAGGATTAGGGGAAATATAAGTAATTAGCTATAAATATGGAAGTTAGGGATTGAAAAAATGGTTTTAGGGGTATACTATAATATATAGGGGGAATTTGGGGACTAGAAGGACGGGTATGAGTTAAAAATGCATTTCACGTGCGCCCAAGTTACAAACGAGGGCGAGGGGGGATGGTGGGGATTTGATTTACCACGGGTTAAAACCCGTGGCTACAAACATATCACCCCTGACGGGGTTGAAAGCACCTCTCCCCCGACCCCTCTCAAAAGTTACCTCTCCCCTTAATCCCCTCTCCACAAGAGAGGGGGAGATACGTGAAGGTTGGGGAACTATACGAAATACGAATCCCGAAGGGTCGGGATAGATTAAGGATTCAGGATTTGAGGATTTAGGATTGGTTGGATACCGAAGAGAGATGCGCTGACTAACTGCGCCCGATTGCACTGGAAATCCTTTTTCTTTGACCTTTTCGGGCAAAGAAAAAGATTGGAAGGGAAAGCGGGAGGAAGAAACCGAAGAGTGAAAAAGGTAAACGCCCAAAATAAAACTAAGCACCAATCACTTCTATTTATTTTTAATACTTTTACCCTGTCAACAATATTGAGTAAATGCAAAATAGATCGAAATACTTTTTAATAGCTATTCTTGTTTTGTTTTTGGGCTTCATGGCTTGGTTTCTCAAAACCATTGTGGTATACCTTGTGGTGTCCATCCTGCTTTCGTTATTAGGTCAACCCTTGGTTAAAATCTATAGCCGCATACGCATCAAGCAACATCGGTTATCCATCACCATCTCATCCGTATTAGCCTTATTCACCTTGATGGCAGTGGTGGTAGGTTTGTTCTCGCTATTCATTCCCTTAGTCATAGAAGAAGCACGCATCGTAAGTAACATCAATTCGCAAGACGTAGTATTGGCATTCGACCAGCCATTGCACCAGCTCGAAAACATGCTTGAGCGCTTTCAGTTATCGGCAGCTGGCAACGAACCCATCGAAAAAGTAATGGCTTCGAAACTCACCTCTATACTTGGCTTTCAAGAAATTTCGTTTTATGCCACCCGCATCTTAGGTTTTATGGGAAGCATAGTAGCCGCATTTTTTTCCATCTCCTTCATGACCTTCTTTTTTATGAAAGACGACCGATTGATACATAACATGGTGTTGATGCTTACTCCACCCAAACATGTGCAAGCCGTAAGCGACATCATGAAAGATTCGAAACTCATCCTTACTCGTTATTTCCTCGGCATCTTTCTCGATATGGTATTTGTGGCCACCCTCACGGCCATTGGCCTCTCCATATTTGGGGTTAAGAATGCTATGCTCATTGGTTTGTTTGCAGGCATTCTCAACGTTATACCCTATATAGGCCCTTTGCTAGGTTGTGGATTTGCTTTGCTCATTGGCGTTTCTAGCAATCTTCAACTCGATTTTTATCAGCAGTTGATGCCACTAGCCGGAAAAATAGGATTAACTTTTATGTGCGTACAATTGGTAGATGCCTTGTTTTTTCAACCCTTGGTTATCTCCAATACTGTGAAAGCACATCCCCTCGAAATATTTTTGGTGATACTTACAGCAGGCACCATTGGTGGCATCACAGGCATGGTGGTGGCTATTCCGGTGTATACTATCATCCGAATTATTGCGAAGGAGTTTTTCAATAATTTCAAAATTGTTCAACACCTCACAGCCGATTTGGAAGAGATTACCGAAAAACAAAACAAAAAAGAAAAGAACAATTGAGCTCCTTAATGGTTCTCTTATTATTCGATACGATTAAACACTCGAAACATTTATTTTGAAACTAGAATTAAACATCACGCCATTATCCACATGGTTTCCAAATTATAAAAAGCCATTATTAATATCGGGCCCGTGCAGTGCCGAAAGCCAACAACAGATGCTTACCACGGCACGCGAGATAGCAGCCCTTTATCCGCATAGCGTTTTTAGAGCAGGCATCTGGAAACCCCGCACACGCCCCAATACATTCGAAGGAATAGGCAATATAGGTTTGCAATGGATGCAAGAAGTGAAACAAGAAACAGGTTTGCTCACCGCTACGGAAGTGGCCAATGCTACACATGTGGAGGAATGTTTAAAAGCCGGAATCGACATATTATGGATAGGCGCACGCACCACAGTTAATCCGTTTTCGGTACAAGAAATAGCCGATGCCTTAAAAGGAGTCGACATTCCTGTATTTGTAAAAAATCCAATTTATCCCGATGTTCAACTTTGGGTGGGTGCCTTGGAACGAGTAAACAATGCAGGTATTACGAAGATTGCAGCCATTCATCGTGGTTTTCATTCTTACGATAATGGCCCTTTTCGCAATTCGCCCAAATGGGAACTAGCCATCGATATCAAAGCGGCTTGTCCAGAACTACCTATCATTTGCGACCCTTCGCACATTGGAGGTTCGCCCGAACTCATTCCTTACATAGCTCAAAAAGCCATGGACATGGATATGGATGGTTTAATGATTGAAACACATTGCAACCCAACAGCAGCACTTAGCGATGCAAAACAACAGGTTACTACTCATCAATTAAAAGAAATAATGGATGCATTGCACGTGCGCAATTCATCCATCGATAATTTAGAATTGAGAAATAAGTTGGAGGAACTAAGGTGCATCATCAATCAACTCGACAAAGACCTTATGGAAGTGTTAGCAAAACGAATGTCTATTTCAACGCAAATAGGAGAATACAAAAGCACCAATAATTTAACCATTCTTCAAGTGTCGCATTGGAAACAGCTAGTTGAAAATAGTATAAAAACAGGCGACCTACTTGGTTTGCCCGAAGAGTTTATAAAAGGCTTGTTTCAGCTCATTCATGACGAGTCCATCCGTAGACAAACAGATGTAATGAATCAAGCTTCGAACAAATAGTTTTTTTATTGATTAAAGATTACACTCTTTACCCAAGCTTTACCCCATTCTTCTTTCTCTTCATTGCTCCATAGTTCGGGGTAGAATATTCGTTTTTGAAAACGCGGAGGTAAATACTTTTGCCAATTGGTACCACCAGTAGCTGCTATGTCTTCAGGGTCTTTTTGCAGATACCTCACAGCCGATTTATAATGCGACAGCGGCCAGTTGATGTTTACATTCACATCCATCTGACGCAATGCAAGCTGTAAATTCACATCGCTTTGTTCCTTCTCTGGCAGCGATTTGTAAAGCGACCAAAGATTACTCTTGTTGAATTTCTTTGCAAGCTGAATAAGTTGCGATTGATATTTTTCTTCAAACTGAATTAAGGTCAATGTTTTTTTACCCGTTGCCAACTCCGTGGCGCCAGCCTTCCAATAAATGTGTTCGTACATTTTCTCAATTTCGTTTTCGGTCAAGTCGTCAGCAAATGTATCGCGCACTTCTTTCGCCACAAGCCTTTTGAAATGTGCAGAACAGATCTCAATCATTCTATATTGCCCCGATTGGAAACCCGAAGCAGGTAACAAACTCATTCGGAATTTTAAAAACTGTTGAGGATCCATACCATCCACCATAATGTCGAACGAGGCTATCAGTGCATCAAAGTAACGATTGATGCGGGAGATACGATTGGTAAGAAACTTAGCATCTAAATTTTGAGTTTCTGCCAATTGATGATATTCATGCAAACACAATTTAAAGTAGAGCTCGGTTATCTGATGGTACATGATAAAAATCTCTTCATCTGGTATGTTTGTTTTAGGATTCTGCAAACTCAACAAAGTGTCGAGATGAATATAATCCCAATAGGTTAAGTAATCAGCATAAAGCAATCCATCAAGGTAGGATGAAAGGTCTTGTCCCATCTGACTAAACTTTTCATCAAGTTTTTTAATTCGTTCAATAATCTCCGGTTTCAAATCCATTTTTATAGAATATTAAATAAGGTTTAGATAATCTAATTTTTGGCGAAGTTAATTAAAACCAATCATACTATGTAATAGAAATTAAAATCCATACTAAAACAATACGGTTTTATTTAGAGATGGGTGCATTTGGTTAATAGAATAAATCTTCGAGAATGGAATATCCTAAAATATACTAATTTCGCCCTTTATCAACGCCATGCAGATTTATCCATTTCAATTAAAGTAATTGTCAATAATTTTATGTTAAAGTATTTTACGTTTGTTTTCTGGAAACGCAAATTCATTTCACTAAAGAAATTGATTGCATGGAAGCTTTTTCCGTATACCGAAAGCATAAGAAAGAAACGAATCAAGCGTCAAATCAATTACTACAAAGCAAAAGGCTTTCTTCCTGTTGAGGTTGGCAGTGATGCAGGAATAGGAGCAAAGTTGTTGTGGTATTTACAAATACTGCTTTATTGTAAGGAAAACAATTTGAAACCGTATATAAAATTTACCTACGATGATAATCGCGAAGAGGATTACTTTGATCAATTCATTACCTCCAAGTACACAATTCCTACTGATATCAAGTACATCAGGATTGTCACACTTTGGGATTTAAATTTTGGTGAGCATTACGATAAGGATAAACTTAGTGTTGAAATGGCGAACTCCTTGGCACAAGAGTTCATTACCGTAAAGAAGGAATTCATTGACGAAGCAAATAGTTTTGCATCCACACATTTCGGAAATGATAAAGTACTTGGAGTACATTATCGAAGTACAGATAAAATAACGGAAGCAGGGTTTGTAAGTCATCAAACTGCTTTGGCCAACATCGACCATTGTTTCAAGCATTACAATCATTTCAACAAAATTTTCATTACCACCGATGACAATAAATTCATTGAGTTCCTAAAGCGTTCTCATTTGTCATCCTATATCTGTTATCGCCAAGACACCTACCGTTCGGATGATGAAAAGGCAGTACACACAAGATTAGATGTTGATCGATTTAATATGAATAAAGATGCAATCGTGAATATGTTGATTTTAACAAAGTGTTCGTTCATCATCAAAACGGCATCCAACTTAAGCGCCATTTCATTGTTCCTAAATCCTTCGATACCATACATGCTACTCAACATTATGTATAAACTCTATTTTCCCGATAATGAGTTTTCGGTGAAAGCAGCGTTGAAGCCTGTTGAAGAAGTGTAGGCTAAATAACCAACTATTTATTGAATCGTATGATGATTATTTTTGATTAACCTTATCAAGTAAATCAAGAATTTTTACATCAACTTTCTGAGAAAATTTTCTGGCAAATAGACAATGTTCTTGCGACATCAATTCGTCAAAATCTGATTCTACAAAAAGAACGGGAGGTGTAATAACGCCAGGCCTTGTCCAGTTGGCATAGGTTACTGCAGGTTTAATATCTCGAGGTTTAGAATCCTTAAGCGGTAGGCTCATTAATATGGTTTGAAAAAACATTTCGGATGCAAGTAAGCTATCCTCGAAATATTTTAAATAGTCGGGGTGTTCGTCCAGAAAGCTTAGCATTTCATTCACCGTAACCACTGGCATCGACCACCAATCGGAGCCTCCATATGGTTTAACATATGAAGGTATTTTTCGCCTGCGAATTATTTTAGAGAGGTATGAAAAATTTCCTCTCAGGCTTAAGCGAATAAAATTCAGAAACAGTTCGAAACTATAAAACGACTTTTCATAAATCGATGGATACAAGAAGAAATGTCCTCGTTTGTGCGATAAATTGACTTTGTATTTTAAAAGACGATTCATCCCGAACTCTCTCCAGCCAGCATATGGTAGTGCATTCACTTCCATAAAATGACTTCCATTGTTTTTGTGATAAAAGTCTTTGACGTATTTTTTTGATTTGATAGGATAATCCTGCCCACTTAGAATGGTAATGTAGCCGTTTTTAGAGTGCTTTACAACTTCACGGATACTATTCAAAATTGCCCTTAAAAAAGTAAAATCTCCCCAACTCGAATTCTCTCTGAATTCATCTGTCATAAACTTGATGTTTGGAAGATCCTTCACTTCATCTCTGAAAGAATTAATGTCGGCTCCTTTATCAACATGTATATAAAAGTGAACATCGGTATCGTTCAATGCTCTAATCAATCTGTTGAAGTGTTTTGGTTCGGTATGAACCATGATGATATAATTTAAGTCCATTTCTTAGAACATCAATTAGCTAAAAACTTCACTTGAATGATTGGTATAAATTTACGAGAGGAACACATTTAGTTAAACAATTTGAGATTTGGTTTTGTTAGTTACAATTTGACGTAAATGTTGTTTCAATAATTTAATTTAAAATAAATGATGAATACCTTGAGTGGCAGCAAAACTAAGCTTTTTTTCGAGAGGATAATAATCGGTAGAAAATCAAAATTAATTAGCATGATAAAAATCAGTATTTTTGCTTCTCTAAACCAAAGAAATATCAATAATGGATAAATTTTCCTTTTTAGGCAATGCCGATCCCGTTGCCATTGATGAGTTATTTCAATCGTTCTTAAAGGACAAAAAGTCTGTTGACGCTGAGTGGCAACAGTTCTTTTCGGGATTCGAATTTGCAATAAAAAATTATGAAACATCAGGCGAAATTCCTGAGAATGTGAAGAAGGAATTCGATGTAATCAACCTAATAAATGGTTACCGAACACGTGGGCATCTTTTCACCATTACCAATCCGGTGCGCGAACGAAGACATTATACTCCAACACTTGATATTGAAAATTTCGGACTTGCATCTACAGATTTAGAAACGGTGTTTCATGCCGGTACTCAAATAGGAATAGGACCTGCAAAACTCAAGGATATCATTGCTCACCTACATCAAACGTATTGCCAATCGATAGGTGCAGAGTATATGTACATGCGAATACCAGAAATGGTAAATTGGTTGCAAACGAAAATGGAAAGCACTAAGAACACTCCTGCTTTTTCCAGTTTCGAGAAGTTATCCATCTTAGATAAATTAAATCAAGCGGTAATATTTGAGAACTTTTTACATACTAAATTTGTTGGGCAAAAGAGGTTTTCGCTTGAAGGCGCAGAAGCAGCTATTCCTGCATTGGATACCGTTTGTGAAAAAGGTGCTGATTTAGGAATAAAGGATTATGTAATAGGGATGGCACATCGAGGAAGATTGAACATCCTTACCAATATTCTTCACAAAAAATATGAAGATGTGTTCTCTGAATTTGAAGGGTACTTGACCGAAGATGTAGATTTTGATGGGGATGTTAAATATCATCAAGGTTATTCGAGTGACCGGATTAGTACCAATGGCAACTCTTTTCACTTAAGCTTAACTCCAAATCCTTCGCATTTAGAAACGGTGGATGCTGTGGTGGAAGGTATATCGCGAGCAAAAATAGATTCGATTCATCATGGCGACATTAACAAAGTTTGCCCAATATTAATTCATGGTGATGCTGCACTGGCCGGCCAAGGATTAGTGTATGAGGTATTGCAAATGTCGCAATTGGATGGATACAAAACAGGAGGAACGATACATCTTGTGATTAATAATCAAATTGGTTTTACTACCAATTACCATGATGCAAGGTCTTCTACCTATTGTACGGATGTAGCCAAAGTAACCCTATCGCCTGTATTCCATGTAAACGGTGATGATGTGGAAGCTTTGGCGCTTGTGTCGCAAATGGCAATGGAGTTTCGTCAGAAGTTCAATAGGGATGTGTTTATTGATGTGTTGTGTTATCGTAAATATGGACATAACGAAGGTGATGAACCGAGATTCACGCAACCGCTGCTGTACAAGGCCATAGCGGCTCATCCTAATCCTAAAGTGATTTATACAAAAGAGTTAATTGCTCAAGGAATAATAGATGATGATTATTCGAAAGATATAGAAAAGAACTTTAGAGAATTGCTCCAAGATAAATTGGATTTAGCAAAGAAAAGAGAGAAAACGAAAATCACTTCTTTTCTGAAAGGCCAATGGAGTGGGCTTACAACAGCTGAAACAAATGCTTTCGATAGGTCGCCTGATACAAGCGTGACGAGTGAAACCTTTCTCTCGATTGCGAAGCAAATAGTACAATTGCCAACGGAAAAACCTTTTTTCAATAAGGTGAAAAAACTGTTCGAAGATAGAGCGGCAATGATATCGACTGATAAATACGACTGGGCAATGGGCGAATTGATGGCCTATGCAACATTAATAAATGAAGGTACCAATGTTCGATTCAGCGGACAAGATGTGGAGCGCGGAACTTTTTCGCACCGACATGCAGTGGTGAAGGTGGAAGATTCGGAAGAAAAATACATCCCGTTGAACAATCTCGGTACTGATGCAAAATTGTACATCTACAATTCCTCACTCTCCGAATATGGTGTGCTTGGCTTCGAATTCGGCTATTCATTGGCAGTTCCGGGAGCACTAACCATTTGGGAAGCTCAATTTGGTGACTTTTTTAATGGGGCTCAAATTGTAATTGACCAATTTATTACTTCATCAGAATATAAATGGAAACGAATGAGTGGCTTGGTAATGCTGTTGCCACACGGTTACGAAGGCATGGGGCCCGAACATTCGAGTGCGCGCATCGAACGATTTTTGCAACAATGTGCTGAAAACAATATGCAAATAGTGAACTGCACCACACCTGCCAATCAGTTTCATGTGTTGAGAAGACAGATAAAAAGAGACTTTAGAAAACCTTTGATTTGTTTCACTCCTAAAAAATTATTGCGTTATCCTTCTTGTGTTTCTTCGTTGAAAGACTTTACCGAAAACTCGTTTCGCGAAGTGATAGACGATGTAACAGCTGTTGCCGAAAACGTGACTGCCATTGCTTTTTGCTCGGGAAAAATATACTACGACTTGATTGAACAAAAACAAAAGGAGCTGAACGATATTGCCATAGTGCGCATCGAACAACTGTATCCGTTGCCTATCGTTCAGTTGAACGAACTGCTTGCAAAATATGGCAAAGCAAAAGAATTTCTTTGGGTACAAGAGGAGCCTGAGAACATGGGTGCATGGACGTATATGCAAAGCAAATTCAGAGAAGTGAATTTGAAATACGTTGGCCGAACCGAAAGTGCGAGCCCTGCTACAGGCTATGGTAAGCTTCATAATCAACAGCAAGAAACGATAGTGAATTCGGTGTTTAAAAAAACAACGGTGAATAAATAATTAGATACATCACAAAAAAAGAATTGAAATAAAAAAACCAAAAACAAGATGGCCATTATAGAAATAAAAGTACCAAGTCCAGGCGAATCGATTACTGAAGTGGTGATAGCGCGATGGGTGAAAAAGGATGGAGAATATGCCGAGAAGGATGAGGTGATAGCGGAGATTGATTCGGATAAAGCAACATTGACATTGAATGCTGAAGAAGCAGGTGCGATAAAAACCCTTGTGGCCGAAGGCGACACGGTGAAAGTGGGTGATGTGGTTTGTTCGATAGACACTGCTGCAAAACCAGATGCTGCGAAGGTGGAAGCGAAAAAAGAAACCAAAAAGGTGGTGGCCGAACCTGCTAAAGAAGCGGTGACTACTGCTACTACAAAACCAACCACTACTACTTATGCATCAGGGACGGCATCGCCTGCGGCAAAAAAGATGATGGACGAAAATAAAATTACAAGCAACCAAGTGGTGGCTACGGGGAAAGATGGAAGGATAACGAAAGGAGATGTAATCAGTTTAATTTCGAAAGGATTTAATACCGAATCATTACCCAATTGGGGAGGAAGCAGAGAGGTGGAACGTGCTAAAATATCTTCGTTGAGAAAAAAATTGTCGCAACGATTGGTAGCTGTTAAAAACGAAACGGCCATGCTAACTACCTTCAATGAGGTGGATATGAGCGCCATTTACGCCATTCGTTCGAAATACAAGGATAAATTTAAGGAGCAATATGGCACTAATCTTGGGTTCATGAGTTTTTTCACGAAAGCGGTAACCGAGGCGCTATCTCATTTCCCAGCTGTGAATGCGATGATAGACGGTGACGAACTACTTTACCATAAATATGCTGATATAGGAATAGCGGTGAGTGCTCCGAAAGGGCTTGTGGTGCCGGTGCTACGAAATGCGGAGAAGATGAGCCTTTCGGAGATTGAACTATCAATAAAGGCGCTTGCTGTGAAAGCGCGTGAAAATAAAATTACATTGGATGATATGACAGGCGGAACGTTTACGATTACCAATGGAGGTGTGTTTGGGTCGATGATGAGTACTCCTATTCTTAATCCTCCGCAGAGCGCCATATTGGGGATGCACAATGTGGTGGACCGACCGATAGCTGTGAATGGCCAAGTGGTGATTCGTCCGATGATGTATGTTGCTTTGTCGTACGACCACAGGGTGATTGATGGACGCGAGTCGGTAGGGTTTTTGGTGAAGGTAAAAGAAATGCTTGAGAACCCGGCACGAATGCTGTTTGGTGGAAAAGACCCTTATGAAGTGGTGTTGGGGATTTAATGAAATGGATTTTTGTGTAGAAAAACCAGAACTACTGCTCAGTTTTACTTTCGTATAAAAATATAACATTTATAAGTGGTAATGTAACAATAAAGCAAAATGTATTGAAATTCTAATCAATGCACTTCTTTATTTCCTCTATTGTTTTAGAAATGACATTTAAAAACGAATTTAATTCAATGTTGTTGATTTCAAGTAAATTTACTTTTGATTTTTGTACAATTGAATTAAAGTAGTCAACATGCGTTGGAGTTAAAAACATTTTGATGCTTGGTGTCAGTTCATGCAACGTAGAGCGAAAAGTTTTATGATTGTTATCAATGTGACTATTGATAAGAATCTCCCACTTTGATTCTATAATCTGAACAAAAGATGAACAAACTCTTTTTTCAATCGAATGATCACCTCCAACCTGCTTTAATAGAGACATTCTATTGTAATATTTGGGCAAATGAGAGAGAGAAAGGTGAAGAGATATCTTTTCAAGCAACGAATCAATTTCAAAAGGTTTTGTTACATAATCATTCATACCCGCTGATGTTGCTTTTCGAACATGGGTAGTAAATGCATTTGCTGAAAATCCAATAATTGGGATGTTGATCGATATCTCTTTTCTAATTACTTTTGTTGCTTTTATACCATCCATTTCAGGCATTTGTAAATCCATTAGAATTAAATCCACTTTATGTGAATTACTCTTCAAATATTCAATCGCTTTTTTCGCACGGTCGAAACAAATTACCTCACCAACTTCTTTTTTGAGAATTTCTTTTGTTAGAATTTGGTTGACTAGATTGTCGTCTACTAATAATATTGTCGAGGACTTTAGTTTTGCTTTGTCTATTGGCTTATTAATTAATGGAACTGTCTCGTTAACTTGAGACACAGAAAGAGGAATAATAAAATGGAATTTACTTCCAATATTCTTTTTACTTTCAACAAATAACTTCCCACCAAGCAACTCAATTAGTTTTTTTGAAATACTCAGCCCTAAACCTGTTCCGCCATATTTACGAATTACCGAAGAATCTTCTTGAGAGAAAGGTTGAAATAAGTCTTTAAGATACTTTTTTGTAATACCGATTCCAGTGTCCTCAACTTCAAAAGAAATCATTATTTTCTTAGCCTTCAATTTTGAGATGCCGACATTGATAATCACACCACCATTTTCTGTGAATTTTATTCCATTACTAACAAGATTATTGATAATCTGAGAAATCCTAAAAGAGTCTCCTGCTAGATTGGTTGGTATTTTAGAGTCAATATTCAGGGTAAGAGATATGTTTTTATTATTGGCGATTAGTCTGTGCTGGGAATATATGGAATTCATGATTCTAAATATATTGAATTCCCTTTTTTCTAATTCAATTTTATCATCCTCAATCTTAGCTAAATCAAGGATGTCATTTACAATTAGAGACAATGATTTAGAGGCGTCTTGAATTATTGATAAGTAATCAATTTCTTCCTTGGTTCTGTGTTGTTTCTCTAATAAAGCGGCCGAGCTGGTAATTGCATTTAAAGGTGTTCTTATTTCATGACTCATATTTGAAAGAAAAGCTTGTTTAGCTTCTACTGATTTCAATGCGAGTTCAGTTTGTTCTTTCAGTTCTTTTTCAGCCGCCTTTTGTTTACTAATGTCTAGGTGAATTCCAATCGATCCTATAATGTTTTTTTCTGTATCAAACAATGGAGCTCCACTAATTAAATTTGGGACGAATGTTCCATCTCTTTTCTTCATAGAGATTTCATATAGGTTAGACTTTCCTTTCTTCCTTTTTTCAATCTCCTTTTCAACTATATTTTTGTCTTTCCTTGAAATTAGTACCTCCGAAGCAACTTTGTTGAGAAGGTTATTTTCATCCTTGTAATCCAGAATTTCAAGCATTCGTTTGTTGGTTCCAACAATAACGTCATTTATATCTACTTCAAGAAATCCTAGCCCCATATTTTCTATTATGTTCTCGTACTTTTCTTTGGTTATTTTAAGCAATTCTTGTGCTTTAGCTCTGGCTGTAATATCCGCATATTTCCAAAGGTGACCTAAATATAAACTGTTGCTAAAAACAGGTATAAAATCTCGTTCTAAGATTTTTCCCGATGACATTTCTATTACTTCTCCAGAAACCATCTCCCTTTTTTGAATTATTTCAGAAATTCTAGAAATAAACTCCTCTGGGTTTTTGAAAAGGAAAGCAGATTGTTTCGCGCTATTCGAACAATCGGCTCCAACTAAAGATTCGGGATCAAGATCAATTGAAAATATTTCACAGAATTTCTTGTTGATTAAAACAATTTCGCGTGTTGAATTTTCAAGTAATACACCTTGAGTAAGATTGCTAATTAATGTCGATAAACGAGCATTTGATGTTTCTAGCTTTAATTGATGTCTCTTTTTTTCTGTTATATTGCTTACGGTAACGGTAACTGATATTTCTTCATTAATGTTGAAATAGTTTATTTTAGCAGTGTGCCATTCGTCAGTGTCTGGTGAAGGACTTTTGTACTCAATTTCTAATGCTTCCTTTGTACGAAATACTTCAGTTAATGACCTTATAATAGTTTGTCCTAATTCATCCGGAAACATATACGAAACATGTTTCCCAATGAAATCTTCTTTGGGCATAGACAAATTCTTTTCGGATTGAATCCATACATCTGAAAAAGTTAAATCTTCTTTGATTTCGAAAATTAAGTCATTAGTTGCCCTTATCAGCTTTTTCAATCTTGTTTGCGAAACTTCCAAATCTCTATTTTTTTGAATATAGAGATTGTACAAATCTTTTATTTCTTTTGTCGCTCTTTCTTGCAATTGAATCAGCTGAAGTAAATCGACTGTGTTGTCTGATAAGGAAAAGTCAGACAAGGAAATATTATTATTCGTTAAATCAGACATCTCATAAATCCAAGGGGAACCACAAAAGAATAGAGAAGTATTCATTCGAATAAACTGCCCTCTAAACACAAAATTAGAATTTTGTTTTTTCAATACTACAAGCTTGTTTTCTAAGTTTGATTGTTCAACACTATCAGTAAAACGAATTAAACTCAACGGAGAATATTCTTGCTTGAAGTTATTTCCAAGAATTGAGGGAAAGTGTTTTGTTAATGATGGACCTGCTGATGTGATTTTCCAGTCTTCGTTTATCGAAAAATAGAAAGGAAATAGCTTAGAAAAAAGCACTTTAATTTCATTTGACATGACTCCTCTACCAATTTATAAGAAACACGTCATGTATATTTCCATCTTGCTCGACAGACTCAACCATAACTTTAATTTCTTGATTAAACATTTTACCAACTCCATATAATAAACCAACAACAAATTGAGTGAGTCCTGTTCTTGTAGAAAAATAATGAATTCTTAATGAGTTTTCTTTGATGTCGGAAATTTCAAATTCAGGTGGGCGAAGTTCATTGTAGATTAACTTGATTCGAGTATGAAAATGAGGTAAATTAATGAGGAATTCTTTCAGGTTAGCTCCGCCAGCGATCATGTAATGGTTATAGTGTCGTTGCCCCGTTTCTAATATCCAATACTCGCCAAGTGCTATCAAGAAACTTTCTAAACTAATAGAAAGAACCATGGCTGCCGATGTTGCCAGAGTGAATGTTACAGTGTCGTCATAAACTTGGTTACTAAGAAATATCTCATCTTCTATTCGAGCATTGTTTCTCACTTTTTCCCATGTATTTATGCCATACTGAGTTTCGATTAATTCTTGGATTGCTTTGTTAACGATTCCGTACATTATGTGTGGGATATTTTTTTGAGAGCACAATAGTAAGAAAATTTGTACATTTGCAAACAAAAAATTTATGATAAAAGCGATTGTTATAGATGATGATGTAATTACTTGTGAATTATTATCAGGATACCTATCAAAGATAGAAGGGGTTTCATTGGAAAAGGTGTTCACAAATCCTATTGATGCAATTTCTTATGTAAAAGAAAATAATATTGATTTAGTATTTCTTGATATAGAAATGCCAAATATTAATGGAATTGAATTCGTTCAGCTGACAAAAAACGAATCTCTATCATTTATTCTTGTCTCCGCTCACGAAAAGTATGCAGTAAAAGGTTTTGAATTGGATGTATTAGATTATTTACAAAAACCAGTCTCTTTCTCTCGATTGGTAGCAGGTGTAGAAAGATTTAAAAAACGTCAGGTGGAACCTTCTAAATTTATTGAGGAAAAAAGCGAATTCATTTTTCTAAAGAATGAACAAAGTGTCGTAAAATATAAAAAGGATGACATTTATTTCATTAAAGCGTTAGGTGATTATGTAACGATCCATTTAGGCGGTGAGGAAAAAATAGTACTGCATATTACAATGAATGAAATTGAAAAAAACATTAATTGGAAAAGTTTGGTTAGAGTTCATCGGTCATATCTAGTTAACATTAACAAAATTAAAAGTATCGAAGATCATGTTATTAAATGTAACAATGAAATGATTCCAATAGGAAAAAAGTACAAAGAAGCGTTTTATAGTTTCATCAATCTTATATAATTGCTTTAACAAACGGATTCATTTTCTATTTGAGCTGATTTCTTCAGTTTGCCGTTATCTTTACCAACAATTGGCTTGTGTTTTTATAGTAACATCTCCAGAAAACTGACATTGTATAATAAAGTTAGGGATTGAGTCTCCTAAATTTAAAATAATGATTAATCTTGATGATTTAAAGGGTAGAAATCAGACATTAAAACTCTAAATAGCCTTCCATTTTCTACCTGATTTTGTTTTTAGTCGAATAGTAGTTGTTTTTTTACCCAACATTTAGATAACTACAGCGACAGCATATTTTCTTTTAACGAATATTTGAACTCCGTTGTAATCATCCTTTTAGATTTGTTTAATATTTTCAAGTCAATTCAAAAATATTAAAACAAAAAATAAGGAGTGAGCATGAGGAAGAAAACAATATCTATTATTTCGAGTGACAAAGACCTAAAAGCAAAGTTGAAATTTAAATTTAAATCAAAATATTTCACCTCTTTTCCTGATTTTAATGATTCATTGCAAGAATATGTGAATAATCATAAAATCAATATTTATATTATTGATGAAAGAGATTTGAAGTCTTCTCTACTTGATTTATACGACTATTGTAAGGAATGCAGTCCAAAATCAAAATTAATTTTTGTTGTATCTCAATCATCTTTTGAGAAATTAGTTTCGAAGAATTCTTCATTAAGAGAAGTACTTATTACAAAAGATTGCTTCGAGAATAATTATACTAATTCAGAGTTCTTCGAGCGTCCAATTCATAATTTCGTTGACGCTAATTAATGAACGGTATAAAATAAAGCGATAATTTAAGAATGCGAAGAATACTTATTATTGAAAAAGAAAGAATTGCGGGGTATGATTTGAAGCGTAGTCTCGAGAGGAAAGGCTATGAAGTTGATCAGCCTAAAACACTGTTTGCTGCAAAAAGTTCCATGCTTAATGCGCCACCTGATGTAATTATTTCTGACAATACCATTCTCAATGGAAAGCTATTAGCTTTAATTACTACACACTTGAAAACCTCACAACCGTCAATAATATATTTAGGAACAAAACGTAATCTTGAGACTACAAACGAAAATAATTCGACCTTTATTAAATCATTTTCAAAACCATACCAAAGTGGAGAAATAGTAGATTTTCTAAAACGCCATTTCCGTTAAACCCTCATAGTTGATAGTTGAATTCATAAATAATCCACTAGTTGAAAATGGCTTAAAGACGTTCACCGCACCGAAAAAGAAGTTCGGCTTGTCATTTGATTTTATCAACGAAAAAACAGCCAACTGTAAATCCGAAAAGATAATTTTGGGTTATGATTACAACCCAATTTAGCTCAAATAACAAGATTGAAACACCTCAGTATTTTGGAAAACTTGCTACTATAGAGGCAAGTTTTGTGATTATTATTTCTGATAAGAAGTTTATTGCCGATACCGAAATTTCAACTATAATACTTGAGAAATCAGGAAAAATCCCCATGATTGGATGCTTCACTGCAGGCGAAATAGTCGGAGAAGAGTTAAGCAGTAACTCGTTTGTAATAAATTCTATTAAGTTTAAATATACCTGTTGATTTAAATGAGTTTTTACAAGCGATGAGACAAATAGGATTTTATTGGTTACTACTTAATGAATCACCAAATCGATTATTATCATGAATCTCAAATTGCTAATTGTTGAGGATAATGGTGCCGATGTTTTCTTAATATTAAGAAACCTCGAAAAAGCAGGGTTTCATGTTGATTCCACTCAAGTAGATTCTCATGAAATGATGAAAGAAGCACTAGAAAATGAAACATGGGATGTGGTCATTTCTGACTATAACATACCCGGTTTCGGGGGATTGGAAGCCTTGATGCTGCTCAAGGAAATGAAAAGGGAGATTCCTTTTATTTTGGTTTCTGGAACAATTGGAGAGGAGGCTGCTGTTTCGATTTTAAAGAATGGAGCCAATGACTATGTGATGAAGAATAACCTTATCAGATTACCAGAAGCAATAAAAAGAGAAATACAAGAATTTGAGAACAGAAAAATGAAGTTGAAGTTTCAAGAGCAATCGGAACGACTTTCAAGAATTATCGAATTTTCGAAGGAGATAGTTCTGACTTTCGATATGAATGAAAAAGTAAATTATCTGAATAAATTTGCAATAACAACATTACAACTAAATGGGTTGGACAAAGATCATCATGTGATATCAGATTTGTTTTCATCAAAAACGTATTCCAATTTTGAATCATTTATTTTCCCTACTCTCAATCAAATTGGTTTTTGGGAAGGAGAACTGAATTTTATAAAAAGGAATGGTGCTGAAATCCCCGTGATTGCTTCTATCGTGAAGCAAACTTCGGGCGATTCTACTGATTTCTCAATACTAGCGATTGATATTATTGAGAGAAAGGCTCATGAGATGGAAATAATTAACCTAAATAAAAACCTTGAATCATTGGTGAGAGAGAGGACAGGGGAGTTACTTAAATCATACGTAGAAATTGAGCAAAAAAACAAAGAAGTTAGGGATAGCATAAATTACGCTTTAAGAATTCAAAAGACGGTACTACCAAAGAAAAAAGACTTATTACATTTTTTCAAAGAATCATTTGTTTTCGAATTGCCAAGAGATATTGTAAGTGGCGACTTCTATTGGTTCGCTCAAAAAGGCGATTTAAAGTATGTTGCAGTGGTCGACTGCACTGGACATGGTGTCCCAGGAGCATTCATTTCGATTATTGCAAACAGACTTTTAGATAAGGCCGTTGATGAATTTTCTCTTATTAATTCATCAGAGATATTAGAGTTCCTTGATAAGGAGATTCTGAAAGTTTTCAGTAATTCAAATTTAGATGAATACAATATTAGTGATGGAATGGACATCGCTCTTTGTGTAATCAACGAAACAAAGAGGACGATATCCTTCTCTGGAGCAAATAGACCTCTACTGCATTTGAGCAACGATGAATTGAAAGAAATTTCGGGAACTCATCGAGCAATCGGTTCTCCGTTTCTGAATGAGAACAAGGAATGCTTTGAACAAGAAGAAATAATATACAATGATGGCGATAGCATTTATCTGTATTCGGATGGATATCAATCTCAGTTTGGTGGCCCGAAAGGGAAAAAGGCCAATAAAAAGCTATTAAAGGAAATGATTGTTAATAGCAAATCCGAATCTATCAATAGACAAGGTGAACATATTATCGAAGCCTTCTATAAATGGAAGTTAGACAACGAACAAGTGGATGATATCTGTATCGTTGGAGTAAAATTGTAATGTAAATAAGTGAAAGTGAAAATAAATAAGTAATAGTGTTAACCTAAAAAAAACAAAAAATGAAATCAAAAAAAATCAAATTAGTAGTGCTCTTCTGTTTGCTACAATTAATAAGCAGAGAAATTTATGCCCAAGTGCAATGGGTAGGTACCTTTAGTTCAAGTTGGAACGACCCTGGCAATTGGTCGGGTGCAGTTCCTGACGGTGCAACAGATGTTGAGATAACTTCGGGAGCACCGAATGTTCCTCTTATCGACTCGTTGGGCGCAACATGTAAAAACTTGGTGGTTGATAATGGCGCAACATTCAGTATGGGCCCACTAGGAGAGCTTCAAGTGTTCGGAAACATTCAAAACGATGGAACATTCCTATCGGGAGGAGGTACAGTGAAATTTCTTGGGGATAGTGCTCAAAGTATTTCAGGGCAAGTTGATTTTGATAATATTTATCTTAACAATCTTGCTGGGCTTTATTTGAATAGTAATATCTTAATCAAAAGCTATTTTGAATTAGAAAACGGTAATATTCTTACAGGAGCAAACTTTGTTCAATTGGAAGAAAATGCTTTCATTCTTCCAATTGGAGGTTTTGTGGATGGAAATCTAAAGGAATTTATATCTGAAGGATATGGTGTTTCGGTTAATTTCCCGATTGGAAATGGTAGTATGTCTGACCCTATCGATTTATATTTTGATAATGTAAACACGAGTGGTTATGTAACTGCATCCACTAGCCTTGGTGACCATTTAGAATTAGCTACTTCAGGCTTCGATGCAACTGCAACCGTGAATAGAACGTGGTCGTTAATAAATAGTGGTGTTGTTTTTAATGAATACACTGCATTGTTTTCATTTGATGTTTCCGAGAAAGATCCTGATTTTCTAGATTCGTATGCTACCATCAAAATGTATACTTCAGGTGGGTGGATTGAAATACCAAATGTGGGTAATGCTGTCAATTCTCATGTAGCTTCTTCACTCACTAGTTTCGGTGATTTTCAAATTGGTTCTCTTATTCCTGCCCCTATTTTGTATTCTATTACTCCTAGTGTATTTGCTGTGAATCAAACAACAGATATCGAATTTAATGGTGAAGGATTTATTGATGGTCACACGAGTGTAAATTTCGATTCGGACGTTACAGTGAATTCTTTTGTGGTGAACTCGGATGTGTTGTGTACTGCTAATATTACTATTTCGGGAACACCTACATTGGGAGTTCATCAGGTATCTCTTGCTAATTCGGCTCCAGGTGGAGGGACTAGTAACGAATTGGATTTTGATATTACCAACCTTCCTATTCCTGATTTCTCAGCTTCATTATTAACTATTCTTTGTAAAACAGATGGAAGCACAACGTTTACTAATAATTCGATAAACGCTGATAGTTATGTATGGAATTTTGGTAGTGGAGCAACGCCTGCTACTGCTACTGGTTTCGGGCCATATACAGTTACTTATTCTTCAACAGGAAATAAAACGATTAAGTTAAGAGCAACAAACAGCAATGGAAGCGATTCGCTTATTCTGAACAATTATATTAATGTTCAATTGAACCCTCCATTAGCTCCATCCACAATAAATGGACTTTCTGAATTATGTGCGGTGGCAGGAACTGAAGTTTCGTTCACTTGCTCAAACGCTGCGGGTGCAACAGGATATCAATGGGCCCTACCAACAGGCCTTACGTATGTTTCGGGGCAAGGTACAAGCGCATTGACAGTGATACCTGAAGTTGAATTTACTTCTGGTGAATTAACTGTGAATTCTACTAATAACTGTGGCACAAGTGTAGCTAGCGCAAGTTTGAATTTGACTTCCTCTCTACCTGTTTTTGCTGGAAGCATTTCGGGGCTTACAGTGCTTTGTGGTGTTGTTTCTACATCGTATTCAATAGCTCCGGTTGTAAATGCTAATTCTTATTTATGGACCGTTCCGAGTGGTGTTAATATTACTGCAGGTCAAGGAACGAGTACTATTACGGTGAGCATTTCTTCTAGTTCAATATTAGGCAGTATTACTGTTCAGGCCATAAGCAATTGTGGTAATAGTGCCATTGTTAGTAAGAGTGTTTCAAGTCGACCAGTTGCGCCTAGTTCTATCACAGGACCTGTGTCGTTGTGCGGTGTAACCACGGCACATTATACAACAACTTCTTTGGGTGCTACCTCATATGTATGGTCTCTTCCTCCAAGTATTACACTGAGTGGGGGTGGATCGACAAGTGCTGTGAATGTAAATGTTGCTGCTAATTATATTGCTGGTAATATTTCTGTAAACTCAACAAATTCATGTGGAATTGCTACAGGCGTTTCGATGGCGTTATATGGCAAGGTGCCTGCAATGCCGATTGCGATAACTGGTTCAACAAACCCTTGTGCTGCTATTGCTGCTGGAACCAATATTACTTATTCAATAGTAGCTATTGCTGGTGCTGTTTCTTACAACTGGACAGTTCCTGCTGTAGGTGCTACTATTTTATCGGGGCAAGGTACTACTTCTATTTCTGTAGCATACACTGCAGCATATACTACTGGTTTTGTTACTGCTCAATCTATTGGTGTTTGTGGTAATAGTGCTGTAAAAGCGATACCTGTAACCAAGGTTATTCCAGTAGCACCTTCTGCTATTGCAGGCCCTACTAATGTATGTACCTATTCTAATTCAGGTTTGCCAGCAACGTATAGCATTGTGGCAGTTGCCAATGCCTCAGGTTACAATTGGGCTGTGCCTGCCAATGCAACCATTGTTTCGGGACAAGGAACTACTTCCATTACCGTAACTTTTGACCCTGCTTATACCACTGGTAGTATTACTGTTCAATCATTAGCTGTTTGTGGAAGTAGTGTACCCAAAGCATTAGGCGTAGCGAAAACAGTTCCTGCTGCTCCATTAGCAATATCAGGCCCTACAAACGTATGTACTTATTCCGATTCGGGATTGCCTGCAACGTATAGCATTGGTGCAGTAACTAATGCTACAAGTTACAATTGGGCTGTGCCTGCTAATGCAACTATCGTTTCGGGACAAGGAACTACTTCCATTACCGTAACTTTTGACCCTGCTTATACCACTGGTAGTATTACTGTTCAATCGGTAGCGGTGTGTGGAAATAGTATTGCCAAAGCATTAGGCGTAGCGAAAACAGTTCCTGCTGCTCCAGTAGCAATAACAGGTCCTACAAACGTATGTACTTATTCTAATTCGGGATTGCCTGCAACGTATACCGTAGCAGCTGTTGTTAATGCTACAAGTTACAATTGGGCTGTGCCTGCTAATGCAACTATCGTTTCGGGACAAGGAAGCAATTCCATCACCGTAACTTTTGCTCCTGCTTATGTTTCGGGTAGTGTCTCTGTTCA
>CAIWDF010000192.1 GCA_903911435.1 uncultured Bacteroidota bacterium
AATACATCATCAAATCAGGTTTCCGCAATCCTTACCACCATCACGCTTTAAGCCACAGGCTTGTCATTTCGAACGAAGTGAGAAATCTCATTTTTAGTGAATAGCCAAAAGCGATTAGGCAATAGGGATTGATTCGTGCATCTTTATGAATTGCACCACTTCACTATTCTATTGTTCAGATGTTCGTTTGTTTGAACAATTGAATAATTGCCTACTGCTCAATTGCAAAATTTTCTTTGCGTCTTCGTGCCTTCGCGGTAAATAACTCAGAATTAAAAGCAAAAAAAAGAGGAACAACTTACGTTATTCCTCTTTTTCAGAACATTTGGTTGAACTTACATCATTCCACCCATGCCGCCCATTCCTGGGTTGCCCATTCCTCCACCTTTTTCGTCTTCTTTAATTTCGGCCAACACACATTCGGTGGTCAAAAGCATAGAAGCAATAGAAGCAGCGTTTTCTAAAGCCACACGGGTAACTTTAGTAGGGTCGATAACACCCGCAGCATACATGTTTTCGTATTTATCGGTACGAGCATTGTATCCAAAGTCGCCTTTTCCTTCGCGTACTTTTTGAACAATAACAGCACCTTCAACACCTGCATTGATAACAATCTGGCGCAATGGTTCTTCGATAGCACGTATCACAATAGCAATACCAGTGGTTTCGTCATCGTTAGCACCTTTCATTTTTTCAAGTCCGTCAATAGAGCGGATATATGCCACACCACCTCCCGGTACAATGCCTTCTTCTACAGCAGCACGTGTAGCAGCCAAAGCATCGTCAACACGGTCTTTTTTCTCTTTCATTTCTACCTCGGTGGCAGCACCTACGTAAAGCACAGCTACTCCGCCAGCCAATTTAGCCAAACGTTCTTGCAGTTTTTCTTTATCGTAATCAGATGTAGTAGATTCTATTTGTACTTTTATTTGACCTACACGTGCAGCGATGTCGGCTTTTTTGCCTTTTCCGCCTACCACAGTAGTATTGTCTTTGTCGATGGTTATTTTTTCGGCATTACCAAGCATAGTTAAATCGGCATTTTCCAATTTGTAACCTCTTTCTTCCGAAATCAATGTACCTCCCGTAAGTATCGCTATGTCTTCTAACATTGCTTTTCTTCTGTCGCCAAATCCTGGAGCTTTTACAGCAGCTATTTTAAGCGAACCACGAATTTTGTTCACCACCAAAGTAGCTAATGCATCACTATCCACATCTTCGGCAATAATCAAGATAGGTTTTCCAGTTTGTACTGCTTTTTCAAGCACAGGGAGCAATTCTTTCATACTCGATATTTTTTTATCGGTAATCAAAATCAATGGACTTTCCATCACCACTTGCATTTTGTCAGCATCGGTTACAAAATACGGAGAGATATACCCTCTGTCGAATTGCATTCCTTCCACCACTTCTACAGTAGTTTCGGTACCTTTCGCTTCCTCTACCGTGATAACGCCTTCTTTTTTCACGCGTTTCATAGCTTCAGCTATCAGTTTACCAATGGTGTTATCATTGTTAGCCGAAATGGTAGCCACTTGTTCAATTTTTTTGTTGTCGTCACCTATTTTTTGCGATTGTTTAGCAAGGTTTTCAACCACAGCTTTCACCGCTTTGTCAATACCACGTTTCAAATCCATTGGGTTAGCACCAGCAGCCACGTTTTTCAAACCAGCTGTAACAATAGCTTGAGCCAAAACAGTAGCAGTGGTAGTACCATCGCCAGCTGCATCAGCAGTTTTCGAAGCTACTTCTTTCAACATTTGTGCACCCATGTTTTCTACAGGATCTTGCAATTCTATTTCTTTAGCCACTGTAACACCGTCTTTGGTAACGCTAGGCGAACCAAATTTTTTGTCGATAATTACATTTCTTCCTTTAGGACCTAAGGTCACTTTCACAGCATTTGCCAAAGCGTCAACACCTTTTTTCAGTTTGTCGCGAGCATCTACATTAAATAATATTTCTTTTGCCATTTTGTTTTTTTGTTAAAATAATTAGAATTTTTAAATTTGTTTTTTCGAATTTGTACTTAAACGATAGCGAAAATATCGCTTTCTCTCATAATAAGCACATCTTTACCGTCCACTTGTATCTCCGTACCAGCGTACTTTCCATACAATACTACGTCACCAACTTTCACAGTCATTGGTTCATCCGTTTTACCTGCACCCACCGCAATCACTTTACCGCGTTGAGGTTTTTCTTTAGCTGTATCAGGAATGATGATTCCTCCAGCGGTTTTTTCTTCAGCGGCAGCCGGTTCTATAATCACTCTGTCTGCCAATGGTGTAATACTACTTTTACTAGTTGTTTTTGCCATTTTTATTTATTTATTAAAAGTTAAACTTAGTTATTAAAATTAGTTTTTTCGTTTGCCTCTAGTCAGATATTGTACCAAAGTAAAATATCGGACAAAATTGCAGTCAATTAGTCAGAAAACAAAAAAAATGTCAGAGATGAGATTGCCATCTTGACATTTTTTAAGTGTTGTTTAGTTATTTTTTATTTTTTTTCGGGTTTCGGAGCTTGTGCTGGTGCAGGGGTAGGTGCAGTTTGTTTTACAGGAGCTGCTGCCGGAGCAGGAGCGCCACTAGTGCTTTCGCCTGCCATTTTACGCGATACCGACTCGGTACCTGCTGCTTGAGTTGTTCCTTCAGCTGGTTTGTTATATGCTGTTGATACTAGGCTAAGCACCAATAGTGCGATAGCAAGTGTCCAAGTAGCTTTTTCTAAGAAGTCGGCTGTTTTGCGCACGCCCATTACTTGGTTTGATGATGAAAAGGAAGAAGCTAAACCTCCGCCTTTCGAATTTTGTACTAAAACGACTAATATCAGAAGAAGACAAACGATGATAATTAATACTGAAATGATGGTTCCCATTGTTGATTTTTGTTATTATTTATTGCTTTGTTGATTAATTAATTTCCTCAAATTTTTTATTTGGGCTGCAAAGTAAAGCCTTTTTTCTGGATATTTCAAATGTAAATTTTCGTAAGCCTTCAAAGCTTTGGTATAATTGCCTTGCAAAACATATATTTTTGCTAGTGTTTCGCTCACAAAAGTGATGTCTTCGGCCACCGATTGTTTTGCTTTATTCACCGGATTATAGAACTCTACTTTAGGTCGGCTTATCTTAGGTTCTTCTTTGATAAACTTATCAATCAAGGCAAATGCGTCTAATTTGGTTTCACTTGGCTCGGTTTCGGTTTTCGTCTCTTCTACTATGGTTTCACCTGTTTCTAAATGTTTCAACCAATCTACAAACGACAAAGATTCAATTGTTACCGGTTTTGTTTCGGTTGGCTCATCAGCCGTTTCGTTTTGAGGGGTGTTCAACACAAAGTTGGAGGAAACCGTTTCTTGTTTTTCATCCACCTCTGTCTTAGGAACAAATAGCGGAGGTTGGCTCAAAATTTCTATCTCGTAACTAGAGTTCACTGCTTCCGAAATTATTTCCCTTTCCAGATTGCCCAATCCCGTTTCACGGGTTTCAATTACAGGTGGCACTTCTTCAATCGTTGGCTCAAGAATAGGTTCCATGAATGGCTCTTCTTTCTGTTCAGGAACTTCGACAGGTTTCTCTTCTTCCTTGAGCTGTTGTTCAATCACTTCGGCCACCTTCTCTTCGGCTACAACTGTTGGTGGAAGTTCAACAATTTCAACTTTGGTTTCAACAATAGGAATATCCTCAATTACAAGTTCTATTTTATATTCAGCCACCTCTTCCAGCACACTGGTTCTCACTTGTTGCTCAATCTGCTTCTCCACCAATTTCTCCTGAACCATTTCAAGCGGAAGTATTGGCTCTTCTTCCATTTGTTTTGTAATCAACCGATGCAACACTTTTCTATCAGTGGCATGCGCGGCAGTTACCTTCAGTTGATTATTGTAATGAATGCTATTTTCATTGTGCAAACTTTTTGCATACAGCAAATGTGCTGTTTGAAAATAAGGGAAGTCTTTTACCAATGCCGCTAATAACACGGCATCCTTCTCCGATAATTTATCAGGATTTTCAACGTACGATATGAATTGATTTCTATTCATGCCTTACCAATCATTCAAAGCCCTGTTAAAAATATCTTGAACCAATTGATCATTTATATCTTTTATCAAGTCGTTTTCTTTTGACGATAAACTTTCGTTGCCTTTGTAATCAGCAAAGCGCGAAAAAGTTTGTTCGAAATTTTTCTTAGGGTCGAATGAACAAGTGTATTTTACACTTATCGTTATCGTCAATCGGTTTGATGCCGACTGGTCGTTGCTTTGCAAAGCTGTTGGAGCAGTTACGTAACCAGTAATGCTACCTTCGAAATTCAAATCGCCTCCTTTATTTACCAATCCCAATCGTGTCTGCGAACTCAATTTGTCGCGCAATGCCTCGGTAAAAGCTTGGCTCATACTTGGCGGAGCCAGTGATGCATTGTTCTGAAAATATTGCACTGAAACTGTTTTTGCTTCGGGAGGAATGGAAGCACCACTAAAAGAATAATGAACCTTGCAACTAGATAACATGAGACAGACAATCAGACAACTGTTTATCAATGCAAGTCTCAAAAAATGATTCATTCTATGGTTCTCTTCCAATTTCATTTACTTATTCGATTTACGCTTTCTTTCAATCGGAGCTTTTGGTGTGAATGATTTTTGTTTTGTATATACAGGTTCGGTTATATGATAATCATCAATCTTCCGATACAATGTACGTTCGGCTATTCCTAATTCTTGAGCCGCCTTTTTTCGTTTGCCTTTGTGTTTTATTAAAGCTCGTTTTATAAGTTCAGCTTCTACCGCTTGCAATGAAAGAGGTTCTTCAACCACTTCCTGCACTGGTATTTGCTCTTGCACCTTTTTCACCACTGTGGTTGGAGCATTGTATCCCAACTGAATTGGAGTTTCGGCTGTTCCTACTTCTTGATAAAGCTTTTTAATTATTTGTGCATTCTCTGGTTGAAAATCCTGATTGAGTTGATTATCGTTTTCAATTAAATCAACAACAATTTTCTTCAAATCTGTTAAATCTTTTTTCATATCGAACAGCACTTTATAGAGTAAATCCCGTTCATTAAAATCACTATTTGCTTGCGCATTGTTGTTCATAACCATGGGCAATTGTGATGTCTGTTGCTGAGGTAAATAGCTAAGCAGAATACTTGCATTGATATCTCGTTGCTTTTCAATCACCGATATTTGTTCAGTAATATTTTTCAATTGACGAACATTCCCGTGAAAATAATAACTAGTCAAAAGTTGTTCAGCTTCAGCATCCAACTTGATAGTAGGCATTCGGTATTTTGTTGAAAAATCGGAAGCAAATTTACGGAACAATAAAAAGATGTCTTGTTTGCGGTCGCGCAAAGGCGGAACATTGATAGGCACAGTGTTCAATCGGTAATACAAATCTTCCCGGAATTTCCCTTTTTCAATAGCTTGCTGAATATTTACATTTGTAGCAGCCACGATCCGAACATCAGTTTTCAAGACCTTTGAAGAACCTACTTTCATAAACTCTCCTGATTCAAGCACTCTGAGCAGTCGGGCTTGCGTAGCCAAAGGCATTTCGGCAACTTCGTCCAGAAAAATGGTTCCACCGTTAGCCACTTCAAAGTAACCTTTGCGCGCTTCGTGTGCACTTGTGAAAGAACCTTTTTCATGTCCGAATAATTCTGAATCTATCGTTCCTTCGGGTATAGCACCGCAGTTAACGGCAATGTACTGCCCG
>CAIWDF010000193.1 GCA_903911435.1 uncultured Bacteroidota bacterium
AGCGATTATCAATGAACTCAAATCTGAATTGTAGCTATCATTGATTATCGAACAATTGTTTATTCCTTCTTTTAATTCAAGTCTCATAGCAATAGGACTTAAAAAGCGAATACGTTTAGCAATATGACTATTTTCATATCCTAGACAAAGCAGAACAGCCCAGCAATGGATTGCATTTTCAATACTCGCTTCATCAGTAAATGGAATCGATATATTGATGAAATCATTCTTAAATATTCCTTGAATATCGGTGTCAAATTCTTTTTTTGTGATTCGTCCAACTAGCAAATCGGCTCGTAACTTCCTAGACCAATTGAATACTTTGGTATCTGCGAAGTCTTTATTAGTGTTTATTTCTTCATGAATCAAATTGTAGTCTTTGCAATAAACGATTACTTCAGCGTCTAGAAAAAGATTGAGTTTTTCTAGTGTTTTTTGCTTTGTGTTTTCAAAGTTTTCATCATGAGCCTGACCGATATTGGTAATAATACCAATTGTTGGTTGAATGATGTCTTTCAATTGCACCATTTCTGAAGGTTTTGAAATCCCTCCTTCAAATATAGCGAAGTCATTTTCTTCGTTTATTTGCCATACAGATAAAGGAACACCAACTTGAGAATTGAAACTTTTCGGACTGCGCACTATTTTTCTGTCCTCTCTCATTAATTGATAAAGCCACTCTTTTACAATCGTTTTTCCATTACTTCCTGTGATACCAATCACTGGGATTTTGAATTGCTCTCTATGGAATTTAGCAAGTTGCTGTAAAGCTGTAAGCGTGTTTTTTACGAGAATGAAATTTGCATTTGGAAATGCTTCAAGGTTCTCGGGAAGTGTTGAGACTACAAAGTTTCTGATTCCATTCTCAAACAAGTCCACTAGGTAGGCATGTCCATCATGTCTTTCACCTTTAATGGCAAAAAATAATGATGTTTCGGGATTAGAAATTTTCCGACTATCAATTAATAAGATTTTGATGATAATGCTCGTGTTGCCATTGCCATGCTTACTTCCTTTGATTATTTCGGCAATAGAAGATATGTTGTAGTTCATAGATTATTTTTTTGCTTCTACAAAGCAATCTCTGCAAAGTGGTTCGTAATTGTTGGTTTCACCAAGTAATACTAATGATGATTCATCAGTCATCCGATGTGAGTGGTTAGCAAGATTGCCACAACGCATACAAATTGCATGTACTTTTGTAACATATTCGGCAATTGCAAGTAGGGCAGGCATAGGTCCAAATGGCTTACCCAGATAATCCATATCCAATCCAGCAATAATCACCCTCACCCCATTATTGGCTAGTTGATTGCAAACATTCGCGAGTTCAATATCGAAAAATTGAGCTTCGTCAATACCTACTACCTGCACTTCGCTCGCAAGCAGAAGAATATTGGCAGAAGAAGGAACTGGTGTGGAATGAATTGAATTACTATCGTGTGAAACCACTTTCGTTTCATCATAACGAGTATCGATAGCAGGTTTGAATATTTCAACCTTTTGTTTTGCAAATTGGGCTCGCTTAAGTCTTCTGATAAGTTCTTCTGTTTTACCCGAAAACATAGAGCCGCAAATTACTTCAATTGAACCTTTGCGTTTATTGTGTTGAATTGTATTTTCGAGAAACATTTTATAAAACTGAAAAAATAGTTGTAATTTTAATCCAAATAATTGTTCAACAAAACTAAACAAAAAAGCGTTGCGTTTTTTTACCTTTTAAAATATAATTCGTATGGATAAAATAAATTTGAGAAACGAGATCAAGGAATTGATAGAAGATATCAAGAATCACTCGGATGGAATAACCGATACAAACGCTGTATCTCAATTAGAATTGGAGGCTATACTTCATAAGATTGAAAAGCTTTTTCAGAAATCAATTGTTTTTAATTACCTACATTCGGTTTCCGACAAACAACCGATATTACAGCCGAAAACAGACCAAAAGCAGCAAGAAAGTGATAGTTCTATACCAATTGAATCAGTGGGAACAAATCTGCCCGAGACAGAAATAGAGAAGACAGTGGTAAAGGAGGAGGTGAAAAAGACGGAAGAAATTGTTGTTTCTCCAACGGACTTGTTGGGAGAAGAACTTCCTAAAGTTGTTGAAAAAGTAAAAGAAGAAAAAAAAGCCGAGACGAAAGAGGAAGCCGCATCAGCAAAGAAAGGTGGGAAGCCTACTATAACTGATATGAAAGCGGCTATTGGCATAAATGATAAATTTCAATACATCAATGAACTTTTTCATGGTAACGCTCAAGAATATATTATCGCTATTCAACATTTTAATGATTCGGAAGACTTGGAGTCGGCTATGGAATATTTTTATACACTTCAAAAGCTATACAATTGGGAAGATGAATCGGCAACGACTAAACGACTACTAAGTTTGATTGAAAGAAGGTATAGTTAGATGAAGGCTTATTTCTCAGTTTTCTATTTTATATTATTTTCTTTTCCTTTAATGGCGCAAAACTTAGAGAAGGGTGAGGCTTATTTATACGGTAGAAAAATTGTCGATACCTTGGCATCTGCTGAAATGCGCGGAAGGGGATATGTAAATGATGGAGTGGCAAAGGCAGCGAATTTTATTCGCGAGGAATTTAAAAAGTTAGGATTAAAACCCATCACATCCAATTATTATCAATCGTTTTCATTTCCAGTGAATACATTTCCGAGTGAGATTTCAGTTGAATTTGATAATCAAAAATTGATAGCTGGAAAAGACTATATCGTCTCACCGAGTTCCCCGAGTGCGAAAGATAAAGGCACTATTGTGGTGGCAGACGATCAATTGGTAATGAAAAAGAAGAAATATAAGAAATTCATTAACCAAGATTTTAGCAAGAAGATTTTGTATATAAATGATACTGGCAAACTAACCAAGGAACTTCACGATTTACCTTTATTAATAAAAAAGCCGAAAGCAATTGTTATTGCAAAAGATAAACTTACATGGAGTGTGTCGCAAAAAGTGAGTGAGTTTCCAACCATTGAAGTTTTAAGAGATGGAAATGTTATTCCAAAAGTAATGAGTTTCGATATCGAGAGTAAATACATTTCCGAGTTTGCCTCACAAAATGTTATTGGGCTTGTCGAAGGCTCTATATTTCCTGATTCATTCATTGTATTTACTGCTCATTACGACCATTTAGGGCAAATGGGAAGTGATGTATATTTTCCTGGTGCGAACGATAATGCAAGTGGCTCTGCGATGTTGCTGAGTTTGGCCAAATACTATTCCATGCCAGCACATAAGCCGAGTTATTCCATTGTTTTTATGGCTTTCTGTGGCGAAGAGGCTGGTTTATTGGGCTCAAAATATTACACCGAACATCCCGTTTTTTCACTCAATCGGATTCGTTTTCTTTTAAACATGGACATCATGGGGACTGGCGAGGAGGGCATCACAGTAGTAAATGGTAGTCTGTTCACAACGGAATTTGATAAATTAAA
>CAIWDF010000194.1 GCA_903911435.1 uncultured Bacteroidota bacterium
AGCGTACACGAGGTAGTAGGTATAGTCAATGGCTGCTGTACAGCGTACAGCTCACCCTGCATCCTTACAAGGTCATCTGTACAGCGTACAGCTCACCCTGCATCCTTACAAGGTCATCTGTACAGCGTACAGCTCACCCTGCATGCTTACAAGGTCATCTGTACAGCGTACAGCTCACCCTGCATCCTTACAAGGTCATCTGTACAGTGTACAGCTCACCCTGCACGCTTACATGGTCGTCTGTACAGCGTACAGCTCTCCCTGCACGTTTACATGGTTGGTTGTCTGTATCCTTTTCACCTAAAAATTACTACGATTTAGATTTTTATACTTACCTTCGGCTTGCGAATTAATATTAAACACTCATTAACCACTAAAAAACAATTCCTATGAAAAAATTACTACGAATAATTGTAGCATGTATGCTACTCTTTACCGCTTCTACTAGCAAGGCACAAGTAGCTGATGGAACAATTGCTCCTGATTTTACTTTTACCGACATTTCAGGAAACACTCAGCATTTATATGCTTTGTTAGATTCTGGATTCACTACTTATATTGATGTTTCGGCTGCTTGGTGTGGTCCTTGTTGGGCTTATCACACTTCGGGTGCGCTCGAAAGTTTGTACAATACCTACGGACCGCATGGAACCAACGAGGTTCGTGTGATGTATATTGAGGGCGAATTGTCAAACACCATCAATCAATTGAATGGTATCTATCAGGCACCGGGCGGTTATCCAGGTTCTACACAAGGTGATTGGGTAACAGGCACTCCATATCCTATTGTTGATTTATCAAGTTCTACAGCGGGTGCATCTACTTTTTTGAGTACCACAGGATATAAAATAACTTACTTTCCAACCGTTTACATGATATGTCCTGATCGCACCATTACGTTGGTAGGTCAAGCTACTACTTCGCAACTATACGCTTACAAAGGAGGATGTAGCATATCAATAGGTGCTAATGATGCACAAATGATGACGGCTGCAACGTTGAATAGCGCGAATGCCAATTTGCAATCGTGCGATAGTGTGTCGCCAACATTCCGTCTTGGAAACCTTGGAACAACTAATCTAACATCGGCCACCATTACCTATAATGTAGATGGCACTCAACAAAAAGTGTTGAACTGGACAGGTTCTATTCCTCCTTATAATAATGTATTGATAAACAATGTGAGATTGGGTGGAGCGAGTTCTGGAACTCATACAATCGCGGCAATTGTATCGAATCCTAATGGTAATACCGACCCAACACCTGCTAACAATAATACTGCTGCATCATTCCTGAAATTGTCAAATGTAGTAGGGCCATTAATCTCTGAAACGTTTGAAGCAAATGGAATTCCAAGCAATTGGGCAATCTACAATGGTGGCGACCCAGGCACATGGTCAACCGCTAATACGGGCTATAATTCGGCTAAGTGTGCTAAGTTGGATTGTTACAATTATGCTGTTGGAGACATCGATTATTTTGCATTCGACCTCATGTCGTTCGCTGGATCAAGTACAGTTCAATTGACTTTTGATGTATCATATGCTCAAGCAAGTGCTACATTAAACGATAAACTCGAAGTGGATGTTTCTACCAATTGCGGAACTTCTTGGTTGCCTCGTTATGCACATGCAGGTTCGTCTTTATCAACCAATGGTACCACTTATTTCCCTTCGGGATATACACCATCTCAGGCGTCACAGTGGCGTCACGAAACAGTTGCTTTGAATACTTATGCAGGCAATTCGTCTGTTTTGGTTCGTTTCAAAGGCACTTCGGCACAAGGGAATGCTATTTATGTTGACAATATCAATTTTAGTTTGAGCAGTGGAGTGGAAGAATTAACAGACATTTCCGATTTGCAAATTTATCCTAACCCTGCAACAAGCAGTGCAACCGTTGCATTCGGTATGTCGAAACAAAGTCCAGTTACAATTTCAGTAATCAATCAACTTGGGCAAGAAATGATAAAAGCCGACTTAGGAAACATGTCGATTGGTGCACAGACCTATGACTTGAATACCGAAAATTTGAATGCTGGATTGTATTTCTTAATCATCAAATCGGATAACAATAGTTCAGTGACTCAAAAAATCACTATCGTTAAATAGTTGTAATTCGGTTTACGATAGCTTCGATAACTCAACAAACAATATATATTCGAAGTGTTTTTATTTCAAACCTGCTCTTTCAAAAGAGCAGGTTTGTTTTTTTATAAGTTGATTGGAATATGTTGTAGAATGGTTGACGTGAAATACTAAAACGAATACTTCATCCCTACGTTGATTTTATAACTAGCAGGAAATAATTTTAATTCATCATCTTTTTTGTAAATAGATTGGAACCATCGTGAATATTCAGGTTGCAGCGTGATGCACCAATGCTCTTGCACTTTGTATGCGAGTTCAAGTTTAATACTTCCTGATAATGAAGTGGTATTAAAATTAGTCGATTTCACATAATCAATCTGCTCACCAGTGTTTGAGTCCAACCATGTAGAACTACCTTTTAATAAATAATTGATTCCTAATCCAACAGTAGGGGCAATCGTCCATTTGTCGCCAATGTTAAATTGGTATCCCAATGAAATTGGGATACTCATGAATTGATACGAGTTCTGTACATGAGCATCCTTGATGACAGTGGTTCGAACTGTATCAATAAAAGTATAGATAGTCCCAGAATCATTATAAATAGAATCGTGTAAAGTTGTTTGCAACATCGATTTTGTGTAGTTATATTTTTCTCCATATTGACTAATGCGGATGCCAATGCTCACCAACAAGTGGCTTTTAATGGTTAATCCAGCTTCAATACCAGCATCATAACTTATGATTGATTTCTCTGCTTCATTACGATTTGCAGCTCCTGTATTATTTCCTGTGGTTAAATTTCTAGTAGTAAATGACGGCCCACCATTCGCTGCGAGGTATATACCCGATTTGGCAGAAGGTTTCGGATTTTCGTCTGCCTTGGCCAATGCACTCGGAGCAAGTTTTATTGAATCATTCGTTTTGTTTTTAACAAGAATTTCTGTAGAATCCTTTTTGATACTCTTGATTTCATTAACCAAAGACGATTTTTCTTCTACATCTATTTTGTTTTTTTCTTCAATTAAATTAGTGGCTGAATTAGTCGATTTGTCAATTGAACCTTGCGATTGCAAAATGTTATTATCATTAGCTTTTATTGGGTCAATACTTTCAAATGTACTTTTGTTAGAATTCTCTTTTTTGTCTATCAGAGTCAATTCACTTTTGTTTGTATGAGGTGTTGTTTCGCTTGCATTAGCTATATTTTTATGCTTATCCAAACTCTTTTTAAAGATAACCGCTTCCGATAAAATAGCGTGCTTCTTGTCTTCTATCAGATTCAAGTTCTGTGTATCGGAGCTCGGTTTCAATGCAGTTGATTTAGAACTTTCATACTTTTTGTTTTGCTTTGTTTCTATTCCCTCGACATTTTTTTTGCTTGCAGAAGAATTGTTATCAATTGTGTTTGTTTTGTCTCCTATTTCGGTTACGTTTATTTTGCCAGAACTTATTTTTTCATCTTTTATTCTTTTCTGCTCATTTTTTAGGCGAGCTTCATTGTTCGATTTGTCAATTAATACTAAGTCATTTTTTTTCTCTTTTCCGTTTTCCTGTTTCGTATTAAGCTCCTTATTAATGAAAACAAATAATGTCAATACCACACCGATTACCAAAACCAATGATAGTTTCCAGTTTGCAAAACCTAAATTCTTTTTTGACGCGTCAAGTGCTATCTCTTCTTTTATTGAGGCTAACACCTTATCCGATACAGGCAATTGAAAATCTTTCAACTGCTTCCGGTACATTTCGTCAAACCTCTTATCCTTATCTTCCATTTGAAACTAGTTTTTGTTTTTCCAGTAGTTTTTTTAAATAGTCTCTAGCTTTCGAAAGCTGAGATTTTGATGTTCCTTCCGATATCTTTAATGCGCCTGCTATCTCTTTATGCGAAAATCCATCCACCACATACATGTTGAATACCAAACGGTATCCTTCTGGCAACATCGCAATGGAGTCAACCAATTCTTCCATTGTATAATTTGTTTCTTCCTCAGGAAATTCTTCATCCCAATCACTTTCCATTAAATATCCTAAATCCGAAAAGTGTTCTGATTGTTTTTTTTGTTGGTTATAATAATTGATTGCCAAATTTACTACCACACGCCTCAGCCATCCTTCAAAGGTGCCAGAGGTGTCGAAATTTTGTAAATTCTTAAACACTTTCACAAATGCCTCCTGCAATATATCCTCAGCTACCATTCCATCTTCCACATAACGATATGCCACCCCCTTCATTCTCGATGCATACTTGTAGTATAGCTTTTCAAATGCTATGGAATCATTACGTTTGCAGTTTTCAATAAGCAACCAATCCTCATTCAG
>CAIWDF010000195.1 GCA_903911435.1 uncultured Bacteroidota bacterium
CTACCTTGCCCTATTCACTATTGCCTATTCGCTATTACCTTGTTAAGCGCCTTTCTACCTTGCCCTATTCACTATTGCCTATTCGCTATTACCTTATCAAGCGTCTTTCTGCCTTAGCGGTCACCTTCAACTTTCTAACTTTGAACTTTAAACTCTCCACCAATCTTCCTCAAAATAAAAAAATTCATACATTTACACCATAATCGAAAAACAAAGCGATGCGCCCATTATTTATTTTAATATTCTTTTTCGTAATCACCTTTGGTCACGCTCAGGTAACTGACGATTTTTCGGATGGAAACTTTTCTGCCAATCCTCTTTGGTCGGGCGATGCCGCCAAATACATCGTCAATGCATCGTTTCAATTACAATCAAGCAATACCGCAGCCGACACCACTTATCTTTCCACCCCATCACCTGCTTCCTCCCTCAATACCACCGAGTGGAGCTTTTATATAAAAGAAACCTTTGCTCCATCGGGCAGCAATTTCGGACGAGTTTACCTTGCCTCCGACCAAGCCAACCTCAACGGTCCGCTCAATGGATACTTTCTTTTGTTTGGCGAAGCACTGAGTAATGATGCAGTCGAACTTTTTCGCCAAACAGGCACCACTTTCACATCCGTTTGCCGTGGCACCAATGCACAAATAGCTGCTTCGTTTGCTATCGGTGTGCGCGTCACCCGCGATGCAGCTGGCCTTTGGACACTCTATGTAGACCCTGCCGGAGGAACGGCTTATGCCCTCGAAGCTTCTGGCACCGACAATACCTATACTACTTCTTCCTATTTTGGCATCGCTTCGTATTACACAGCCAGTAATGCCAACAAATTCTTTTTCGATAATTTTTATGTCGGACCTATTGTTGTTGATGTCACTCCACCTACACTAGTTTCTACCACTATCATTTCCTCCACCCAACTTGATGTTCTTTTTTCCGAAGCAGTCGACCTCACCACTTCTCAAACCATCAGCAATTATTCTGCTAACAACGCTCTTGGCAATCCTACCACCGCCCAACGCGATGCCACTAATTTTAATCTTGTTCACCTTACGTTCTCAACCGCTTTTACCAGTGGACTTCCGAACATACTTACCGTTACCAATGTTCAAGATTTAAGTGCCAATCCCATGGTTACCGCCACCTCTCCATTCACTTATTTTTTCGTTGCACCTGCCGCTTTCCGCGATATTATTTTCAACGAAATAATGGCCGACCCCACTCCTCAGGTCAATGTGCCTGCTGTCGAATTTATCGAACTGTATAACCGCAGTGCTAGTGCTGTTAATCTCAACGGATGGAAATTTACCGATGGCTCATCAACGGCTACACTTCCCAACACGGTGCTTGCTTCTCACCAATACCTTATTGTTTGTAACAATGCCGATACAGCCCTCTTTACTCCTTACGGAAATCATGTAGGTGTGAGTAGTTTCCCTTCGATAAATAATGCAGGCGATCATCTTTATCTAAAAAACGATAGTCTTGTATCTATTGATTCTGTTACCTTTTCCGATGCATGGTATCAGGATGCAACCAAACAACAAGGAGGTTGGACACTCGAATTAATCAATCCAAATGCCAATGTCAATTGTCCTGCTTCTAGCAATTGGATTGCATCTAACGATGCGAATGGTGGTACACCATCTGCTCAAAACTCTGTGTACTCAATCGCTGCCGACACCACTCATCCTCGTCTTGCAGGAGTTACTGTAATCGACTCGATACATATAAATGTTTGTTTTTCGGAAGCATTGGATGCATCGGTTATCTCAGCTTTTGCTAATTACAGCATCAATGCAGGTATTGGCGTAACAACCGCTGATACTGTAAATGCAACATTGAGTTGCGCTTATCTTACCTTATCCATTCCACTTACTAATTCTTCTACCTATACGTTGATGGTAACTAATATGAGTGATTGCTCTGGTAATGCACTATTGACAGATACCATCAGCTTTTCGTATTACAAACCAAAACCATTTGATGTGGTGATAAACGAAATAATGGCCGACCCCGACCCTCCTGTGAATGTATTGCCAAACAACGAATATGTTGAATTGTATAACAAAACACAATTTCCGATTAACATCAACAACTGGACATTTGCAGCAGGTACTACAGTGAAAGCCTTGCCGAATGCTACCATCGCTGCACATGGATACATAGTGCTTACAACACCTTCTGCAGTTCCGTTTTTCTTTTCGAATATCAACATTGCAGGAGTTACTAGCTTCCCAGCACTAACCAATACAGGACAAACATTGGTATTAAAAACTGCTGACGGAGTACCTATGTCTACAGTATCGTATACGGATGCTTGGTATCAGGACGCCAATAAAATAGATGGTGGTTGGAGTTTGGAACAAATAGACCCTACGAATCCCTGCGCTGGAATGAGCAATTGGCGGGCATCTACAGGCGCTGCAGGAGGAACACCTGGCACAGTTAATTCCATTCATGCTGCTAATCCCGACCATACACCTCCTCAAGTGGTGCGTGTTTCGGTAATTGCAGCTGATACCATTCAACTTTATTTTAATGAACCCCTGGACAGCACCACCATGCTGAACCTTTCTATTTACAATATAAACAACGGTATTGGTAATCCTCTTCAGTTAAAACCCATCGCTCCTGATTTCGGTAGTGTGCACCTAACCCTTGCTACACCTATTCAATCGGGAGTAATATATACCATCACTGTAAACAATGCCATCACTGATTGTGTGGGCAATGCCTTGGGATTGGATAATAGCGCACGATTTGCCTTGCCTCAGCTTGCCTTACAAAATGACATTGCCATTAACGAAATCCTCTCAGACCCCAACACAGGCGGAGTAGATTATGTTGAAATTTACAACAACTCTTCCAAAGTAATCGATTTAAAATCCGTTACCCTCTCTCAATACGATACCATTAACAATGTCATCACTAGCCCAAAAGTAATTACAGCAGATGGTTATTTGCTTTTTCCACAAGATTACCTGGTGCTGTCTACCAATGCAGATGCCGTTAAAAGCCAATATTACACACCCAATCCAAAAGCTTTTATCAATCTTCCAAGCATTATTTCTCTAAACATCACTTCAGGCACCGTTTGCCTAAGCGATACGGCAGGCATCATCGACCGCTTTACTTATTACAGCGATATGCAGTTTCCTTTACTCAACTCCACTAAAGGAGTAGCCTTAGAGCGCATTGATTTTAACCGCACTACTCAAGACCGAACCAATTGGCATTCGGCAGCACAGGATGCAGGCTTTGGCACACCCGGATATCAAAACTCTCAATACCACAATGCTGGAGAAACCGATGATGCTATACTCATTACTCCCGAAATATTTTCGCCTGACGAAGATGGTTACAACGATGTGGTGAACATTAATTATCATTTCGATGTGCCCGGCTATACCGCCAGCATCACTATTTTCGACAGCAAAGGACAAGTGGTAAAACCATTAATCCAAAACGAATTATTAGGAATCAAAGGAACATTTAGTTGGGATGGTATAAACGCTGATCGCGAAAAAGCAAGAATAGGAATTTACATTATTTATTTCGAAGTCTTCGATTTGGAAGGTGATGTGAGGCATTATAAGAAAACCTGCGTGCTAGGAGGGAAGCTATAGGTAAATAAAGAAACTATACTGCCAAGTGCTACATGCCAAACAGTATTTTGAATAGCAATTAAGTTTAGAAATGAACAAATCATTCACAGTGTTGTTTTATAAAATTAAAGTAAAATCAACGAGATAAAAACCCATTAAGTAATTTATGAAAGAAAAGTTTTTACCTTTGTTCTCAAATCAACCATCTAGCAGAAATTAATGGAATTTACAGCAGGAAAACTACTGGATAAAATAGAGTATCCAAGTGACTTAAGAAAACTAAAGGAGACCGAGTTGCCTGAAGTGAGTAAGGAGTTGCGTCAATATATCATTGATGTTGTTTCGAAAAAAGGTGGGCACTTTGGTGCTAGCCTTGGTGTGGTTGAACTAACCGTTGCGCTCCATTATGTATTCAATACTCCATATGACCAATTGGTTTGGGATGTAGGTCACCAAGCATACGGTCATAAAATACTTACGGGTAGAAGAAAGGTTTTTGATACAAATCGTTTGTACAAAGGCATCAGTGGTTTTCCAAAACGTTCAGAAAGCGAATACGATACTTTTGGCGTAGGACATTCTTCCACATCAATTGGCGCTGCTTTGGGAATGGCGGTTGCATCGGCTTATAAAGGAGAAAAAGAAAGACAACATATTGCAGTGATTGGCGATGGTGCAATGACTGGAGGTATGGCTTTCGAAGCTTTGAATCATGCTGGTATTTCCAATTCCAACCTATTAGTTGTATTGAATGATAATTGTATGAGTATCGATCCTAATGTTGGGGCTCTGAAAGATTATCTCACAGATATTACCACATCACACACGTATAATCGTTTGAAAGATGATGTATGGAAATTGCTTGGTAAAATGAGTAAGTTCGGACCATCAGCACAAGACATCGTATCGAAGATTGAGAATGGAATTAAGTCTTCATTGCTCAAACAATCCAATATGTTTGAGTCGTTAAAGTTTCGTTATTTTGGACCTGTTGATGGACACGATGTGGAACGACTTACGAAAGTATTACAAGATTTGAAAGATATACCTGGACCAAAAATATTGCATTGCTTGACTCAAAAAGGAAAGGGATATAAATTTTCGGAAGAAGGAAATCAAACAGTTTGGCATGCACCGGGTTTGTTCAATAAGGATACTGGAGAAATAATAAAAATTGTACCAAAAGTTCCACAACCACCCAAGTATCAGGATGTGTTTGGATACACCATTGTGGAACTAGCAGAAAAGAATTCGAAAATAATGGGAATCACTCCGGCCATGCCAAGTGGATGCTCATTGAATATTATGATGAAAGCTATGCCAGATAGAGCATTTGATGTGGGGATAGCCGAACAACATGCTGTTACCTTTTCGGCAGGACTCGCCACACAGGGGCTTGTTCCTTTCTGTAACATCTATTCTTCATTTATGCAACGCGCCTACGACCAAGTGATTCATGATGTTGCTTTGCAAAATTTGCATGTTGTCTTTTGTTTGGATAGAGGAGGATTTGCAGGTACAGATGGTGCTACACATCATGGTGCATATGATTTAGCATATTTTAGATGTATTCCGAACATGATTGTTTCGGCACCTTTGAACGAAGAGGAGTTAAGAAACTTGATGTATACAGCACAATTAGATGAAACCAATGCGCCTTTTTCAATCCGTTACCCACGTGGTAATGGAGTAATGACTGAATGGAAAAAGCCATTCACTAAAATAATCATAGGAAAAGGTCAACGTATTCAGAATGGTGATGATTTAGCAATATTAAGTATCGGTCATATTGGTAACTATGTAATAGATGCTTGCAAGGAATTGGAAAAGCAAGGAATTAAAGCGGCTCACTATGATATGCGTTTTGTAAAACCAATTGACGAAGCCTTATTGCATGAAGTTTTTGGAAAACATCAGAAAGTGATTACTGTGGAGGATGGATGTGTAATGGGTGGTATGGGAAGTGCTGTCATTGAATTTATGGCCGATAACAATTATACTGCTCATGTAAAACGACTAGGGATTCCTGATAAGTACATTGAACATGGTGAGCAACAACAATTGCATAAAGAGTGCGGTTTCGATGTTGATGGTATTGTGAACACCGCTCGAGAACTTGCAGGGGAAAAGATAATTGGTAAAACAATGGTTGGTTAATACCTATTCCACTTCTTCCTCTTTTACTTCTTTCTTTTCGTTTGCTTTACTGAATTGGTACCTCAAAGTAAACGCCCAAACCATATTAGCACCTTTGTTTGCAGTGAACAAAAAATTATTTCGAGTTGTTGCAGCATTGTGGTAAACAACTGGTATAATCGAATTACAATAGCGAACATCAAAAAAAAGACGATTCACTATCCTACAACCTAACCCAATATTCAAAGCAATTTCGCTATTCTTGAAATTGTTTTCGTACCCTCCTCCATAATCAAACGTACCTTCTTGTTTCATTGTAACAAGTCTTCCGTACGATGGTCCTATCTCGAAGAAAAAATTATCTATTCTTTTTTTCCTAATATTAAAAACAATGTTGTGTTTGAATAATAGTGGGATTTCAACGTAATTGAGATTTAATTTATAATAGTTGTAATTATTTACTGAATCAGCAGGTTGCAATGAACCTTTTTGGGTGTAGAGTACCTCGAACTGCAAAGAGTTTTTTTCGGAAAGCTTGGCGTTTAAGGAGGCTCCAATAGTAAGTCCTGCTTTATGAAAATCATTGTCATAAGGATCTACTCCATCAAGATCGGTTGCGACCACCCCAGCAATTATTCCAGGTTTGAAAATCTGAGAAAAGGATTGAATAGGAGGGAAGATAAGTGAAAGAAAAATAAATGACTTAAAAAGGCGTTGCATTGCTCTATCGTTTAAGTGACAAATTTATATATTTATAATGAATCTTGAGAAGAAATAGATTTGTCGATTTGTCATTCGAAAAGAATGTCATTAAAAATAATCTATAATATATTTGGTTGGAATAACTATAAAGTGGTATATTTGGTCGCTAAATAAAAAATCCTAAGAATAATGAAAGCACAACACAACACAACAATTTTAAAAGTAGCGTCAGTTCTATCGATCGCATTATCAATGGTTGCTTGTAGTTCGTCTACAAACGAATCGAGTGAAGTATCGACTAAAACATCTGACGTAACCGCTCCTCCTGCTAACAAAGTACAGGATTCAAAAGCGAAAAAAGTATTTAGTTCTATTCCTGAACCTATCGAAGCCACAAAGCTACTTAAGGATGCAGGGGCTAAGTATAATGCTGGTTACCTTAACCCAATTGAAAACGCATCTAAATATACTTCAGTGAAAGCAAAAGCTATGAACCTTGGTGTTTTTGGTTCCGACTTAAGCTTCATTAGTTTATATGACCAAACACAAGAGTCGATGTTATATTTAAAATGTACGAATACCCTAGCTTCGGGTTTAGGTATTACAGGCGCATTTGATGAAAATACAACTACTCGTATTCAGGCAAGCATGGACAAAAAAGATTCATTACTAGCAATAATCTCTGGTTCGTATTGGACAGCAGATAAGTATTTAGTTGGAAACGGACAACCAGGAGTATCTTCATTAATTGTTGCTGGAGGATGGGTTGAAGGACTTTACATTGCAACTCGTATTGGTGTAACTACTAAAAACGAAGCAGTCATCACTCAAATAGGCGCTCAAAAAACTTCCCTTGTTAATCTTATCGAATTGTTGGAAACATATAAGAACGAAAACAATGGAACTGTTGAAGTTTTGAAAAGTTTAAATGATTTGAAAGCTGTATTTGATGCCTCTACTACTGATGCTTCTGGCAAATTAACTGAAGCTCAATTCAAGGCTATTTCAGACAAAACTGGCGAAATAAGAAATGCCTTTATTAAACCATAATTAAGTTTAATAAAATAAAAACCCGAATAGCTTGAACAAGCTATTCGGGTTTTTTATTCCTTCATTTTTATAACGATTATCTCGTTGCTAAAACGATACTATGTCTAGCTATGTAATTAATGTGTTCCAACTAATTAAGTAAATTCAGGACTATAAAAACAAACACATGAAAACGAATGTCTCGCGTGTTTGTAAGGGTTATCAATCTTTACTTGATGATTAATTTCTTGCTAAACTTTTGTTCACCTGCAATAAGTGTTACAAAATAAACACCTGCTGAAAGCTTGTTGTTGTTTCCGATTGAGTATGTATGTTCACCTGAACTTAAGTCACCTGTAAAGACATTGGCAACTTCTCTACCGAGAAGGTCAATGACTTTTAAACAAACTCTTTCCTTATTAATCAAATTGAAGTTGATGGTTGTGTTATCCTCAGCAGGATTTGGATATACAACGAAGTCGAGATTGTTTGCTAATTCATCAATCCCTGCTGGGGTGCCGCTGATGTTAATATCATCAATGTAAATATTATTTCCTCCACCGCTTGCAAAGCCAAATTTAATAAACAAGTTGTTTTGTGTAATATAGCTACCAAGGGTAACGGTTACAGGAAGCCACTGACTTGAAGTTGGAATAAAATTGGTTGTTTGAATAGGTGCCGCGGCCAATGCTGCACCGGTAATAGCTTTGCGTATGGTCCAAGTTTTTCCACATGTGGACGAAACATAAATAGTGAGTTTGTCTGCATTGGTACTAGCTCTTTGAGCGTATGCAACTTTAAATGTAAGTACAGGACTAGTTCCAGTAATAGCAGTCATATCAATAGATGGGCTAATGAGTTCGTCAACATACCCGCTTTGTGCAGCACTATTTGTTAACATCACTGATTTAGTTCCTGTTGTTGCTGCACTTGAAGTTTGAACAAATGTGTTTCCTCCTGGAGTTATGTTATTTACTTGCCAATCTGCATTAGGAACAGTAGTTGTTTCGAAACCTTCGCTGTAGAAAGTTGAATGGTACATTGCTGTAGCAGGATTCACTCGAATATAGCCAACTTTATTTGCACTTACAGTACCCGATGCATTCGAAACAGATAATGATACGTTGTACAAACCAGGGGTGTTGTAAATAATTGTTGGCGTTGAATCGGTTGATGTGGAAGGCGTTCCCCCAGGAAAACTCCAAGACCAAGAAGTTGGAGTTCCGTTCCAAGCAAGATCGCTGAAAGTAATGCTTTCACCTTGGCAGACCACATTGTTTGTTATGTTGTCTGTGGTAAAGTCAGCTTGACACAAAACAGAAGCGGTGCTAATACCTGTAGCTATTAAATTTGCTGTTGTCCATAAATTATTTCGTTGTCCGTTGGTTTGGCTACTAGTATTGGTTAAAGCAGCACGCATACGTGTTCGTTGCCCAGCAGTAAACATATTGGAACAATACGAATACTCCATGTAGTTTTGTATGTTTTCTATGATTGGAGGTGTACAACCTGCATCTGTCAAATTACAACTGGTATGTCCAATTGTTATAGGGGTATCATTTACTCCATCATTGCCACACGCAACTCCTGGGTTATTGTTGCTCCCCCAAGTGTGTTGTAGGTTGAGGTAATGACCTATTTCGTGAGTTAATGCTCTAGATGTTGAAGGATTGCCAGTGCCCACGCTTCCGATATAAGTTGAAAGAATAATAACACCATCAGCTGCAGCAGAAGCCATGCTTGGATAATATGAATATCCAGCAACTCCTGCGGTTCCCATGCTTTTAACGGTCCATACATTCAAATATTGATTCCTCGGCCAATCATTGAGTTTTGAATTATCATCAGCATTATTTGTAAGTGATGAATATACTCTATCAATACCGTTGGTACAATTTCCACTCGGATCTTTTTGTGCTAAACGAAATTGGATTTGTACATCGGAAGCGATAGTTCGGAAAGAACTTACAATGTTTGCGGTATCACTATTAAGTTTTCGATAATCATTATTTAAGATTCTTACTGCATCTATTACTTGTGCGTCAGAAATGTTTTCTTGCCCGCCTTCATGTATGATGTGGAACACAATAGGAATAGTATAAATTGTTACCGCCTTCTCTTGGTCTTTGTATTGATGAGTTGTTGCTTCTTGGTCTATTTGCTCGTATCGAGCTTCTTCTTTCAGGAACTCTTGTTTCAATTGAGGATTCAAGCTGAATGCTTTTCTCATTATTTCGTCTGTTCCGCAATTCAAATATCCGCCTTGTGCTGTAGATGTGTGTGGCAACAAAAAACACAACAGTAATGAACTTGCAATTGCAAATTTGATTGGTAAAAAAATCTTCATTTAGAGATAAATTAATATTGAGTTACGAAATTAATAAATAATTAGGTGCCGCGCATACCAATACCCTTCAAAATTAAATAATTTCGACAGAATAATGGTTTGTGGTGTTGATGGTAATTAGAAAGCCTTATGCCAAAGCTTGTTTCAAGTCGGCTAAAAGGTCTTCGATGTCTTCTATACCCACACTTAATCTAAGTAATGATTCTACTACACCTGCTTTGTCGCGTTCTTCTTTTGGTATTGAAGCGTGAGTCATCGTTGCTGGATGATTAATTAATGATTCCACACCTCCTAATGATTCGGCTAAGGAGAACACTTTCATACTTGATGCTATTTTGAAAGCTTCTTCTTGTTTGTTTCCTTTTAATGAAAACGAAATCATTCCACCAAAATCGCGCATTTGCTTTTTTGCAATCTCATGGTTTGGATGGTCAGTAAATCCTGGCCAATATAATTTATCTATCTTAGTGTGTGTTTTTAAATATTCAGCTATTTTACGTCCATTGAAGCAATGGCGCTCCATACGGATGTGTAATGTTTTGATGCCGCGAAGCACAAGGAAACTATCTTGTGGCCCTGGAGTTGCTCCACAACTGTTGTGTATAAAAGAAAGTTGAGTGTACAAATCTTCATTGCTTGTGCACAATGCTCCCATTACCACATCGCTGTGTCCTCCCAAATATTTAGTAACTGAGTGCATCACAATGTCGGCACCAAGGGCAAGTGGATTTTGAAGATAAGGTGATGCAAAGGTATTATCTACTGCACAAATCAGGTTGTGTTCTTTTGCTATTTTGGCCGATGCTTCTATGTCGATAATCTGCATAGTAGGATTGGTAGGTGTTTCGAGCCAAATCATTTTAGTGTTGGCATTGATGTACTTCTTAATATTCGAAGCATCTTTCATGTCAATAAAATGAAATTTGATACCGAAGTTGGCAAACACTTTTGTAAACATTCGATAGGTGCCTCCATACAAATCATCACCAGTAATAACTTCATCACCTGGTCGTAATAGTTTGGCTACTGCGTCTATTGCGCCCATTCCACTGCTGAAACACAAACAGTGTGTTGCTCCTTCGAGCTCTGCAATACATTTTTCTAAAGCGGTGCGTGTAGGATTTTTTCCGCGTGCATATGCATATCCTTTATGGTTTCCGGGCGATGCTTGTGTATAGGTTGATGTTTGATAAATGGGAGTCATGATAGCTCCTGTTGTTGGGTCAGGTTCCTGACCAGCATGAATGGCTTTGGTACCAAAGCCGAAGTTTTTCGAATCTTTCATTTTTAAAATTTGCCCGCAAAGGTAGAAAAGATTTGCATACTTAACCCAAGCCGATTCGAAGCCCGATTTTAATCAGAAATAAATAATCGAAAGAAAAAAGGTTTAGAAAGTATGTGCGTATCCCAGCCCAAGGATATAATTGTTTTGAGGATTGATGGCTACTTTATTTGGTGAGATATTTACTTGATTAAAATTATTCTCGAACAAATAATAAATTTCAAATTCATTAATCATGTTGGGGTGATAATAAATACCGGCAAAGTAACGCACTCGGTTGAATTTATATTGCCAATGAACATAAGGTTGATTTAAATAACAGTATACCTCTTCGGCCACGTAGGGTTGAAATCTGAATTGTTTTTCGTAAGTAATCGAAACTTTATTTCTGAAATAATATTCGGGAAACTTGCCAGTGGCGGAGGAATATACATCTTGCACTTGCCATTGTATCATCGACCGATTGTTAAACGTAAATTGAAAGAGTTTTTTTCGCAATGTAATGGTGGCATATGCTTGATGTCGTGTGGTAAATGTTTCGGTTTTTTGTTGTTTTTCGGTAAGTACATAGGCCAACGATAAATGAATATGTTTATTCAATTTATAATTTAGCCCAATGTCGAGATATGCAAAATTAGGATTGGTGGCATTGTTCACTACTCGGCCTTCCTCGTTCAGTCGGACCAAAAGCCGCTTGGTAATATTTTTTTCAAGATAGATGTTTTCCCATACTTCAGCATCATTCAAAGGCAACGACTGTGCACGAACGAATGGACATGCAAATGCAAAAAGAAGAAGAAAGGCGAGATACGTTTTCACTTTACTAAAAGACATAAAATCTAATCGTTCAGTGCACGAGATTAGGTCTCTATCGCTGTATTTAGTAATTTTCTGAGACACGGTCATGGATTTGTTGTGCACTTACCAATTTAGCTTATTTCCATCCTCCACCTAATGCCTGATAGATGTCGGTAACGGCATTAAATTGTTCTTGTTTTGTTTTTATCAAATCAATTTTAGCATCCAAAGCATCGCGTTGTGTCATCAACACTTCGAAATAATCGGCTTTGCCGTATTTAAAAAGTTCGGCTTGTGCCGATTTAACATCGCATATGATGGCAAATAGCTCCAGTTTTGCAAGTTTGATATCCGGTCTGTTGTCCTACAATAGAGAAAAACAATAACCAGAAACCTGCAAATAAAATTATTTTATAAATTTTCATTTATAATTGATTGCTAACAATTGTTCTGCAAAAAACACCCTATAATTAGCTGTAATCAAGCCATTTTAGAGCAATTTAACATAGCAACAACATATGTAAGCGAGCTAAAAATATTTTCAATAAAAAAGCTAAAAAGTATTTTGTCTGAAATATTTTAATACATTTGCACCCCGAATAATTATTTAGGTACCCTAGCTCAGTTGGTAGAGCAAAGGACTGAAAATCCTTGTGTCACTGGTTCGATTCCAGTGGGTACCACTTGAAAAACTATGAAGCCCTTGTAAACAATAAGTTTGCAGGGGCTTCCAAATTTTGGTTAAAACATAGTTAAAACAATAGGGGCTTATCCATCTTTTTTAATACCATGTCCAAAAACTCTTTGTATATGCATTGCTTTTGATGATATTGCCACTAATTAGAGAGGGTGTGTAAGTCTTTCAACAAATGATTGTAATTTGCATGGGTACCTAGCTTATTAAAACTTTTTAGTGTTTCAGATTGTAAGGCATAACCACTAGGCAGAAATCTAGTTTTTTGCACAATATTAGTTATCATTTGTTAACTTCCTTTGAAACCTAATGAAGACAATATATTGATTCATGTTTATAGGGCTAAAAACATGACATAAGTTAACTATAATAGAAACAAATTACTTTTGGTTGTTTTCACCTCCCCACATTACTATAATTGGTGAAGGCAATTCAGATTCTATGTCATCCAATTGCTGTTTAGGTTGACCAAATCTATAAGCAAAGAATAATTTTATAAACTGAAATTCTCCAGCCTTCACCCCTTTTTCCAATGCTTTAAAGGCTGATTCTTCCAATGGTGTTAACTTTTCAATCAATTCTAATTCTTTGGCTTTTGGCTTTCTTCCAGCTCCTTGCCTTAATCCTCCTTTATTCATTTGATTTAGTTTGATTATTCAACTAGGTAGGGTAATATTTCACCCCTTTTCTATACTATATAAAGAACTATTCTATTTGTAGCTTATTTTTTATAATTACTCCTAAATCAAAACAGCTATCTTTATTTAAGATTAATTTCTTAGATAATTGGCTTAGGCTTCTTTTCCTATTCTTCTTATCTTCATTAGTTAAAATACTTGTTGGAATTGATTTTATTTTTTGTTTGATGTATTCTTCAGGATTAAATCCATACTTCACTCCTAGTTCTTTTAATGCTAGTAATTCAATAACTGGAAGAGTGCAATCTCTTTTATCCTTTGGAAGTGTATAAATCCCTTCTTTATTTATCATTGTATAGGTATTGTAAATATCATTTTTGCACTTCATTATAAACTCAGGCTTGAATAATTCTTTTACTGATATGTTTCTTTGCTTCCAGTATATTTCAGGCTTCTTATACACTGATTCAAACCTTATATATTTGCCTTCAGGTTTATATCCTTTTTCACTTGCTAGGTTAATTCTTGATTCCTTGCTAAGTTTCTTTTTAATATTAAATCCA
>CAIWDF010000196.1 GCA_903911435.1 uncultured Bacteroidota bacterium
CGTATAATTATAAAAATCATTCGCCTTTGCAACAGCTTGTTGAAATCTTTGAATAGAAAACGGTTTTAACAAATAATCAATCGCGTTCAAATTGAAACCTTCCAAAGCAAACTGACTGTGTGCTGTAGTGAAAATTACCATAGTCTCTTGATTCAGGCTTTTGTAAAAATCAATACCCGACATTGAAGGCATTTGTATATCCAAAAACAATAAATCTACTGGAAATTTCCGGAGATGTTTTAAAGCTTCATTAGGCTGAGTAAAGCTTTTTACTAATTCTATTGAATCTGTTTGTCCGCAAAAACTCTCAATTACTTTAAGAGCTGGCGGTTCATCATCTAAGGCTATTGCAGAAATCATTTTAGTATGAGTTTAAGAAATACTATGAATTGGGTCTCCTTTTCTGTGATTATTAATTGATGAGTAGAAGGATACAATAATTGTAATCTTTGCTTTGTATTTTCAATTCCTAACCCATTTTTTGAAGATGCCTCAAAAGTAGTGTTTACTTTGTTATTGTCAACAATAAATGTAAGTTCATTTTTTATGATGGTAATAGTTATTTTTATAGTTGATTTCTTTTCAGGGTTCACACCATATTTGAATGCGTTTTCAATAAAGTGGATAAGTAAAAAAGGGGCGATTTTTTTATTTGAAGTCTCCCCAGATACATCAAATAATAAATCAATAGTATCTTCCAATCGAAGTTTTTGCAAATCAATAAAGTCACTTATGTAATTTATTTCTTTTTCGAGTAAAATAAAATCAGTCTCAGATTCTCTTAACACATAACGCATCATACCCGAGAGCTTTACAATTGCATTGGCTGTATGGTTAGATTTCTCTTGAATAGCAAGGGAATAAATGCTATTCAAAGTATTAAAAAGAAAGTGCGGATTCATTTGAGCTTTGAGATAGGATAATTCAGTTACCAATTTTTCCTTTTCAGTTTGTTTCCACCTATTATATATCTTTAATAAAAACGAAAAAGTAATGACCATCAGAAACTGAAAAAAGTAATGACTTATGATTTGTTGAATTAAATGCCTTGAGTGAAAAGAGAAGTTATCCAAATTATCCGGAAGGATTTCAAACTCTGGGTGAAAAGTCTCCATATAATTTATAATAATTTTGGGGAGTATTGTTATGGCTGTAAAACTGACTAGTATCCCTCCAAAATAGAAAAAATATTTCTTGTTGAAGAGAAAACGTGGTATAAGAAAGTAATAATGAAAATAGAAGAATAAAATGAGAATTAAATAACCAAGAAAGTCCCTTTGAAAAGGAGGCTCTTTAATAAGTTCCGAATTTTTGAATTCGGGAGAGAAAATCACTGGTAATGCCAAAAATGCGATGCAACCTAAAATATGGATAAAAAAATACCTTCGCTTTTCCTTCATGTTGTCAAAGATAAATGAAACTTATAAGTATTTTCTATAAATTTCTTTAAATAGCTTCCAAATCATTACTTCACCTGATTTTAACACTTTCTAACAGATGTTCAATAATTAAGCAAACTCAAAAAGCACTACTTTTGTAATATGATTGATTTTGCTAAAATAGATACAACAATTACTTTTAGTGGCGTTGCGGTTCATCAACCAGTCACCGTATTAACAGACGTTCTTATTGCTATTTTATGCGTTTACTTTTTCAGAATACTCCGTTTAACAAAGATTACTGATAGAAGTATTAAGCATTGGACGCGATTTTTCTTATTACTCGGCTTTGCATCTATTTTTGGTGCGGCTTCACATGCATTCTTTTTGGTACATGAAGGATTTGGCTATGATTCATTTTGGTTACCAATGCAACTACTAAATGTTTTTTCTGCATTTTCAGCACAACAAGCTACTGTTCATTCTGTCCTAAAAGGTTCGAATTCAAAAAATAAATGGAATGTATTTGCCATTCTTCAACTTGTACTTGCTTCAGTATCGGTTTTTGTATTTCATAGTTTTCTTGTGGTTGTAATAAATAGCGCAATCGCCTTGATTCCCGTAATGTTTATCCATTTCAATGATGCAAAAACAGAAGTTCAAAGTAATTACATTGGATGGGGAATTGTTATTCTATTTCTAACCGCCATAATCAATGGCACAAAGTTTTCTATAAATGAGTACTTCACTTATCTTGACATTGCCCATGTTTTTATCATGATCAGCCTTACCGTTATGTTTGTTGGAATTAAGCGAAAAGCTGTTGGGTTAATGGTATTAGGCTAAACGCATTAAATGTTTCTTTGTAAAAAGTCTTACAGGATACCAAGCCGCTAAGAAGCCAATAAAGATAACTACTCCCAAAATAAGACTAATATCCCAAAAGTGGATTTTTACAGGATAGGCATCAACAACATAACCTTGAGAAAGTTTTACAAGCGCGAATTTGATTTGTAGCCAACAAACGAACAATCCAAAGATTAATCCTAAAGAGGCACCAATAATTGTAATCATTACCCCTTCGAATAAGAAAACCTTTCTTATTAACTGAATATCTGCTCCCATATTGTTTAATATGGTTATGTCTTTTTTCTTTTCTATTATCAACATGGTGAGCGATCCGATTACATTAAAAGTGGCTATTATCAATATAAAAACTAGAATTAAGAATGTCCAAAGTTTTTCGGATTTCAGGGTTTTGTAAAGCATCACATTCTGCTGCTCTCTATTCTTAATATCATATTTTTCACCAATCAAAGAAATGATTTGCTTTTGTACTTTTTCTTTATCCGCACCAATTGAGTACTTTAGTTCTATACTTGTCACTTCATTTTTATAATCCAAGATGCTTCTTGCATTCTCAATACTCAGAATAATATATTTATAATCAAATTCATCATTAATTGTAAAAATACCAGAAACGAATGTTTTCAACTCATTCATCCCATCCTCAGGATTGATTGAACTAATATTGCCTCGTTTAGGTGCATATATTGAAATTGGGGTAAAAAGTTCTCTTGGTCCTGTCTGAAGCACATTACTAATCCCCCTACCGATAATTATATTACGTTTCTCCAGATTAAATAAACCTTCCACAATTAAACTATCAAAACCACTCATTTTCCTAAACTCTTTTCCTACACCTTTTATCGTAGATATACATTGCTTGTCATTAAATTTAAGAAGTGCGTTCCCTTCAACAATTTCAGTGAACGATGCAATACCTTCAAGATTTCTTATGGATTTTATTTCAGGGGAGTTTGGGTCAAAAGTTTTACCTTGTTTAATGGTGATGGATAAATCTGGGTCAAAAGAATTATAAAGTGATTGCACCAAATCTGACAATCCGTTGAAAGCGGATAATACAATAATTAATGCCATTGTACCGATACAGACACCAATTACAGAAATACCAGAGATTATGTTAATGGCATTGTGTGATTTCTTAGAAATCAAATACCGTTTTGCTATGAAAAAGGGTAGATTCATGTTTGATTAAACATTTGAAAGTTGCTTTAGAGAGTATGCAACATTAAAATGTAATTACTTTTTTAGTAATTCGTCAATTCGCATAGCATAGTCTAAGGAGTCATCCAGATAAAAAACAAGATTGGGAATTATTCGAACTTGCTTCTTAATCCGATCGGAAAGTTTGGTTCTTATATCTTTTGTGTGCTCTTGAATCAATTTCAAAAGAACCTTAGTGTCAGGCACGTTGAATAAACTAACATATACTTTAGCTATACTCAAATCGGGACTTACACGAACTTGAGTAACTGTAATAAGGGCATTGCCAAATATCATTCTAGTTTCGCGTTGAAATATTTCTCCTAGTTCTTTTTGTATCAATCGAGATACTTTTAATTGTCTGGTTGAATCCATTTATATTTATTTTGGAATTCAAAATTAACAATTAAACAAGAGCAAAGCGTATATTTGCGCAATGAAAAAATTTTTCGGAGTTCTCCGTTATGTAAAAGGGTACTGGCGATATGGAATATTAAATATCTCTTTTAACCTCCTTTCCGTTATATTTTCCACGTTTTCGATTGTTATGGTTTTCCCATTTCTTCAAATGCTTTTTTCTGAAGACAACACGAAAATGGAAATGCTTGTAAGAGGAGGTAAAAATCATCTAGGGTTTTCTACCACCGAAATTCTTGACACCATCGATTATTACCTTGCAAAACAAACACTGGATTATGGAAAAATGCCAGTCCTTATATGGATTTGCGTATTTGTTGTTGTTACTTTTTTCTTAAAAAATCTAACAAGATACATGGCAATGTATTTCCTTGCACCTATTCGCAATGGAGTGGTGAGAGACATCAGAAATAAAATATTTAACAAATCTCTTGATTTGTCCCTATCATTTTATTCCGAAGAAAGAAAAGGTGATTTAATGTCATTAATGACAACGGATGTGAACGAAATCGAATGGAGTATCATGTCTTCATTGGAAATGATATTTCGTGAGCCTGTGAATATTGTAGTTTTCCTTGGCTTAATGATAGCTTTAAGTATTAAGTTAACTATTGTTTCATTCGTATTATTGCCATTGGTAGGTATATTAATAGGAAGAATTGGCAAAAGTTTAAAAAAGAATTCAACCAAAGGGAAAGAGAAAATGGGAATCATTCTTTCTATTATGGAAGAAACACTTGGAGGGTTAAGAATTATCAAAGGGTTCAATGCAGAGAAAAAAATTAGTGATCGATTTAAAGATGAAAACAATCAATATACGGCAATTGCAACTAAAGTGTTTCGGAAGGTGGATTTAGCCTCTCCTTTAAGTGAGTTTCTTGGTGTCAGTGTTTTTGTTGTCATACTCTATATAGGCGGTTTAATGGTATTGGAAGAAAAAAGCATGGCTGGAGCCATCTTCATCACTTACCTTGCTTTGTTCTCTCAACTTTTGCCTCCCGCTAAATCATTTACACAGGCTTATTATAGTGTGCAGAAAGGACTAGCATCAGCAGAACGAATTGACAAAATATTGAATGCTGATGTTACTATTAAAGATGCTGTGAACCCTAAATCAATAACTAAATTTGAAAAAGAAATTGAATATAGAAATGTTTCCTTTGCTTACCGAGAAGGTGAGATTGGATGGGTGCTGAACAAGGTGAATCTTAAAATAGAAAAAGGTAAAACTATTGCTTTAGTGGGTCAATCGGGTTCAGGAAAAACCACATTAGCCGATATGCTTCCTCGGTTTTATGATGCTACCGAAGGTGAAATTTTAATTGATGGTATTGCTATAAAAGAAGCAAGAATAAAAGATGTGCGATCGCTAATGGGAATTGTTACTCAAGAATCAATCCTATTTAATGATACTGTCTTCAATAATATTGCTTTTGGAATAGAAAATGTAACTGAAGCACAAGTTATAGAAGCTGCAAAAATAGCCAATGCTCATGAATTCATCAGTGAAATGCAAGACGGGTATCAAACTAATATTGGTGATAGAGGTAATAAAATGAGTGGGGGACAACGTCAACGTATTAGTATTGCAAGAGCTGTATTGAAAAATCCACCGATTCTTATCCTTGATGAAGCCACGTCAGCTTTGGATACCGAAAGCGAAAGGCTTGTACAAGATGCACTATATAAATTAATGAAAAACCGCACTTCATTAGTGATAGCTCATCGCTTATCTACCATCCAACATGCCGATGAAATAATAGTGATGCAGAAAGGTGAAATAATTGAACGAGGAACGCATACCACCCTCCTTGCGGCCAACAATACATACAAGAAACTATACGACCTGCAGGCCTTCGTTTAGAAGCGATTTTATTCAAAAAAGAACAAAATTACAAATTGCCACCACCTAACTTAACATTGAGTTAACATTGAATTAATGCAATATTAACCCAATAAAAGGTGTTGATATTATTATCTCTATTACTTTTGCGTAACCTTGATTTAACACTCAATTAACTTAAATTTTAAATACGATGAACTTAAACATCTTTCATTTTTTTCAACCAAAGGACAAAATATTTTTCTTGCTTTTTCAAAAGGCTACTGCCAATGCTAACACTACTGCTAAGACCTTAGTAGAATTAGTTACTACTTCTTCTGTTGAAAGAAGGAAAGAGTTATTTCGCGAAATTGAACGATTGGAACATGTGGGTGATGACATCACACATGAAACCTACAATCAATTAAGTATTAATTTTATTACTCCATTTGACAGGGATGATATCCATAGTTTGGTATCATCAATAGACGATGTGGTGGATTATATACATGGTGCTTCGAAACGAATAGAACTTTACAAAGTGGAAACGATGACCCCCGCTATTATTCGATTGGCTGAACTAATTTTGAAGAGTACCGAAGAATTACAGATTGCTGTTTCGGAACTTCGTAATCTAAAGAATGTTTCCAAAATAAAAGAATCGACAGTGCGTATTAATAGTATTGAAAACCACGCTGACGACATCTTTGATATGGCTATTGCTAAGTTATTTGAAGAAGAAAAAAATGCAGTGGAAGTAATAAAAATGAAAGATGTTTTATTTGTTCTTGAAACTGCAACCGACAAATGCGAAGAAGCTGCGAATGTTATAAATACCATCCTAATTAAAAATGCATAGTTATGAATTCGGATTATTTTGATTTAGGCTAATGTTTTCAAGATTGTAATAAAATTGCATTCTTAAGCATTCTCCATATTTTATAATCTAAAATCTAAAAATTAAAAATGACTTTACTTATAATAGTTATAGCACTAGCCCTTATTTTCGATTTTATTAATGGGTTCCATGATGCCGCCAATTCAATTGCCACAATTGTTTCCACAAAAGTTCTAACACCATTTCAGGCTGTTTTATGGGCTGCGTTTTTTAATTTTGTAGCATTCATAATCTTTAAGGATCATGCGGTAGCAAATACAATTGGTAAGACAGTTTATTCAGATTTTATTTCACTTCCTGTAATTTGCAGCGGCCTTGTAGCTGCTATCCTATGGAATTTGCTTACATGGTGGTATGGAATTCCTTCTTCATCATCACATACTCTTATTGGGGGATTTGCTGGAGCTGCAATTGCATATGCATTCATTAGTAAAGGGATGATGCCTATAGGTGAAATAATAGATAGTGAAAAAATAGGGAAGACTATACTATTTATCCTGTTTGCACCTTTAATTGGAATGATTATTTCCATCTTTTTTACTCTCATCTTTATTCAGAATCGTACTTGGCTTAAAGTGGGTATTCTTTCTGCCTCTGCTTGTTTGTTATACTTTATGTTTATCAATTTTCAAGAAAACAAATTATCAGAAAACATTAATAAGTTTTTCAAAGTTGATAAATACACTTATGAAATAACCATTAAACACGATTCGACAAAAACGCATAAACTAGAAAAAGCAATGTTGAATGCTACACTTTGCAAGCCTTTTCTTTCTAATTATGAATATAAGGGATCGGAATATGTGGCCAATGAAATTGTCAATAATGTGGACATGAAAGAAATTACCATTAGTAAACTTGGTGATAAATTGAATACCTATTTCAAAATAGAACAACTTAAAAATAAAGCTAAACAGGATCCAACTTTTAAAGAAGAGTATTTAGCTACTCAAAAAATTATTGACAGTTTAAAACCACTTACCAAACAATATTTCGAACTCGGACAAGTTGGAATGGTAAGTGCAATGATTGTCAAAAACCCTATTGAACCAGATAAAATAAAAGATTTTAATAAGGCTATGAAAATTGATATTAAGGCCGATTTGACAAAGGAACTTAATAAAGCTGATAATAAAATTATTCGTTGGGGATTAGTAATTATGTTAATGATTTTTGCCTTCATGTTTGTGTATAACGAAAAGATAAAAACACCAAGTGCAAAACGAACTTCAAATTCATTTAAGCGTGCTCAATTATTGTCTTCTGCGGCTTTCAGTATAGGTCATGGTGGTAATGACGCACAGAAAGTAATGGGGATTATTGCTGCAGCTTTAGTTGCAAATGGTAGTATTGTTGATATTAAATCAATGCCAGATTGGATTCCATTATCTTGTTATCTCGCCATTGGTTTGGGAACTTTAAGCGGAGGTTGGAAAATCGTAAAAACCATGGGAACAAAGATTACCAAAGTAACACCTCTTGAAGGAGTTTGTGCCGAATCAGCTGGTGCAACAACATTGTTTCTTACCGAACAAATGGGAATTCCAGTTTCTACAACACATACCATAACAGGTGCAATTATAGGCGTTGGTGCCACCAAAGGTCTTAGTGCTGTAAGATGGGGTGTTACTGTAAGTTTACTATGGGCTTGGATACTTACTATTCCAATTAGCGCTTTATTAGGTGCCTTGTTCTATTGGATATTCAGTTTGTTTTTATAAAAATTCCATCTGCTTTTCATTTCCATTATTTTATTGAATGAAAAGCATTTTCCAGAATAACTTCACATTTAAATTTCAGGAGAAAAGGACAAGAAGGTATACATTACTTTCTTGTCCTTTTAGTTTAAAAACCATTAAAAAGAACTGAATTAAGAAAGGTGAATAAGGGATGAGCATTTCACAGAAATGGACTTTATTCTGCGGTATTCGCAAGTGGTGAAAACACAGAAACTGGTCATTTTTTAACAAATCTACTTCTGGTTTTACCAAATATTACACCTTTTTTATTATTTGCTATTCCTCCAAACCCAATACTGATAGGTGTTTCATCAGAAGGTGAACCTTTTTCACCAAAACCTACACCTTTTTGTTCATTTGGTGCACCAAAAACGAAATTTGGTGCATCAAAAATGGTAAAAGGTGAACCAAAAATTAAAAATGGTGCATCAAAAAGAGAAAAAGGTGAACCAAAAAAGAGAAAAAGGTGAACCAAAAAAGGAAAATGGTGCACCAAAAACGAAAAAAGGTGCAGGTTTTGGTGAAAAAGGTGTAGGTTCTGATAAATTAGGTTTAGCTTCTCACTGAGAAGGAGAAGCTTTTAATAAAAAAGGTTGAACTTTTACAGAAAAAGGTTGACTTGATTAATGAACCAAACTTAAGATTGATTCGAAAATTACTCGTCCATCCATGTTTGATAAATCATTATCAACAGCTCTTTCAGGATGAGGCATCATTCCAAAAACATTTTTACCAGCGTTGCACACTCCTGCAATGTTTTCGGTAGCTCCATTTGGGTTTGCTTCATCCGTTATTTCGGATGCTTCGTTGCAATAGCGGAAAAGAATTTGTCCGTTTTTGTTCATCTGATCCAAGGTTTCTGCATCTGCATAAAATTTCCCTTCGCCATGAGCTATCGGAATTTTTAGTGCTTTTCCCATTGGAATTGATGAAGTGATAAGGGTATCAGGTGTTTCGGCTTTTATAAATACATTTTTGCAAATAAATTTACGTTCGTTGTTGTGCATCAAAGCTCCTGGTACCAAGCCTGCTTCGCATAGTATTTGAAATCCATTACAAACACCAAGTACATATCCACCTTTGTTTGCAAATTCAATCACTTTTTCCATGATGGGTGAAAACCGTGCGATAGCGCCCGAACGAAGATAATCGCCATAAGAAAATCCTCCTGGAAGAACTATAAAATCACAACCTTTCAGGTCGGTATCTTTATGCCACAATTCCACAACCTCTTGTTTCATTATGTTTCTTAATGCATAAATCATGTCTTGATCGCAGTTGGACCCAGGAAAAATAACGACTCCGAATTTCATTTTTTGTAGTTTAAAAAGTTTTAAGGCTGTAAAGTTAAAAATACTTTGAGAAATCGCTGATTAAAATAGTAACCTGAAAGAAAAGAAAGAGCAGCTCTCCTAACCATTCTTTTTTCATATTCAGAAAATAATTGGCCGTGAAAACCGATAAAGGTATTGCCAACACTGAATAGTTGGGCGAAACTAAGTCGGGAGCCACAGCTATTGAAAGTATAGCAAACAGTAAAAACCAATTGATAAAAATTAAATTCTTTTTTGTTTTTTGCGAACCACTTCTAATAAAGTTCATCATTTGGCTTAATGCCAACAACACTATAAAACATCCAACTACAAACATTAAATAGAACGAAGATGGAAAATCAAACGATGGTTTATCGTGATACACAAAATAGGATGTGATGTGTTTCCAATATTCAGGTAACTTATCGAACCAAAAGTAATAGGTAAAAACAAAGCTATAAGGCACCGCAAAACCAAGTATGGAAATCAACCATTCGCGCCAGTTATATGTTCGAAAGATAATTAATCCAATAAAAATAACTGGAAACAGAATAATACTTGGGAAATATAACATGGAAGCAAAAGCAAGAAATAATCCAGCATCGAAAGCATTGGAAAAGGCATTGTTTCTGCGAAACGAGGTGAGCAAACTGTTAAGGCAAAGAATTAAAAACAAATTGGCAATTAAAGCAGGGTGAAAACAGAGTAAACTCGGATTGTTACTCATCCACACAATGTAAAATAACGCTGGCAAAAAAGTTCGTCTTGTTATTATTTCGCTACTATTTACAATCTGATTCAACACTAGTCCTTCGGCCACAACAATTAGAAACGAAACCAAAGAATTAATAAAAGGATAGACCATCACAGGCTTTGCTAATAGGGTATATAGCATCGTTTGCTGCGAATTAACGATTTGAGTTGGCTCAATAAAACTTACAATCCACAACACAGCCACCATAGCTGGTAGCAGGAAAAAAGAAGAGGGATTATTATCTTTAAAAAAGCGTATAAACATTGAGCCGCCAAAATTAGTTTAAATAAAGTATGTGTTGTAAAGAAAATTTGTATTTTTGACCACAATAAAAAAGTACTAATTATGAATATGACTGATGTTTTTAACGGAATTGGAAGTTTCTTTCAATGGACATTCCAATTTATGAAGCCACTAGGTTTCGGAGCCAATCTGTTTTTTTGGCTATTGATTATTTCTCTGATTGTGGTTTGGCTACGTATGCAAGTTAAATTCAACAAAGAAGCAAGAACAAACAATACGCTGAAATAGATTTCCGAATCTCTTTCATTGGTATTTCACTTCGCGTGAATAAATTTATTAAAAACGGTTTCCTTAACCATGAGTTAAGGAAACCGTTTTTTTTATTCCCAAATAATTTTCAATAACCAATATTGCATGTCTTTTTACGATTTAAATAAAGAAGATAGAATGAAAATGGTGAACACCATTCATCAGCAGATATTATCTGATTTAAAATCCCATTCAACAAAAAGCTGCATTCTTTATTTTTCTGATGAAGACACCTATATTCGAAAGGCCGCTTATTTAGCGATTGGAAAAATACACAAAGTCAATGTTGATTTGAAAGAAGAAATTCTCAATTTATTAAATGAACTTTTTGAGTCGAAGAATGAAAAAATTCGGCAAACAGTAATAAATGCAGCAGGCGAAATAGGCATTCTCAAGTTTCCCCCTATTGAACATTTCATGGAGCAAGGTCTTTCCGACCCACATCATTCAGTAAGAAATGCAGTTATTGGTTCACTCAAAAAAATGGGAGAAAAGAATCCTCTACCAGTTTTATCCTTTTCTAAAAAATTTCTGCATCATCCTAATCCAGAAATACGAAGAGAAATTTGTCATGGCTTAGAACTAAGGGGAAGAACACATCCCCAAGATATTTTACCTTTACTTAAAGAGCTTCAACATGAGAAAAAAGCAAGGATTAGAAATACCTTAATTCATGTCCTAGGTCAAATTGCTTATAAAAAAGGTTGCCTTGCTATCGTAGTAAATGATTTGAAAAACTGGGACAATAAAGAAGTTGTGATGGAGGCATTGAAAGAAATTATTGATGTGCATGATCGATACAAAAACTTCTCAGAACTTTCTCAAGCCGAAGCCATTGTTTTTATCCAGCAATTCTTCCCTCAACTATAATTTTTCGAACTCAAAACCTTTCTGTTTGGCGAATGTAATAAATCTTGGCAAGGCGTATTCCATGTTAACTTTTGCTTTGATGCTATCATGAAAAAGTACAATTGCGCCATTTTTCAAATGCTTGGTTGCGTTTTGTAAGCACTTTTCAGGAGAGGTTGCTTTGTCAAAATCGCCACTTAACACATTCCACATGATAATTGAATACTCATTAGAAAGAATTGAAGATTGCGACTTTCTTAACTTACCATATGGAGGTCGAAACAATTTCGAATCGACCACTTGACTGCATTGTTTGACATTGTCTATATAAGTTGTGTTGTTAGTTTTCCAACCATTCAGATGGTTAAAACTATGATTCCCTACCGCATGCCCTTCCGCTAAAATTTGTCGGAAATTTTCTGGGTGCTTTTCAACATTGGCTCCAACACAAAAAAAAGTGGCTTTCACATTTTCTTTGTTTAATAGCTCCAAAACCCAAGGAGTAACCTCAGGAATAGGGCCATCATCAAAGGTTAAATAAATTTTTTTCTCCAAAGGGTTCATTCGCCACACCGCCTTTGGAAGGTACTTCTTGTAAAGAAATGGAGGGCGAATTGAATACAAGATTAATGATTTAGATAGTTAGAGAATTAGGATTTGTGATACCATCCTAATTCTCTAAATTAATTATCTTTGTTTCAACGAAGACAAATTGTATGCCTGTAACAATTTCGTGTATCTATCTTCAAGCTCTTTTGATAAGGCTGTTTGCTTAAAATTATTTGCAAAATAAATCAATCGTTCCATGATATCTTGAGCTGTTTCTGGGTCGCTTCCAAAAGTTGGTATTTCTTTTCTATCGAATGAATAGTAATACCTAATGTTACTTTCATAATTAGTGAACAATTTTTTAGACAATGCACTTGCTTTATCCAAAGCTCCCGCTTGATAGTATCCCATTGTAATAGCGTACATAGTTACATCATAAGGAACGTTTTCTTGAGGAGTAACTTGCAAACATTTGTCAAGTACTTTTATTGCCTTATCTTTCTTGCCTTCTTCTATCAATGCGTTTGCTAATGCACCACAACGTTGACGAATATTCAATGCACATGAAGAAATGAAAACATTATCCAAGAAGACACCTGGTTTGTCCATTCCTCCCCATTTAAATTTATTCATAATGTTGTCGTACATCACCTCCGTATTGATACGACCTTCCGGTTGTTGTTGTTCAGGATTTTGTTTAATCGGTACCAAACGATAAGCCAATCCTTCTAACTGAAGGTAAGGAGCGAGGTTAAGGTATGATTTTGGAGGTGCTGTTGCAGCAAAATAAACAGGACGTTTCCAATCATTATGAGCTAATAAATCTAAAACCATTAAATGGTTCTTCTGAACATAATTACCTGTCATTGTCCAATCGATGCTTTTCACAATACGATTTACTAATGCTTTTGGAACAGTACCATTATTTACAACAGTTGCACTATCAACAGGTACGCTCATATTTTTGGTTGGGAAGTAATTGTAGCTTACACCTCCACCCATTTCAAGCTTATGGTCAGCATCATCATTCTTTGCAAACTCCACTAAATCTTTCACAGGAATAAATCCTTTTATTCCTCTATCCTTAAACAATACCGCTTCACGAGAACCTTGCTGATATTGTGCTTTGGTTAATGAAAAAGGAACAGGGTCTGAATCATATGCCTTATGAACCAATTGGTCAATATACCAATCTGTATTCAACAACTCCAAACAGATAACACGTACATCCGTTCTAATACCTTCTACCTCTTGTGCATACCAAAGAGGGAATGTATCATTATCTCCATTTGTAAATAGAATAGCATTTGGGGCGCATGAATTCAAATAGTTGTATGCAAAGTCTCTTGCAATTGTTCTGTGACTTCTATCATGGTCATTCCATTCTTCTTTAGCCATTAAAGCAGGAACTGCCAATAAACACAAACCTGTTGCAACTAAAACACTTCTGGTTTGATTCATTTTCTTTTCAAGGAAATCATATATAGCGAGAACACCTAATCCTATCCAAAATGCAAAGGCATAGAACGAACCAGCATAAGCATAATCCCGCTCACGTGGTTCAAATGGTTTTTGATTTAAGTAGACAACAATTGCAATTCCTGTGAAGAAAAACAATAATGCCACCACAGTGAAGTTTTTATTATCCTTTTTAAGTTGATACCATAACCCCAATAAACCAAGAATAAATGGCAGTCCAAATAACGTATTTCTAGCTTTGTTATTATCTGCACCGTCTGGCAATCCTGTTTGTGGTCCTAATCGAGCCTTGTCAAACGGAGTGATGCCCGAAATCCAATTGCCGTCAGCACTATTGCCATGTCCCTGAATATCACTTTGTCTTCCAACAAAATTCCAAAGGAAGTAACGAGTGTACATCCAACCGGTTTGATATGCAAAGAAGAAATATAAATTCTGACCAAAAGTTGGTTTTTCTAATGATTCAGGTTCTCCTGTTTGCGGATTGGTGACACTTATATGTTGATAATTCCTGGGATTGGTCCAGTTTCTATATCCTGTAACATGGTTTTGTTGGCTACTCCACATACGTGGGAATAATGTGCAGAAACGGTCATCGTAATTAGGAATTGATCCTTTTCTATCATCAATCACAACATACTTTCCTACCTTTTTATCTTGAGCATAAACAGGGTTACCATCTCTTGATGGGTCTTTAGGATCTTGAGGTGCAGAAAAATACTGACCATACAATATTGGCCATGTTCCGTATTGCTCTCTGTTGAGGTATGATAGTAGGTTTACAGCATTTTCTGGATTGTTTTCATCCATTGGGGTATTAGCCTGCGAACGAATCACAAGTACTAAGAAAGAAGAGTATCCGATTAAGATAACCGTAAAACAAAGAATTACGGTGTTTGCTATGGGTTTTGCCTTTTTAATGGTATACATCAAACCAAACACAATACCTCCAACTAATAATACCGCATATAATATGGTGCCACTATTGAAAGGTAAACCTACACTATTGACTGCCTTTATTTCGAACCAAGCTGCAAGCTTAACAATCAAAGGAATTACCCCGCCTTGAATTCCGCCCAATATGAAAACCGAAATTGCAGATGTAATAATTACCCCTTTGCGACTGATGGTTTCGAATTTCTTGAAATAATAAATAAAGACCACTGCTGGAATTACCAATAAGTTCAATAAATGGACACCAACAGCTAAACCAATCAAATAAGCTATCAAGATAATCCATCTATTCGCGTGTGGTTCATCTGCTTCACGTTCCCAACGAGTAATTGCCCAAAAAGTAATAGCAGTGAAAAAACTTGACATTGCGTAAACTTCACCCTCGACAGCTGAAAACCAAAAAGAATCGGAAAAGGTGTAAGCCAAAGCACCAACTGTGCCTGAACCCAAAACAGCATACATTCTACCTGTAGTTAACTCACCTGTTTTATCAACTATTTTACGAGCTAAAGCTGTGATTGACCAGAATAAAAATAAAATTGTAAATGCACTACATAAAGCTGACATACTATTCACCATAGCACCCACTTTACTAGTATCGCCAAAAGCCATAAGACTAAACACTCTACCAATTAACAAAAAGAGTGGTGCGCCTGGAGGATGACCAACTTCTAATTTATATGCACAAGCTATGTACTCGCCACAATCCCAAAAAGAAGCAGTAGCTTCCATCGTACTCAGATAAACAAATGCTGCAACTAAAAAAACTCCCCAACCAACAATATTGTTTAACCGTTGATAATTAGACGTATTATTCATAAAAAAATCTATATGTGTTATTTGCTTTATTAGCAGGGCGAAGATAGAAAAATATATTTGTTAGGAGTCGTTAAAAAATGCCAAGAACAAAATAAAAGTTTTGATGATTAAGTTTATTTATTATTTTTGCAGCCCAATTCGAAAAAATTGGTGTTAATGTCCGATGGTGTAATTGGCAACACGTCTGGTTTTGGTCCAGAAGAGTTCAGGTTCGAGACCTGATCGGACAACAACGAATGGAACCGCCCTTATTAAACTTGTTTTTATAAGGGCGGTTTTTTTATTGTTGTTTATCCAAAAATAATTCTCTAATATTGCCTTCCAATTATTATGGATATTGAAGAAATCTTTAATTCCAAAAAATGATACTCTATGAAAGCAACTAATTACATTGTTTTTTTTATTCTTCTTTTATGTACGATTAGTGTCAAGTCTTTTGGGCAACAACTACCACCATTGAACGACACTGTGGAAGTGATGCATGTAATTGGGATGGCAGTAGAAAATGGCATACCGGTGGACGGTGTAAGCGTAAAACTTTTCAAGGCAAACGAAGAGTTAGAATATGAAGAAATCTCATCGGTGCCAAAACATGATCATCATTTTACGTTCGACTTGATGGGGAATGCTTATTACACCATACAAGTTTCAAAAGAAGGTTATGCAACACGCTCAGTTGGGATTACAACTAACGTTCCTGAAACGTTTGTGATTAGTGAAGTGAATCCTAAAACTTCTTTTGACTTTGAAGTTGAGTTTTTTAAATTAAAAAAAGGAGCTGATGATGAATATGTTGATTTCCCTATAGCTATGGTTAAGTTTAATCCTAAACGAGGAAAATTTGAAAGAGACGAAGCGTATACGAATAAACTTAAATTAAAAATGGGTGATATTGCCGAGCACGCTATGACAACAAGCTCGGACAATCCAAAAAAGAAAAAGTAATCTACACACAATTAGCCAGAAACACATTAAGGTTACCTTAATGATAGTTTCTATACTTCTACTTTGAGTTATACTTTCTGTCTCCTCTTTCATCTTCAAATAAAATTACCTTTGTATTCCAATTAATAAAACTTGAATTTAATCATCGACATAGGAAACACAAGAGTGAAAGCTGCCTTGTTTTCAAATAAAGAGTTGGAGCATTCATTTATTTTTGATTCTACCGAAGAAGTCTTATCCTTTGATTTATTCGCCAAATACCCTATCAATAATTGCATTGTAGCCACAGTTGTAAACGAAATTGACACTTTTATTGAGGCTTTGAAAAAGAAAACTAATGTGCTCTTATTCACAAGTTCAACTCCTATTCCAATCAAAAATCATTACCAATCAGCACAAACTCTAGGTAGCGATAGGTTAGCAGCTGCTGTGGCTGGCAATTATAAGTTTACAAACAAGAACATTTTAATAATAGATGCAGGGACCTGTATCAAATACAATTTTGTAAATTCATCAAACCAATACTTAGGTGGTGGAATTTCACCTGGTTTAAAGATGCGCTTGAAAGCTATCCATGAATTTACATCGCGCCTACCACTGCTTGAACTTGATGAACATTTTGACACCTTGATAGGAACTACAACCAACGAAAGTATTTTATCAGGAGTAGCATTGGGTGCTGTGGCCGAAGTTGACGGCATAATAGATAGATACCGATTGATTTATGAAGATTTAACAGTAGTTTTTACAGGTGGTGATTTTAATTTCTTTGCGAAACGGTTAAAAAACAGCATCTTTGCAGACCAATTTTTAATCCTATATGGATTAAATGTCATTTTAGATTATAACATTAATGCGAAAACATAAAGAAAAGCTGTTTATAGGAGTTCGGAATACAACGTTTTCGTTACTAATCATTACTATTTACTTACTTACCTTTTCATCAACTGCATTTGCTCAAGGCACTAGTTCACCTTACTCGCGATATGGAATTGGTGATTTGAATAACAAAAACACCGGTCAAGCCGTGTCGATGGGAGGAACAAACATCGCCATGCAAAACGATTCGGTTCCTATGTTTTTCATCAATCCAAGTAACCCTGCTTCTAACTCTAACATCCGCTTAACTACTGCGGAACTTGGTTTGAGTTATACGCGTGTGCAATTGGAAAGTGCTACCAACAAACAAACCATCAACAATGCATCAATAAGTTATTTCTCATTAGGCTTTCCATTAAAAAAATGGTGGGGTGGAAGTATTGGTTTGATACCCTTAAGCTCGGTGGGGTATAAAGTTACCGACCAGCAAGCAATTGACAACATCGGTACAGTAAATTATTTATACGAAGGTTCGGGAGGAGTGAATCAAATTTATTTTGGAAATGGGATAAAACCTTTGTACGGATTACCTAACCTTTTTGTGAAATCGAAAAAGTACAAGGCTTTGAAGGATGCCAAGAAAGATGCAGAAATTGCACAAATATTGAACAGAAAAAAGTCGTGGCAAAACCTTAGCTTAGGATTAAATACTTCTTATTTGTTTGGAGGCTTAGCACATACTAGACGCTCCATTTTCCCTTATGGAAGCGGGTTCTTTAATACCCGAACAGGAACCACTACTCGTGTATCGGATGTATATTTCGATTATGGAGCGCAATATGCTTACACGTTTAACACAGTAAAATATCACGATAGGAAAGACACGGTAAATCCAATAAAACAACGTGAGCTGAAAGATAAAGTGAACCTTTTGCTGGGTGCCACTTTCTCCGCTCAATCAAATGTAAATGCAAAAATTGATAGTCTTTCGTACAGTTATTATAACGATGCTCAAGGTTATGAACGAATAAGAGATACCATTGAAAATTCGCAAAACTATAATGGTAAAATTGTTTTACCACTTTCGTTTGGTGTGGGTGTTGGTTTCAAAAAAGGAGATAGATGGTTGGTAGCTGCCGACTTTGCAATGCAAAATTGGAGTTCGTATCAAGCATTTAATCAAGATGGTGGTTTGAAAAACAGTTATCGTGTATCGCTAGGTGCGCAATGGGTGCCGAATGCAAAAGCGCTTCAGAAAAAATACATGGCTCGTGTACATTATCGACTTGGAGCACGGTATGCACAAACTGCTTTGGAATTAAAATCGACACAACTTACCGAAAAAGCCCTTACTGCTGGTTTTGGTTTCCCAGTAGGACGAAATTATTTGTTGCAAAACTTTTCGATGATAAACATCGGTGTTGAGTTTGGACAACGAGGTACTACTGAGAACAATTTAATAAAAGAAAACTTCTTAAGAGCAACTGTAGGGTTCACAATAAACGACCGCTGGTTTGTGAAACCAAAATTTGATTAATTTTACCTCATTCTTATGATGAGTGCTGTAAAATATCTGTTTCGTATTTTTCCAATTCTTCTTCTCCTTTTGTTGGCGTTCTCTTCGTGCGAAAACGACATTGCAGTGGTAAACACCGTGACGTTGGAAGCTGAAAAGAAATTGCCTATCGAGTCGGGGGTGAATATTGAAATCATGTACAGCGATTCGGCACAGGTAAGAGCAAAGCTTACTGCACCTGTATTGAACAGCTATGCTGGAAAAAAACCTTACCGCGAAATGCCTAAAGGATTGGAGATTATTTTTTATGATGCACATCGTGCGCAACAAACCAAATTGACTGCCGACTATGGAATTGGTTTCGATAACGGCAATGGAATGGAACACATGGAGGTGAAACGAAATGTGGTGGTGGTGAATCAGAAAGGTGATAAACTGAATACCGAACACTTGATATGGAATGCGGTGACTAAAAAAATATTTACCGATGAATTTGTGAAAATAACTACCAAAGATCAAATCATTTGGGGCGATGGATTGGTGGCTAATCAAGATTTCTCGGTGTACGAAATAAAAAATGTGAAAGGACAGATTTACGTGAAAGACGAAGACCTGAACAAGAAAAAATAATGAACTCATCATCCCAATCCGAATTGAACAATGAACAAAACTTTTAGAATACTCGAATTGATATGGCTCTTTATTGGCTGTATCTCCATTTTGCTTTGTGCTTATAGCATCATTTCGCAAGACAACCGAGGAGCCATTTACTTTTTGGTGCTTACCTTTGCCAGCGGATTAATGTATGCTGTGCGAAGACGACAACGCATAAAGTATGATACCAAACAAAAAGAAAAAGAACAAAAAAAATAACCCTTGAGTAGTACTCTTATTATATTGCTTACACTCGTTGCTTCCGCTTTTTTTTCGGGGCTCGAAATAGCATTTATTACTTCCAACAAACTTCGCATCGAACTCGAAAGCAAGCAAGGAAGTTTAGCTGCTAGGGTGCTCTCTTTTTTTACAAAAAACCCTTCGCGCTATTTGGGCACCATGTTGCTGGGCAACAACATTGCTTTGGTTATTTTCAGTATTTATATGGACGAGGCGCTGGAGCCTTATATCCATCATTTCACCACCTCAAAAGTGCTGATACTTTTGCTCTCTACCTTTTTATCGACCATGCTTATATTGGTGACTGCCGAATACCTGCCAAAGAATTTATTTCGCATCAACCCCAATAAATCGTTGCGATTGTTTTGGTTTCCGTTGACCATTATTTTTGGAGTTCTTTACCCCTTTGTATTAATCACCATTGGGCTTGCCGAATTTATGTTGACTTACCTCTTTCGTATGAAAATACAAAAAGAGAAAACTGTGTTTACCATGATTGACCTCGACAACTATCTGAAAGAGGGCACTTCGGCCAACGAGCAACAAAAAGAAGTGGACCACGAGATACAAATATTTCAGAATGCGCTGGATTTTTCGTCCGTAAAAGCCCGTGAGTGCATGGTGCCTCGCACAGAGATAATAGCACTAGATGTGGAAAGCAGCATGGAGGTATTGCTCGACAAATTTGTACAAACTCGATTGTCGAAGATATTGATTTATGCCGGAAGCATTGATAATATTATTGGTTATGTGTATTCGAAAGAACTATTCAAAAACCCTGAGAGCATCCGTAGCATCCTCATTCCGGTGAGTGTGGTACCCGAGTCGATGGCGGCTAGCGAAGTGTTAACAGTTTTTATTCAACAGCGCAAAGGAGTGGTGCTGGTGGTGGACGAGTTTGGTGGAACATCGGGCATGCTGACCATGGAAGATGTGATGGAAGAAATTTTTGGTGAGATAGAAGACGAACACGACAAAGAAGATTTGATTGAAAAACAAATTTCCGAAACCGAGTTTATGTTTTCGGCTCGCCTAGAAACTGATTATATCAACGATAAATACAACCTCGAATTGCCCATACTCGACAATTTCGAAACCATTGGTGGGCTCATCATGCATTATCACGAAAGCATCCCGAAGGTAAACGAAGTGATAAAAGTAGAACAATTTGTATTCACCATTGTGGCTGCTACCCGCACTCGCATCGACCAAGTGAATTTGAAAATAAGAAAATAATTTCTTGTTGAGTAAATAGTCAATTGGGCAATTCGACAATTGTGCAGTAGGCAATTCTTGTTTTATCAATTTTGTGCTAAATCTTCTTATCTTTTTCGGAAAAATAAGGACTAAAAGATGGGTAAAAAGCGACCGCAGTTTGACCGCAATCTCACCGCAGTCTCACCGCAATTATCCCGCAATTATCTCTGAGGGTTTTTTTGCCTCATAAACAGAAAAATGTTACAATCAATTTTACCTAAAAAAGTGATTTTGCCCATTTGTTGATCAGCAACTACACAAAATGAACTCTTTGACCCTATTTGTCAAACAACAAATACACAAAATGAAGTGATTTTGCCCATTTGTTAATCAGCAACTACATAAAATGAACTCTTCGAGCCTATTTGTCAAACAACAAATACATAAAATGAAGTGCAAAAGCTTATTTGTTAATCAACAACTACACAAAATCACTTTTTTATGACTTTAGGGGGACAAACGAACTTAGTTTTAAGTGTTAAATTGCTTTCGGACTGCTTGATTTTTGCAAAAAATGAACATAAAGTGCGAGCGAGTCAAACGAGACGAATAGGGTTATTCAATTAATCCTTCCGAGGTTTTATACATGAATAGTATATTTGTCAGATGAAAAAAATAACCTTAGTAAAAAACATAGTATTGCACTGAATAAAATGAACATATGAAAGAAGTCGCTGAGCAACATAAGTCTGTGGTTCTTTTTTTATCAAAAACTCTTCTTTATCAGCTATTAAACCTTCATTCCAAATTCCTTCATATTGAATTAATCTCAATCTTAATTTTTTCACTACTTTTATTGCCTCAAATAGTTGACATCAATCATTAATTGATGATGCAACCTTTTGAGGCGAAATAGCATCTAATAAGTTACAAAGGAAAACCATTCCTAAAAAACACATTAAATATTGAGAATGAACAACACTTTTACAAAAAAAATAGTTAGTCTTTTACTTCTTATGATGGTTGGTACCACAGGTGTTTGGGCACAAAACCACATCACCCCGTTGACTAAAGTCGAAGTACAAAACGAAATGGACCAAAACAAAATAAATGGTCACCCTTATTATCAAGGGCTTTTTTCAGAATATAAAATCACCACCACCACTACCTCAGTTTCGGCAACCGATTCGGCAATGGTGGTAAATAGTATTAAATCCAATCCCGATGTAATTTCTTGCGTGTATTCGCCACAGCTCCATAGCCTCAATGTGAAAGCCAAGAAACAAGAATCGGGCACCGTATTGAAACAAATAAAAACAAGTTTAATCACCCATCAAGTAGCCATCACACAGCTCGAAGAAGTGAATTATAAACTGAACTAATAAAAGTACCAAATCTACCCAATGAAGAAGTTCAATCAAATCACTCATCAATTGTATTTGCTTATGATTGTTGCTTTCACCAGCTTGGCGGGCCAGTTGACGGCTGCGCCAAACGATACACCGTGCAATGCCATTACCATCAATGTAAATAACTATTGCAATCCTACAACTTTTGACAATGTAGGACAAAGTACATCTTCAGGAATACCAGCACCTAGTTGTGGTAGTTTTGCTGGAGGTGATGTATGGTTCTCTTTGATAGTTCCGGCAAGTGGAGCTATTCACATTTCAACTAGTTCGGGCACCATGTCGGACGGAGCAATGGCCATTTACACTGGCAATTGCAATGCACTTACCCTTGTTGATTGTAATGATGATGGAAATTCGGGATTGATGCCTGAGATAGATGCAAACAACCTTGTAGCAGGCTCTACCCTTTGGATAAGAATATGGAGTGTTCAGAATGTTAGCAATGGAAGTTTTGACATTTGTGCCACCGAACCGTCAACTCAAAGAGGACCAACCATACCACCAACTATAGCCAATACTTGCGCTACTGCTGGTTGCCCAACAGATGGACCGTTTCCAAATCAAAGTGGCCCTAGCATGGGAGGAGGAGGAGCTTTTGGATGCTTAGGCAGTACACCTAATCCTATTTGGTCAGTATTTCAGGCTGCCGTATCCACCCCAATTACAGTAGGAGCAAATTCCTCTAACGGAGCAGATATTGATTACGTTATGTGGGGTCCATTCGCAAATCCTGCAGCAGCTTGTGCAGGCTATTCCGCTTCCAACGTCATTAGTTGTAGTTATTCCACATCAGGTTCAAACTCTTGGACCTTCACTCCGGTGGTGGGTCAATTCTACCTTTTGTTGGTAACCAATTATTCAGGGCAAACAGGCATCACTATGAGTATGCCTATTACTCCATCTTCATCAGCTATTAACTGTGCATGTTCTACCACTGCCTCCATTTCTCCTACTTCAATTTGTCCGAATATGCCTTTCTCTATTTCGTGTACAGCTGTACCCACTGCTACTGCCTACAATTGGACAGGGCCTAGTGGGTTTAGTGCAACAGGAACAAGCACATCGAGTACAGCGCCTTCTACCGCAGGGCCACTTACTTATACCGTTTCTGTTGTTACATCAGGCTATACGTGTACTTCTACTGCCACCGTTACGGTAAATGCTAAACCTACTATTACAAATTTCCCTTTGCCCGCAACCATTTGTGATGGGCAAGTGGCGCAATACACACCAACAATACCTACACCTGCAGGTTCTACCTACACTTGGGCAGCTAGTTGTGTGCCAGCAGGTGCAGTCTGGGGCTTTCCTGCTTCGGGTAGCAACCTCACACCTATCAATTATACCTTACATAATTCAGGAACAGCCTCTGCAGTCGTCACGTTTACCATAACACCTCAGGGGCCTGGGCCAACTAATTGTACAGGGCCTCAAGTATTTTATCAGGTTACGGTAAATCCTAAACCGAGCATTAATAATCCACCTGCAATGGCATTTATCTGTTCAGGTTCTTCGGCACAATATACTCCTACGGCAAGTCTCGCAGGCACCACTTTTACCTATACCGCATCTGCGTCATCAGTTAATGTTTCAGGATTTACACCTGGAGGTGCTGCATCCATCAACGATGTGATATTGAACAATGGAACCACACCCGAAACGGTGACCTATATAGTAACTCCACATGGCATTGCTCCTTCGTTATGTGCAGGCACAACTGCCAACTTTGTGGTGAACGTATTGCCCACTCCTTCTCCTGCCAATGCAGGTGTCGACCAAAATATTTGTGGAGATACCACACTTTTAGCAGGAGTTGTACCTTTAGTCGGAACAGGAACATGGACAGCTGTTACCTCAGGATTGATTACCAATATCTCTCAACCAAATTCGTTTGTTAGTACTTTGAACAATGGAGCAAATATCTTTCAATGGGTAGTAACCAATGCTCCATGCCCCGCTTCGGTAGATACCGTAGTGGTCAACGTTGCTGTGTCGCCAACTATTTCTAATCCTATTGCTGACTTCACTCAATCCATTTGCTCAGCTACTGCTACCTCTATTACACCAACTGCTAGTATAGCAGGAGGTACATTCAATTGGACAGCCACCACCTCGTCTGCTAGTTTGCTTGGTTTCACTTCAGGGAACAACGCTGCTGTGGGAACTACCATTGCTGACGTAATTACCAACTCGGGAACAACCTCTGATACGGTGAAATACACCATCACTCCAGTTGGTCCTGCACCGGTTTCTTGTTCTGGACCACCAACCGATTTTTATGTAATTGTTGATCCAAGGCCAAGTTTAACCAATGCGGTTTTGTCACAATCATTCTGCTCGGGAGATACCGTTTCATTCACACCTACTGCTAATTTCACAGGAGCTACATTCAGTTGGACTGCTACCAATGCATCAGGAAATATCTCGGGCTACAATTCTGCACCTGCAGGCACTACTGCTGCTATCAACGATATTCTTTTCAATACGGGAACTGCAACTGATTCGGTTGTTTATTCCATCACACCTGCTGGTCCAGCACCAAACACATGTACTGGTACACCTGTTGATTTTATAGTTCATGTAGACCCTTCTCCTGCCATTACCAATGCCGCTTTGACTCAAAGTATCTGTACAGGAGGTACCGTTTCCATTACCCCTCAGTTCAATGTAACGGGAGCTACTTTTACTTGGACAGCCACATCTGCCTTGGGAACTTCGAATGGATTCACAGCTTCAGGTTCAGGTCCAAATCCTATTTCGGAAGTAGTAAACAATACTGGAACATTAACCGATACCATTCGATACGTACTCACCCCTTCAAGTCCACTGTTGGCATGTACAGGAACGAACACCACTTTCATTGCAATCATTGACCCAATTCCAACAATTACCAATGTCAACTTACATCAAATTGTTTGTTCTGGAACAGCAGGAAGTATATCACCAACTTCAAATGTAACTGGAGCAAGTTATAGTTATACAGCCACTTCTTCATCGGCTAACCTTTCAGGGTTTACTGCTTCCGGCACCATTGCTTCAGGTGGTAGTTTGGCTGAGGTAATTAACAATTCAGGCAGCACAATCGATTCAGTAACGTATTCCATCACTGCCATTGGTCCTGCTCCATTGCTTTGTCCTGCTGCAAATTCAACACCTTTTGTAGTAGTGGTTAATCCTAATCCTGCACTTTCTAACCCTGTTGCAAGTTTCACACAATCGCTTTGTTCGGGCAATACAGCCACCTTTACCCCAACATCAAATGCAACAGGAACAACCTTTCAATGGAACGTGACAGCATCAGCAGGATGCACAGGATTTACGAACGCTCCTGCAGGCACCTCCACACCGATTAATGATTTACTAACGAATTCAGGAACCACATTAGGAACGGTTACTTATTCCATAACTCCTACCGGTCCTGCTCCAGCTTCGTGTGTTGGTACTTCACAAAATTTTGTGGTGAATTTAGCTCCTATTCCGGCCATCAACAATGCAGTGGTGAATCAAACCATCTGCTCTGGAGCAACTGCTACCATAACACCAACATCAAGTGTAGCGAATACACTATTCAGTTGGACCGCAACTTCCACGTCTGTAAATCTTACAGGATTTACTGCATCAGGCAGTTTTATTGCAGGAGGTAGTATTAACGATGTAATCAACAATTCAGGAACAAGCTCCGAAGTTGTGACCTATATCATCACCTCAACAGGTGCAGCGCCTACTTCGTGTGCAAGTGATACTGTACATTTCAAGGTTTTTGTTAATCCAATACCGGCAGCACCAACCGTAGCTCCTTTGAGTTATTGTCCGAATGCAGTGGCACCCGCATTAACTGCGGTTGGAAGTAACCTATTGTGGTACACAGTGGCTGTTGGAGGGGTTAGTTCAAACATAGCGCCCGTACCTTCTACTGCCACTTCTGGGACTTTCCATTATTATGTTTCACAAACTGTGATTGGTTGCGAAAGCCAACGTGCAGATTTAGTCATCACTATTTATGCGCCTACCGTAGCGCCTACTGGCAGTTCGCCAATAGTGTACTGCTTGAATTCGGCACCCGCAGTGTTGACAGCCACAGGAACATCCTTGCTTTGGTATACAGTTCCTGTAGGAGGTGTAAGCTCGATAAATGCACCAACTCCAGTAACTACAACGGCAGGTACCACGAGCTATTATGTAACACAAACATTGAATGGTTGCGAAAGTACCCGTTTGCAAATTGATGTAATTGTTCATGCCTTACCAACAGCAACAGTTGGAGGAGGAGGCCAAACGTGTTTCGGTGACCCAACAGCATCTGTATCCATCACACTTATTGGTTCTGCACCTTGGAACATCACTTACTCTAACGGAGTTGCCAACACATCAGTGGTTGCTCTTGCGTCACCCTATGTAATTGCGAACCCTGCACAAGGAAATTATACTGTGATAAGTGTATCTGATGCTAACTGCACTGGAACTTCAAGTTTAAGTGCACTGGTAAGTGTTCTTCCTTTACCAACGGTTGCCTTTACACCAGATGTAAATTCAGGTTGTATACCTGTTTGTGTCAACTTTACTGACCTTTCTTCAATTCCTGTAGGCAGTATAGCAGGATGGAATTGGAATTTTGGAGATGGTAGCACTTCCACTTCTCAAAATGGCCAACACTGTTATTCTTCAGCAGCCAACTATTCGGTGTCACTCACCGTTACATCATTAGCAGGTTGTCCTAACACTTTGCTTTCTACCAATCTTATTAATGTAGTTTCGTTACCTGATGCAAGCTTTTCGATACCATCAAATATTAGCATATTAAATCCGACTGTCACCTTCTCCGACTATTCTTCACATGCAATTAGCTGGGCGTGGTATTTCGGTGACCAATACAACCCAACAACGAATACAAGTACCGTTCAAAATCCAACACATACTTATTCTGCAACAGGCCACTACTGTGTTACTTTAGTGGTGTCAAGTGCGGGAAGTTGTTTTGACACTACTAGAATTTATTTGGATGTTTTACCAGAATACTCTATGTATATTCCGAATGCATTCTCTCCAAATCACGATGGAATTAACGATGAATTCTTCTGTAAGGGAACAAACATTATAGACTTCGAAATGTATATCTACGATCGTTGGGGCAACTTTGTTTTCTATACCAATACCATGGACAAACATTGGGATGGAAGTGTAAACGGAACCTCAGTGGCGCAAGAAGATGTGTACGTTTATATAATCAAGGTGAAGGATAACATGAAAGAGAACCACGAGTATATTGGGAACATCACTTTGGTGAAGTAATCGAATAGTTTTTACTCATCTCTCAATGCTTCCACTGGCTGCACTTTTGCAGCTTTAAGCGCAGGAAACAATCCTGCTAATGCTCCAGCAGCAATAATAAGGATGGTGGCAGATATAGCCACCTGAAAATCTACTTCGGGGTGTCGAAAAAAATCTGTTTCGGTGGTATAGAATAATTGTAACAATCCAACTCCAAGAACCAATCCAGTATATCCTGCAATAGCCGTTATAAATATTGCTTCCTGTACAATTAACATGACGATGGAAGTTGGTGTTGCTCCCAATGCTTTGCGCACACCTATTTCTTTTGTCCTCTCCTTAACAATAATCATCATGATATTGCTAACCCCAACAACTCCAGCTATCAGAGTAAAGGTTCCGATTATCCAAATAAACAAATTGATTCCATCCAACATATCCATGATGCGTTTATAATCTTCCGACCAATTTTCGATTCGAATTGCGTTCACATCGGCAGGACTGAAATTATGTTTCTGTGCAAGTAATTCACGCACTTTCTTGATGATAGCACCACTATTATTCACCGCATCGTTATCTAAACTTGACCAGATGTTATCAATTCTATTTTGAGCATTCATGGCCCTTTGAGCTGTTGTGAGTGGGATGTAGATGCGTTCATTATCTCCATTACCAGGATCAGTGAACACACCAACCACCTTATAAGGAGTTCCACCTACATCGATAAATTTACCGATAGGGGTTTCGTTTTTAAATAATGCATCCTTAACAGGAACACCAATGGCACATACTTTTCTGAATTCTTTAATATCCAATTGATCAATAAAACGACCTTCAATCGTGGTTGCATTCTCGAGGTAATTATGATCGGGCATACACGACCTTACTGTAAAGGTTGAGTGTTGGTTTCCATAACTTAATACTTCGGTATTTCTTCGTTCGAACACGGCCGAAGAGTGTAAGATGTGTCCTATCTTACTATTGATAATCTCAAAATCATTATTATCGAGTTGAATGTTTCTACCGGGTTTAATTCCTCTGTATGGAACAACGGTTTGTCCACCTTCAATGTTTAGGCTGTTAACCGCATCGTGCAAAAACTCTTTGTGCGCACCGTTGCTTAATCCTTTTCCAGCACCTAATAATACAATAAGGATAAAGATACCCCAAGCCACACTGAAGGCCGTGAGAAAAGTTCGCAACTTATTTTTACTGATGGTGGCAAATATTTCCTGCCATTTATCGCTGTCGAACATCAGAAAATACTATTGGTTTAGAATGATACCATCTTTTAATCGGATGATGCGATCAGTCATTTTACTTATGTCATCTTCGTGTGTTACGATGACAATGGTAATGCCTTGCTTATTCACTTCACGAAAAATATCGATTACTTCTTTCGAAGTCTGACTATCTAAGGCACCCGTTGGTTCATCCGCGAATATTACCTTAGGTTGCGAAATTAATGCTCGGGCAATGGCTACACGCTGTTTCTGTCCACCACTCATCTCACTCGGTAGGTGGTTAGCCCAGTCTTTTAAGCCCACTCTATCCAAATATTCAAGTGCTATTTTATTCCTTTCTTTTCTATTTACTTTCTGATAGTATAAAGGTAAGGCAACATTTTCAACTGCATTTTTAAACGAAAGCAAGTTGAACGATTGGAATACAAATCCTAAAAATTTGTTTCGCAACTGTGCCGCTTTTGTTTGTGAAAGATTGCGAATGAGCATATCGTTTAGGTAATATTCTCCTGAATCGTAGTTGTCAAGAAGACCCAAAATATTCAACAAGGTAGATTTGCCTGAACCTGAAGAACCCATGATGGAAATAAGTTCGCCTTTGGCAATATTCACATCAATGCCTTTTAGCACATGCATTTTGTTGTGCCCTATCGAATACGATTTATTAACTTGATTTAATCGAATCACCTTGTAGTTATTATTCGGGAAGTACAAATATTGGAATTACCTCCCAATATTCTGTCCTTTTCGGTTTATATACGTTTCTTCTCCACTTATCATTCTTACTTTCGCTTTACCATCAACAAAGTCAGAAATATAATTAAACTCCGTAACAAGAACGATATTTCCAGTTGTATCAATCAAACCCCAACCTTTAATGGTTCTCACTCTCGCCAATCCTTCATCAAAATTTTCAGCCTGAAGGTATTTTGGTTTGACCACTACACCTCCATCTTTTTTAATATAACCCCATTTATGATTGGTACACACTTTAGCTAGGCCATTGCAAAATGGGCCTTGAATATCATATTTCGATGATTTCACTTCTTTCTTTTGAGCAAAAACGATGTTAATGCTTCCGAATACTATAACAAGAAATAACTGTAAAATACGCTTCATAATAATTAATAAAATCCAAAGGTAAACAAAAATCTGTTCTTTAATTGTTCTTAATCTTGTCCTTCCATTGAACGAAATTTGTGTGCATTATTTAAGTCCCTTTTTATAACATTGAAAGTTATTTTCGATTGTCAACATCAAAAAAGAATACATTTGCACCTCACCATAAGCGATAAAAAATACAAGATGATAGCCATAGATAACACCATTATTTCAGAACATTTGCTAGAAAAGAAATTCGTTTGCGATATAAATGCTTGCAAAGGAGAGTGCTGTGTGGCAGGTGATTCGGGAGCACCTTTGGATTTGGATGAAATTGCGATCATGGAAGATATACTAGATGAGGTAAAACCTTATTTACCTAAGGATGGGTTGAAAGCAATTGAAAAGCAAGGTGTGTTTGTGATTGATGACGATGGTGATTATACCACTCCATTAGTTAAAGGAAAACATTGCGCTTTTACCTATTTTGATGAGGGCATTGCTAAATGCGCAATCGAGAAAGCGTATTATGAAGGAAAGGTAAGTTGGAAGAAACCCATTTCTTGCCATTTGTACCCAGTTCGAATTACCAAATACAAGGATTACGATGCGGTAAATTACCATAAATGGGAGGTATGCAAACCTGCCTGCGAATGTGGAGCAAAACTAGATGTGCCCGTTTATAAATTCCTTCGCGAACCCTTAATTAGGAAATATGGAGAGGATTGGTACAAGCAACTGGAGCTTGCTCACAAAATGAAAAAATAAGCCTTCCCAAAACCCTTAATTTTAAAGGCGAATAAGGCATTACCTTCGAAAACATCAATGTTTTCTAAAAAGATTTTTTTTGAGTACTGCAACTTTTTTCGTCACTTTTTTTCAAATATTTTTAGCAATTTATCTAATCCCATGTAGATAAAGAGATTGATGATTTATCAACACTTTATTGTTAATACCCAATGTTTATAACTTGGCGAAAATGTTAATTCTATTGGCTTGGCGAGTGCATTATTTTTCTGAACATTTGTACACCTTTAATTAACTAAGCTGTACTTTATTAAAATTTGAACAGAAAGCTATATCGCTTTCAGGGATTTCTAGCCCCAAATTTCAAGGAAATACGGTAAAAAACAAGGATACAAACAACATATTATATAGAATTAAAATGGCTGAAGAATCAATATTAAAAGAGAATAAAGACAGATTTGTGCTTTTTCCAATTAAACATCACGATATATGGGAGATGTATAAAAAGGAAGAAGCAAGTTTTTGGACTGCCGAAGAAATTGACTTGAACCCTGATTTACAAGATTGGGAAAACAAATTAAACGAAGACGAAAAACATTTTATTAAACACGTGCTTGCTTTTTTTGCTGCAAGTGATGGAATCGTGAACGAAAATTTAGCTGTCAACTTCATGAAAGAAGTGCAGTACCCAGAAGCGAGATGCTTCTATGGGTTTCAGATAATGATGGAAAACATCCATTCCGAAACCTACTCTTTACTCATCGATTCGTATATCAAAGACCCAAAGGAAAAGGATAGACTTTTTCATTCAATAGACACATTGCCATGTGTTGGTAAAAAAGCCGAGTGGGCAATAAAATGGATAGGAAACGGAACTTTTGCGGAAAGATTAATTGCCTTTGCTGCCGTTGAAGGTATTTTCTTTTCCGGAAGTTTCTGTTCCATATTCTGGTTAAAGAAACGTGGATTAATGCCGGGTCTAACTTTTTCGAACGAATTAATTTCACGTGACGAAGGTTTACATTGCGACTTTGCATGTCTGCTTTATTCTCAATTAGACCACCCATTGCCAAAAGAACAAGTTACAGCAATTATCACCAATGCCGTGGAAATTGAAAAAGAATTTGTATCGGATGCTTTACCGGTGAGTCTTATTGGCATGAACGCAAAATTGATGTGTCAATACATCGAGTTTGTGGCCGACAGACTTTTGGTGGCATTAGGATGCGAGAAAGCATACAATGCAATTAACCCTTTTGATTTTATGGAACTTATTTCACTACAAGGGAAAACTAATTTCTTCGAAAAACGTGTGGCTGAGTATCAGAAATCAGGCGTTATGGGCAAGAAAGAAGATAACATCTTTTCTTTAGATGAAGATTTTTAAAAAAGTATTAAGTACAATGTATTATGAAATAACCTTAACTTAAATATCAGTTTAAATTGATCTTATCGAAAATACTAAATACAGAATTTAAAATATAATTAATAATGCATAAATTTAAAGAACTAACCGTATGGACTAAGGCTGTAGATTTAGCGGCAGATATGTACAAAATAACAGGGAGATTTCCTTCAGATGAAAAATTCGGACTAATTGCACAAATCAACAGATGCGCTGTTTCTATTCCGTCAAATATTGCCGAAGGTTCAGGGAGAAATACAAGTGGAGAATTTATCCATTTCTTAGGAATTTCTATTGGATCTTCATTTGAACTAGAAACTCAACTTATTATTGCAAACAAACTCGATTACATAGATAACGAAACACTTGAAATTACCGTAAAGAAAATAAATGACATTCAGAATATGACATTTGGATTACTAAAGAAAATCAAAGAACAACAGAAATCATAATACATAATACTTAATACTTAAATAAAAATGTACGTAATAAAAAGAGATGGAAACCGAGAGTCGGTGAAGTTTGATAAAGTAACAGCTCGAATTCAGAAGCTTTGTTATGGTCTAGACCCTCATCATGTAAACCCTATTAATGTTGCCATGAAGGTGATCGAAGGAATATATGAAGGAGTAACCACCATTGAATTGGATAATCTTGCTGCCGAAACTGCCGCTTCGTTGACAACAAAACACCCCGACTATGCATTATTAGCGAGCCGCATAGCAGTTTCTAACCTTCACAAAAACACTAACAAATCGTTCTCGAAAACGATGGAAGCTTTGTATCAATTTGTGGACCCTAAAACAGGAAAAAAAGCACCGTTAATTGCTGATGATGTATTTGAAATAATACAAAAGAATGCACAAGAACTTGATTCAACCATCATCTATGATAGGGATTTTGGTTATGATTACTTTGGATTCAAAACACTAGAACGTTCGTATTTATTAAAAATAAATGGCAAGGTAGCCGAACGTCCTCAGCACATGATTATGCGTGTATCGGTGGGCATTCACAAAGACGATATTGCATCGGTTATCGAAACGTATAATTTAATGAGTGAACGCTGGTTTACACATGCTACTCCTACTTTGTTTAACGCAGGTACTCCTAAGCCTCAAATGTCTTCTTGTTTCTTATTAACCATGAAAGAGGACAGCATTGATGGAATTTATGATACCTTAAAATCATGTGCTAAAATTTCGCAAAGTGCAGGAGGAATTGGCTTGAGTATTCACAATGTACGTGCTACTGGCTCGTACATCAGAGGAACAAATGGCACTTCGAATGGAATTATTCCCATGTTGCGCGTATTCAACGACACCGCTCGTTACGTTGACCAAGGTGGAGGAAAACGAAAAGGTTCGTTTGCAGTTTATATCGAACCATGGCATGCCGACATCTTTGAGTTTCTAGATTTACGAAAGAATACTGGTAAGGAAGAAGCACGTGCCCGCGATTTGTTTACCGCTTTATGGACTCCCGATTTATTTATGAAACGTGTGGAAGCAAACGGTGAATGGTCTTTATTTTGCCCGAACGAAGCACCCGGCTTATCGGAATGTTGGGGAGCCGAATTCGAGAAATTATACACTCAATATGAAACGGAAGGCCGTGCTCGCAAAACAATAAAAGCGCGTGAACTATGGACTGCTATTATTGACTCGCAAATAGAAACAGGAAACCCTTATATGTTGTACAAAGATGCATGTAACGGAAAAAGCAATCAACAAAACTTAGGAACCATCAAATCATCGAACCTGTGTACCGAAATAATGGAGTACACAGCGCCTGATGAAATAGCGGTGTGTAACCTTGCCTCCATCGCATTGCCTCGTTTTGTGGAAGGAGGAAAATTCGACCATCAAAAATTATTCGAAGTAACCATTGCTATCACCAAAAACTTGAATAAGATTATCGACCGTAACTATTACCCAGTGGCCGAGGCACGCAATTCGAACATGCGTCATCGCCCAATAGGAATAGGAGTGCAAGGTCTGGCTGATGCATTTATTTTGCTTCGTTATCCATTCGATTCTCCTGAAGCCATTCAGTTGAATAAAGAAATACACGAAACCATTTATTATGCTGCAATGACAGCTAGTAAAGATTTGGCGATACAAGAAGGTCCTTACGAAACTTTCGTTGGCTCACCGGTTTCGAAAGGAATATTTCAGTTCGACATGTGGGGTGTAACTCCATCGCCACGTTGGGAATGGGATGTATTGAAAGAGGAAGTAATAAAACATGGTGTGCGCAATAGTTTATTGCTTGCTCCGATGCCAACTGCTAGTACCTCGCAAATACTAGGTAATAACGAATGTTTCGAACCATACACTTCGAATATTTATGCTCGCAGAGTATTGTCGGGTGAATTTGCAATTGTGAATAAACACTTATTGAAAGACCTTGTAAAGCTAGGTATATGGAATGATGGATTAAAAAACAAAATCATTATTGCTAATGGTTCTGTTCAGAATATTCCTGAAATACCCGATAATATTAAAGCGTTGTATAAAACCGTTTGGGAAATCTCTCAGAAAGTCATTATCAATATGGCTGCCGACCGTGGTGCGTATATCTGTCAATCGCAATCTATGAACTTGTTTGTGCAAGACGCCAACTTTGCTAAACTTTCTTCGATGCATTTTTATGGTTGGAAAGCAGGTTTAAAAACAGGAATGTATTACCTAAGAACAAAAGCTGCAGCTGATGCCATTAAATTTACTGTAGACACATCAGTAGCTAAAGAAGTGCCAGAAGTATTGGGCAACGAAGATACCCTTGTGCTTGAGCGCCAACAACAATTGGCTGCCGACCGTCAAGCTTTGTTAGAAGCAGAAAAGATTGCACAGATTACTTGTTCTATCGACAACAAAGACGATTGTGAAGCATGTGGTAGTTAGTAATTAGATATCCATTAAAAAAGAAGAGGCTGCTTTATACCAAAGCAGCCTCTTCTTTTTTTAGCTATACATTATTAATGAGCTTCGAGCCAGTTTACACCCGTTCCCATTCCTACTTCCATAGGTATGGTTAATCCTGGAATGGCATTCATCATGCGGTTTTTGATAATCGGTTTCACTTGTTCAAGTTCTTCCTTCCATACATCGAACACCAATTCATCGTGCACCTGAAGTAGCATTTTCGATTTTATATTCATGGTGGTAAAATCTTGCTGAATATTGATCATTGCTATTTTTATCATATCGGCTGCGCTACCTTGTATAGGAGCATTAATTGCATTGCGCTCGGCAAAACCACGCACGGTGTGGTTGTTCGAATTGATATCGCGCAGGTACCTTCGTCTGCCCATGATGGTTTCTACATATCCATTTTCGCGAGCAAGGTTGATGCTCTCGTCCATATAAGCTTTGATGCGAGGATATTTCAAGAAATAGTTTTCGATGATTTCGGCTGCTTCTTTTCGAGGAATGTTCAATCGTTCGGCTAAACCAAAAGCGGAGATGCCATAGATGATACCGAAGTTAACCATCTTGGCTCTACTACGCATATCCGAACTTACTTCGTCAAGCGAAACGTTGTACACTTTGGCAGCAGTAGCCTTATGTATGTCTTGCCCCGAAAGAAAGGCTTCTTGCATTCCTTGGTCTTTGCTCAGTTCGGCAATTATTCTCAATTCTATTTGTGAATAATCGGCAGAAAGGAGGATGTGGTTTTCATCGCGAGCAATAAATGCTTTGCGTATTTCTCTGCCTCGTGCGGTGCGAATAGGTATGTTCTGAAGGTTGGGATTATCAGAACTTAACCTGCCCGTAACAGCTACCACCTGATTGTACGAAGTATGTATTCGTCCCGTACGTGGATTGACCAGCAAAGGCAAGCTATCTACATAGGTGTTTTTCAACTTCACTAGTTCGCGGTAATCCAAAATTTTGCTCACAATCTCGTGTTTGCTTGCCAACTTCGACAGCACGTCTTCGCCTGTGGCGTATTGTCCGGTTTTGGTTTTCTTTGGTTTCTCCACTATTTTGAGCACCTCGAACAATATTTCGCCAACTTGTTTGGGCGATGAAATATTAAAAGGTGTTCCGGCAAGTTTCTGAATCTCGTCATCTGCTGTAAGTATGTCTTTCGCAAGTTCTTCCGATATTTCTTTCAATGCATTTTTGTCGAGGGCTATTCCTTCGGCTTCCATAGCCGCTAACACAGGGATGAGCGGAATCTCAATTTCTTGAAACAGCTTTGTAGTATTGGTTTGAGCAAGCATGGGCTCAAATTTGTTTTTGAGTTGAAGCGTGATGTCGGCATCTTCGGCTGCATATTCTTTTATTTCTTCCAACGGAACATCGCGCATGGAGGTTTGGTCTTTTCCTTTTTTACCTATCAATGTTTCTATCGATACTGGCGAATAATGCAGATAGGTTTCGGCTAGCACGTTCATGTTGTGGCGCATTTCGGGCTGAATGAGAAAATGCGCTACCATGGTATCGAATAGTTGACCTTTGATTTCTACTCCATACCATTTCAAAACCGATAAATCGTATTTAATGTTTTGACCAACCTTCATGATGTTGGGGTTGGCGAACAATGGTTTAAATGCATTCACTAATTCTTGTGCTTGGGCAGCATCGGCCGGAACTGGAACATAATAGGCTTCGGAGGTTTGATAGGCAAATGACATGCCTACTAATTCTACATTGTGCGCATCCAACCCTGTAGTTTCGGTATCGAAACAAATGCAAGGCTGAGCTGATAATTGCTGAATGAGTTGTTCTCTTTTTTCCGAAGTATCTATCAAATAATAAGTATGCGGAGTGTCGGACAGGGTAGCTACTTGCCCTATGGTTTGCTCTTCGCTTTGGGTTGATGTTTCGCCCAATTCATCATTCATCTCCTCCTCTATGGCCGCATCCGATGTTTCTTCCGCTTGTCCGAAAAGGTCGCCTTGATTGGGATTCGACTTTACCGGTTTTGCTTTTGGCTTTTCGCGCATCACAGGTTTTTCCGTCTCAGGAGCAGCAGCGTTGGTGTTGAACAATTTATCGGCCAAGTTTCTAAATTCGAGCTCGGCAAACAATTCTCGCAAGGCTTCTTTGTTAGGTTCTTCAAGCAAAAGCGCTTCTTCGTTCAGTTCCACCGGTACATCGCAAATGATGGTTGCCAACCATTTCGATTGTATGGCTTTTTCGGTATTTAACTCTACTTTTTCTTTTAGTTTTCCTTTTAATTTATCGGTGTTCTTCAACAAATTATCAATGCTTCCAAAGTCTTTTATAAGTTGTATCGCTGTTTTTTCGCCTACACCAGGTATGCCGGGTATGTTATCCGAAGCATCGCCCATGAGGCCAAGTATGTCTATCACTTGTTCCACCTGTTGTATGTCCCATTTTTTGCAAATTTCGGCAACACCCATTACCTCGGCACCATTGCCAAGGCGTGCAGGTTTGTACATGAATATTTTGTCGGTTACCAGCTGACCATAGTCTTTGTCGGGAGTCATCATATAGGTAACAAAACCTTTTTTCTCGGCCATTTTGGCCAAAGTACCTATCACATCATCGGCCTCGTAGCCTGCTTTTTTAATTACCGGTATGTTGAACCCTTCAATTATTTTTATAATATAAGGTATGGCAGTGCGCAGGTCTTCGGGCATTTCCTCGCGATGCGCTTTGTAATCGGCAAACTCTATGTGCCGAACCGTTTGTTCGGGTGTGTCGAACACCACCGCTATATGCGTAGGCTTTTCTTTTTTCAACACATCGAGCAAGGTATTGGTAAAACCAAACACTGCCGAGGTATTGAGGCCTTTGGAATTGATACGATGATTGTTGCTAAACGCAAAATAAGCACGATAGATTAATGCAAACGCATCGAGCAAAAAAAGTTTTTTTGTTGGTTCTTCCATTTGGTTATTCGTTTTTTTAGGGTGGATAAAAGTAAGAAGAATATGTTAGTTGGAGTGTTTAAAGTTGGGAAGTTGTAAGCAAGGCAATAGCGAATAGCGAATAGGCAATCCCGAAGGGGCGAAGAACACCTCCTGCGATATAGCGAAGGGCATAAAAGTTTTTAGTAGCATGTCCTGCGATATAGCGGAGGGCATAAAAGTTTTTAGTGGCATGTCCTGCGATATATCGAAGGGCATAAAAGTTTTTAGTAGCATGTCCTGCGATATAGCGGAGGGCATAA